>JAMFSN010000223.1 GCA_026225295.1 Frankia alni
ACCACGGCCGGGGACTGGTCCTGCTCGCCCGGGGCGACCTGCCCGAAGCCCGGCTCCGGCTCGAGGCGGCCCGGGACGCCTGGCAGACGCGGCGCCGATTCTGGGAAGGGACCTGGGTACTGCTCGATCTGGCCGCGCTGGCGGCGCGGTCCCGGCGCCAGGCCGAGGCGGCGAAGCTCGTCGACCAGGCCCGGACCAGCGCCGCGGCGGCCGGCGCGATGACGCTCGTCCACGCGGTGGACCGCGTCGTCGCCACGTTCGGCGGGGGGCGTCCGGTGGAACCGTGGTATCCGCTGAGCGCCCGGGAGTTCGAGGTCGCGCAGCTGGTGGCGACCGGCCTGACCAACCGGCAGATCGCCGAACGGCTCACCCTCGCCCCGAAGACGATCTCCGCCCACGTCGAACACATCCTGACCAAGCTGGGGGCCGGGCGCCGCGCGGAAATCGCGGCGTGGTGTGCGACCGTCCGCTCGGAGCCGTCGGGCACCCAGCCGGTCGGCAGCGGCGCCCGCGCCTGAACCCGGGCCGGACCCGTGACGAGGACTCAGCGCCGCCGGAGCCGCTTGTCCGCCAACGCCGGCGGCGAATAGTAGATGTCGTCCTGGTTGAGGTTGACGCCCGGCGGAACGATCTCGTCGATCCGGTCGAGGACGTCGGCGCTCAGCTCGACGTCCGCGCCGGCCAGGAGATCGTGCAGGTGACCAGGCGTGCGGGGCCCGATGATGACCGACGTGACCGCCGGGTGGGCCCGGACGAACGCCGTCGCCAGGTGGGTGAGCGGCAGCCCGGCCTCGCTCGCAAGCTTCGACAGCTGCTCGACCGCGTCGAGCTTGGTCCGGTTGGCCGGCACCGTCAGGTCGAAGGTGCGCGGGCCGAGGGCCACCCGCTGCCCGGCGGTCGGATCGGCCCGACCCGACAGCCAGCCGGAACTGAGCGGACCGAAGGTCAGGACGCCCATGCCGTAGCGCTGGGCGGTCGGCAGCACGGCTGCCTCGATGCCGCGCAGGAGAATCGAGTAAGGCGGCTGCTCGGTGCGGAAACGCTGATGACCGCGGCGGTCGGCGGTCCACTGGGCCTCGACGATCAGCTCGGGCGGGAAGACGGACGACCCGATCGCAAGCACCTTGCCCGCACGGACCAGATCGGACAGCGCGGACAGCGTCTCGTCGATATCGGTGACCGGGTCGGCCCGGTGCAGCTGGTAAAGGTCGAGGTGGTCGGTACCCAGCCGCCGGAGGCTGTCTTCGACGGCGCGCATGATCCACCGCCGGGAACCCCCACGCCGATCCGGGTCGGGCCCCAGCGGGTAGGAAAACTTGGTCGCCAGCACGACGTCGTCACGGCGGCCGGCGAGCGCCCGGCCGACGATCTCCTCCGACTCGCCCCCGGAGTAGACGTCGGCGGTGTCGACGAGGTTGATACCAGCATCCAGCGCTTCGTGAATCATGCGTACCGATTCGTCCCGATCGGTATTTCCCATTGCTCCCAGCATCATCGTCCCGAGCGCGAACTCGCTCACCGAGATGCCCGTTCCACCGAGAATCCTGCGCTTCACCGGTCTCCTCCTCGTCGCGGCCTTGCCGTTCACCACGAGCCAACCACCGGTGGGGTCCTTTTCCAGGCCCGGCGAGAGGCCCGTTTGCCCCCCGGGTCGGCTGGACCGGGGGTCCAGCGGTACCCCTCGGCGACCCGGTGCCGCCCGGTTCGCCGGCTTAGCCTGGAGCCCATGGGCGAACCCGTCACCGACGCCGGCGGCAACACCGATCTCCGGGAGTTCCTGCGCTCGCGACGGGCCCGGGTATCGCCCGAGGAGGTCGGGCTGCCGACCCGGCCGGGCGCCCGACGGGTACCGGGCCTGCGGCGGGAGGAGGTCGCCCAGCTGGCCGGAATGAGCGTCGACTACTACGTCCGGCTCGAACGGGGCCGCAACGTCAACGCTTCCGAGTCCATTCTGGATGCCGTGGCCCGCGCGCTGCGCCTGAACCCGACCGAACGCAGCCACCTGTTCGCGCTGGCCCGGCCGAGCCGGAAACGGCCCCGCCCGATGGCGCCCCAGCGCGTGCGGCCCGGCCTGCTGCAGGTGGTGGAAACCATGACGGACATCCCGGTCATCGTGCTCGGACGGCGGCTCGATCTGCTGGCCAGCAATCAGCTCGCCCGTGCTTTCTACACCGATTTCACCGCGTTGCCGGCCCGCGAGCGCAACATGGTCCGGTTCATCTTCCTCGACGAAGCGGCCCGCGGGTTGTACGTCGACTGGGAGGGGGCCGCGCGGGGCGTCGTCGCTTCACTGCACCTCTACGCGGGGCAGAATCCCCATGATCCCCAGCTGGCCGAGCTGATCGGGGACCTTTCCCTACGCGACCCGGATTTCCGGCGGTGGTGGGCCGACCACGACGTTTTCGATCGCGAGCACGGCACCAAGGACTACCACCATCCGGTGGTCGGCGACCTCACCCTGCACT
>JAMFSN010000026.1 GCA_026225295.1 Frankia alni
GCAACGGTTCGAGCGAGTGACAGGTCATCACGTGGGGGATCCCGTACAGCATCGACGCGACGTGCCCGCCGAGATTCGCGTACCAGGTGTGGGAGTGGACGACGTCCGCGCCGCCCTCTGCGCCGCCGGCTGACCCGTTGCCCGGCCCGCCGATCGCGGCGGCCATGGCCAGGTCGGTGGTCATCGTGCGCAGGGCGTCGTTGGCGCCGTCGAGGGCCGGCCACGGTCGGTAGGCCCGGACCCGCACCGGGCCGGCGTCCGGCCGGTCCGCGCCCTGGCAGTGCACCGTCACGTCGGCGAAGGGGACCAGTTCGCGGGCCAGATACTCGACGTGGACCCCGGCCCCGCCGTACACCTCGGGAGGGAACTCCCGGGTCAGCAGGGCGACGCGCACCCGGTCCCGGCTTCCCGCTGGTCGAGCGGACGGACCGCGGTCACGCGGAAACCCGGATGCCCTTGCCGACCACGGTCACCCCGCCCGGGCTGACCGTGAAGCCGCGGGCCCGGTCATGGGCCTTGTCGACACCGATGGTGACGCCCTCCTCCACGACGACGTTCTTGTCGAGGATCGCGTTGCCGATCCGGGCGTGCCGGGCGATCACCGTGTTGTGCATGACGATCGAATTCTCCACCAGCGCCCAGGAGTTGACGCGCACCCCCGGCGAGAGCACCGACCGGCGGATGGTGGCGCCCGAGACGATCACGCCGTTGCTGACGATGCTGTTGACGGCGTGCCCGGTGCGGTCGGCGTTCTCGTGGACGAACTTGGCCGGCGGCAGCGACGGGGTGTTGCTCAGAATCGGCCATTCGCGGTTGTAGAGGTTGAAGATCGGGTCGAACGCGCACAGGTCCATGTGGGCGTCGAAGTAGGAATCCAGCGTGCCGACGTCGCGCCAGTAGCCGCGGTCGCGCGCCGTGCACCCGGGGATGTCGTTGGTCGAGAAGTCGTAGACCTGGGCCATGCCCTTGTCGACCAGCAACGGGACGATGTCGCCGCCCATGTCGTGGCTGCTGGCCACGTCCTCGGCGTCGATGCGCAACGCCTCGATGAGGACCTCGGTGGAAAACACGTAGTTGCCCATCGAGGCGAAGATCTCGTCCGGACTGTCGGCCAGGCCCAGCGGGTCGCGCGGCTTCTCCAGGAACGCCTCGATCGTCCGGCCGTCCTCGCCGGCCTGGATCACTCCGAACGCGGGGCCCTCGTCCCGCGGCACCCGCAGTCCGGCCACCGTCACGCCCGCTCCGGACGCGATGTGCTGCTCGACCATCTGCCGGGGATCCATCCGGTAGACGTGGTCGGCGCCGAAGACCACGACGATGTCGGGCTGCTCGTCGTAGATCAGGTTCAGCGACTGGTAGATCGCGTTCGCCGAGCCGGTGTACCACTGGGGCCCGAGCCGCTGCTGGGCCGGTACCGGGGTCACGTAGTTGCCGAGCAGGGTGCTCATCCGCCAGGTCGTGGTGATGTGCCGGTCCAGGCTGTGGCTCTTGTACTGAGTCAGGACGCAGATCCGCAGGTAGCCGCCGTTGACGAGATTCGACAGGGCGAAGTCGACCAGTCGGTAGAGGCCGGCGAACGGGACCGCCGGCTTGGCCCGGTCGGCGGTGAGCGGCGCCAGCCGCTTGCCTTCGCCGCCCGCCAGCACGATTCCCAGCACCCGCGGATTTGCCATCGCCAGCCTTCCGGTCGCCGGCCCCGGCTGGGCGGAGCCGCCCAGGTCGTTGGCGCTATGCCCCCTTCGGGATGGTGTCATGCCTGCGTGGCTCCGAGAAGTCGGTCGGATGACCGGGCTCGGTCGGGTGGTCGTCGGTCGGCCGCGGGTTGCGGGCCAGCGATGCGACCATGCCGACCAGGCACGCCCCGGCGAGCACCACGAACGCCACCCGGTAACCCCGGGTGAAGGACTCCAGCGCGTTGGTCGACAGGTCCGAGAGGGTGCCGGCGTACGCCGCCTGCTTGGCGAGCGGGTCGAGGGGGCTGGTCACGATGGCCAGCGACAGCGCCGTGCTGACCACGAAGCCGGTGTTCTGCAGCATCGAGCGGACGCCGTTGGCGATGCCCCGCCGGTCGGCGGCGACACTGGTCATGATCGAGGACGTGTTGGGGGTCATGAACAACCCGCTGCCCAGCCCGACGGCCAACAGGCCGGTGCCGAGCGGCAGGTACGGCCGGTCGGGGGAGATGATCAGCGCCAGGACGATGAGCGCGGCCGCGGTGAGCGCCATCCCGGCGCTGGCCAGGATCCGGGCCGGGTACCGGCGGGCCAACCGCCCGGCGACCGGGGAGGCCAGGGAGATTCCGGCGGCCACCGGAATGACCCGCACCCCGGCCTGGAACGGGTCGGCGCCGCCCGCGGCCTGCAGGTACAGCGACATCAGCAGCACGACCGCGAACCGGGCCAGGGCCAACAGGAAGACCGCGACGTAGGCGAGCGACCGCTCGCGGTCGGCAAACAGGGACAGATCGAGCATCGGGTACCGGCGCCGCCGTTGAACGATCAGGAAGACCGGCAGCGTCACCGCGAAGACCACCAGGCCGGTCGCGACCAGCGGGTCGGTCCAGCCCAGCGCGCCCCCCTCGGACAGGGCCAGCACCGGCCCGCCGACCACGAAGAACGCCAGCGCCGCGCCGACCGCGTCGAATGGTTCCCGGTCGGGCGGGGGCGGCGTGCGGCGCAGGCTGAACCGGGCCCAGAGCAGGCCCGCGACCCCGAACGGCACGTTGAACCAGAACACCGCCCGCCAGCCCAGCGCAGTGGCCATGGCGCCGCCGACGACCGGCCCCGCGACCTGGGCGGCGGACGCGATCGTCACGTTGAGGCCGAGCCCGGTCGACAGCTTGTCGGACGGGAACGCGTCGGTCAGCAGGGCGGTCGTGTTGGTGATGATCGCCGCCGCGCCGACCGCCTGCAGGGCCCGCAGCCCGGCGAGCGCCGGGGCGCTGGGGGCCAGCCCGCACAGCAGGCTGGCCCCGGTCAGGATGGCGAGGCCGGTCACGTACAGCCGTCGCCGGCCCACGATGTCGGCCACCCGGCCGAACACCAGGATCAGCACCGTGTTGACCAGCATGTACGACAGCAGGATCCACGAGGCCTGGCTGGCCGAGGCGTCGAAGTGCCGGGCCACGACCGGCAGGCCGACGTCCAGGGTCGAGGTGTTCAGGCCGGCCAGCACCACCCCGAGGCTGGTCACCGACAGGACCCGCCAGGCGTAGCGGGCCTGGTCGGCCGCCCCGCGCGCGGCTTCCGGGGTCGGGTCGCCCGTCCGGTCCGGGCCCGTCACCACGCGGTGACGGTCACGCGGCGGGGACCGGCAGGGCGTCGAGCACCGCCGGCCATCCGGCCATCGCGGTCGGGTCGGGCCCGACCACGATCCGCGCGCCCCAACCCCGCAGCCGGTCGAGATTGTCCCGGTAGGCGGGATGGCGACCGAGGGCCGAGCCGACGTTGGGGGCCATCACGAGCGGCACCCCGAGGGCCAGATATTCACAGATCAGGCTGGTCACCAGCGTGTCGGCGATGCCGGCGGCCACCTTGTTGACGGTGTTGAACGTCGCCGGGGCGACGACCATGGCGGCCGCCGCGGGCAGCACGTCCGGGTCGTCCGGCGCCTTGTAGCCGCTGCGGACCGGGTGCCCGGTGAGGTCGGCCAGTCGGCCGGCGTCCACGAAGGGAACGGCGGCCGGGGACGCGATGAGGCACACGTCCCACCCGGCGGACTGCGCGAGCCGGATGAAGGTCTCGGCGTCCGCGGCGGGCGGACCGGCGCAGATCAGGTGGTAGAGGACAGCGGAACGCGACATGGGCCCATCCTTACCCGGCCCGCCGGTCGTCGCCGGGACCTCCCACCGTCGGTCGCCGAACCGTCGGTCGCCGAACCGTCAGGCGTCCTCTTCGATCTCTTCCCACCACTGGCACCACCAGTCGCCCCCGACCAGGATCCGCAGCTTCGGGTGCCAGCAGTAGGTGAGGTCGGAGTCGGTGTCGAGGTAGTACAGGCAGTTCGAGCACTTCTCGTCGCCGTTCGGCTTGGCCCGCAAGATGGCGTCCTCGGCCAGGTGCCCGAGCTTCATGCTGAGTTCCTCGTCGACGGGCTGCGGCTCCGGCGCACCGACGTCGTACACGGGGGTGGTCTCGCTCACGTGGGTCCCTCAATCATTCCGTGATCTGGCATTCCGTGATCTGGCACTCGGTGATCTGGCGTCCGCCGGCCGGGCTGGTGACCTGACTCGACGCCCGCCGGCCCAATTCTGCGGCATCCGCTCCACCCGGTGGCGGACCGGCCGGGTGCGGCCGGCGGTACGGTCACCAGCATGAGGATCGCGCGGTTCACAGACGGTTCCGAGCCCGGTTTCGGGGTGGTCGAAGGCTCGGTGGAACGGGGCGAGGCGGTGGTGGCCGGGATCACCCCGCACCCGTTCGGAGCCTTCTCGTTCACCGGCCAGCGGCACCTGCTCGGGGACGTGCGCCTGCTCTCACCGATCCTGCCGAGCAAGGTCGTGTGCATCGGCAAGAACTACGTCGACCACGTCCGGGAGATGGGCGGCGACGCCGCGCCGGAGCGGCCGGTCCTGTTCCTGAAGCCCTCGACCAGTGTGGTCGGGCCGGGGGACCCGATCGTGCACCCCGACGACAGCGACCGGGTCGACTACGAGGGGGAGCTGGCGATCGTCATCGGCCGGCTGTGCCGGGAGGTCCCGCGCGAGCGGGCCCTCGAGGTGGTCCTCGGCTACACCTGCGCCAACGACGTGACCGCGCGCGACCAGCAGCAGGCCGACGGCCAGTGGGCGCGGGGCAAGGGCCACGACACGTTCTGCCCGCTCGGCCCGTGGATCGAGACGGACGTCGACCCGGCGGACGTCGCGATCCGCACGACGCTGGACGGCGAGCTGAAGCAGGATTCGCGCACCAAGCTGCTGATCCACGACATCCCGACCCTCATCGCGTACATCACCAAGGCGATGACCCTGCTGCCCGGCGACGTCATCCTGACCGGCACCCCGGCCGGGGTCGGACCCATGGCGCCCGGCCAGACCGTGGCCGTGACGGTGGACGGGATCGGCACCCTCACGAGCCCGGTGACCGCCCGTTGATCCGGCCCGCTGGCCCCACCCCGGGCCGCGATGCTCCTGCGCTGATGGGGTAAGCTGGGCGTCGCCCGAAAAGGCGCCCTTGGGGTATGGGGTAATTGGCAGCCCAGCTGATTCTGGTTCAGCTAGTCTAGGTTCGAGTCCTGGTACCCCAGCGTTTGTCCCAGTCTGACCGCAGACTGGTCGCACTACTTCCTGGCCCCATCGTCTAGTGGCCCAGGACGCCGCCCTCTCAAGGCGGTAGCACGGGTTCGAATCCCGTTGGGGCTACACACGAACGGCAGCAAAGATGGGCTTCTGACCAGCCAGGGTCAGGGGCCCTCTGGCGTGTCCGGGTCCGGTTGTTCCCGGGTCTGCTGCACCTGACGTGCGGTGTCGAGGCGACGCAGGGCCGGGTTGGCCACAGCGATCATCGCGGCCGCCAGTACCACCACGGCGCAGGCTCCGGTCGCGGCCGGCGCGCCGAACCGCTGGGCCGCGGCGCCCAGGGCCGGCGTCGTGACGACCAGGGCGGTGCTCTGAACGATGCTGAGGACGGCCTGGACCCGCGACAGATGGGTGTCGGGCGCGCTGGAGAACATCAGCGGCGCCAGGTGGCTCGTGAACAGCGCCACCCCCACCCCGAGCACCGCCCCCGCGGCGACCGCGGTCACCGGGTCCGGGGCCACCGCGAGCACCCCGATGCCTACGGCGGCGAGCATCAGCCCGAACGTGGTCACCCGGCCGGCGTGGGGCCGGGTGCCGAGCCGGCTGACCGTCAGGGCGACCAGGACGCCGCCCAGGCTCTGGGCGCCGAGCGTGAGTCCGCCGACCAGCGGGTGCCAGCCGTGGTGGCGGACCAGCAGGGGCAGCAGAAGCGACCCGGTCGGCAGCACCGTCCCGGCGGCCACCGCGGTGAGCAGAAGCATCGCCCGCAGCACCGGATCCGCGAGCGCGACCCGGACCCCGCTCGCGGCCTCGCGGAGGAGGGGTGCGCGACCGGCGCCCGGCCCGGTCCGCGGCGGCGGCCGGGTCGGCCGGACCAGCACCAGGGCCACCAGTACGACGGCGTAGCTGGCGGCGTCGAGGCCGGCGGTCGCGGCCAGCCCGGCCACGCCGACCAGCAGGCCGCCGACCGGACCGCCGACCAGGTCGGCCAGCCCGCTGCCGGCCTGCCGAAGGGCCAGGGCCCGGGGGAGTTGGTCACCCGCGACCAGCTGGTGGGGCATCGTTCCGGACGCTGGAAAGTAGAACGCGGTCACCGTGCCCAGGCCGAGGGCGGCCGTCACCAGCAGCCACAGCGGCGTGCCGACCACCGGTACCAGGGCGGCGAGTCCGACGGTGGCCGCGAGCAGGACCGCATCCCCGACGATCATGATCGGGCGGGCTCCGAACCGGTCGCCCACCGCGCCGCCGATCAGCAGCAGGACCGTCCGGGGGGCCACGATCGCGAAGATCACCTCGCCGGCCGCCCGGCCGCCGTGGGCGCTGGCCGACCAGCCCAGGGCGAAGTACAACCCGGCGTCGCCGAACCGGGAAACCAGGGCGGCGGCCAGCCAGACCCGGTACCCGGCCGGCAACCGCCCACGGGAAGGCGCCCGACCCTTGCCTTGGCAGCGAGGTGTTAACGCGTTGGACGTGCCGGGGGGCGGTGCGCGGTGGACCGTCGCGGGTCGCGGGCTGCGGTGGCTCACCGGTCCGGGGCGTTTCACCGGCAGCCAGGTTTTATCGAGGAGCAGGCATGACCCAGATCGACGTCGCGCCGCCGACGGTGCTCACCGCCGCGGCGGCCGAGGAGAAGAAGAAACTCAAGAAACACTTCGGGCGTTTCGACGTCCTGTTCTTTCTCCTCTGTACGCTCGTCGGTCTCGACACGATCGGGACGGTGGCGGCCAACGGCGGTCAGGGTTTCACCTGGCTGATCGTCCTGGCGGTGCTGTTCTTCGTCCCGTCCGCACTCCTGTTCGCCGAGCTCGGCTTCTCGTTCCCGGAGGAGGGCGGCCCGTACGTCTGGACCCGGATAGCCTTCGGGCACATGGCCGGAGCCATCAACAACCTGCTGTACTGGATCACCAACCCGGTCTGGATGGGCGGCACGCTGGCGCTGACCGCCGTCACGGCGATCGAGGCGTTCTTCAGCAGTGGCAGCACCGTCAACAATGTCGGGTTCTACCTCATCACGATGTTGTTCATCTGGCTCGGCACCATCGCGGCGATCCTGTCGTTCCAGATCGGAAAGTGGCTGCCGACCCTGGGCGCGTTCGTGCGGTTCGTGGTGCTCGGGTTCTTCACCGTCACCGTGGTCGTCTATGCGATCAAGAACGGGGTCCACGGCGTTTCCGCGGGCGACTTCAAGCCGTCCTGGTTGGTCTTCCTCACCGCCGTGCCGGTCCTGGTGTTCAACTACGTCGGTTTCGAACTGCCGAGCGCGGCCGGGTCGGTGGTGTTGTACGGCCTGCCGATTCTCGGCATCCTGCTGGTCCTGCCGACCGACCAGATCACCAACCTCGGCGGTTTCGTCGACGCGATCAAGGCGTCCTTCACGGTGTACCGCGGCAGCGTCGCGTCGGACGGCACGGCCACGCTGACCGGGGCCGGCGCGTTCCTCGGTGGGGTGATGGGGGTCGGGTTCGTGCTCGCCCTGCTCACCAGCGGGGTGGCCTGGATCATGGGCAGCGACCGGGCGCTGGCCGTCTCCGGTTACGACGGCGCCGCGCCCCGTTCGCTGGGCGTGATCTCGCAGCGCTTCGGCACTCCCGTCCGGGTCAACATCCTGTCCGGGATCACCGCGACAGTGGTCTGCATCCTGGCCCACCAGCTCACCTCGGGCAGCGCGGCCAGGTACTTCTCGGCGGTCCTCGGGCTGACCATCTCGACGACGTTGATCAGCTACATCGCGATCTTCCCGGCCGCGATCGTGCTGCGGCGCAAGTATCCCGACACCCAGCGTCCGTTCCGGATTCCGGGCGGCCGGATCGGGCTGCACCTGTGCACCTGGCTGTCGACGTTCTTCGTGCTGCTCGGCACGGTCTGGTTGATCTACCCGGGTTTCGTGACGAACTGGCTGGCCGGGGCCAAGCCGGACGACGCGCTCCCGGACGGATGGGCCGGTCAGCGGGGGCAGTACACGATGAGCCAGCTCATCCCGCTGGCGGTGTTCGTCCTGATCGGGATCTCGTTCTGGCTGGCCGGCCGGCGGACCCGGATGCAGGTCGCCGAAATCGCCGACATCGACCGGGAGGTCGCCGCGCTGACCGGCCAGACCGGTACCGGTGGATCCCCGGCCCCCGCGAGGTCCAGCCGTAACGGCCGGGACCGGGCGAAGACCCGGATCGGCCGGACGGCCCGGGGGCTCAGACGAGGCTGAGTTTCGTCCCGAAGGCGGGGTGCCGGGCCATGGTGCATTCGCGGCAGGTGCAGCTGTCCGGGCCGCCCCGGCCGTGCACCTCGGTCGCCGCCTCCAGCGGGCCCGCCGAGGAGATGAGTCGCAGGTGACCGCGGCGGGGGGACCGACGGTCGAGGGTCAGGAGCTCGGAATCGGCGTCGGTCAGCGGCGCGGCGGTGCAGACTGCGCTCAAGCTCACGGGGGGCACGGTGTCCTCCTCCACTGGTGACCACACGGGGGCCACTCCGGACCACAGCGTCCCGGTTGTCGGCATAGGGGGCCATGCCCCTTTTGAACCCGTTACAGGCTGGTGAAGATGGTCTAGTCAGTGCTGGGCACCCTGGGCGGACTACACCATCCTTGACAGCCATGGCACGAGCCGTCCGCTTAAGGGGAAGATAGGCACAATGCCGACCGCCTCCTCCCCGTACCCCGACCGGGCGCGGCGCCGCCATGGCAGCGCGCGCTCCGGGCGGCCCCGGCGTGGGGAAAAAGGCCCGCGGCTGGGCGAGCCGTTGCGGGTCGACCGGCCGGACCGGTCCCGGGCGCTCCTGCGCGGGGTGAGTTCGTGGATCCCGCACGGCCGTAGCCTGCCCGCCCAGGACTGGGCGGCCCGCCACCGGCTGGTCACCTGGGTACTGGCGCTGCACCTGCCGGCCATCGTGCTGTACGCCTACGTGCAGGGCTTCACAATCAGCCACGGCGTGATCGCGGCGATCCCGGCCGCCCTGCTGTTGTCGGCGGCGGTGATGCCGGGCGCGCGCCGGATCCGGGCGCTGTCCGCGAGTCTCGGTCTGTTCTGCTGTTCGGCCGCGCTCGTGCACCTCTCGCACGGGCTCATCGAAATGCACTTCCACTTCTTCGTGGTGGTGGGCCTCGTCGCCCTCTATGAGGACTGGGTCATCCACCTGGCCGCGGTCTGCTTCGTCGGGGTCGAGGTGGCTCTGCTGGCCGGGGTGGCCCGTGACCCGGGGTACCGCCAGGGGAGCGCGGCCTGGAGCACCTGGGTGGTCGCCGCGGTCAACGCCGGCTTCATCCTGGCCCTCGCGTTGGCGCAGCTGATCTTCTGGCATCACAACGAACAGTCCCGCCGGCGGGTGGAGCACTACCGGGAGCAGCTGTACGAGGGCCAGCAGAGCCTGATGGCCCGTCTGGAGGAGACCGATCGCATCCGCAGCGATCTTGTGGCTACAGTGTCACACGAGTTCCGGACGCCGCTCACGGGAATCCGTGCCTCTCTGCTGATTCTGCGGCGGCGCCGCAACCGTCTCTCGGATGCGCAGGTGGACGACATGCTCGACTCCGCTGTTTCGAACACCGACCGGCTCGGCCGGCTGTTGGAGAACATGCTGACCGCGGCCACCGCGACCGGCACCGACGACAGCACCACGGCCGACCTCCCCGAGGTCGTGGCCGAGGTCATCTCGGTGCTGTCCTACAGCCCCGGCGCGGCGAACATCACGGTCGATCTTCCGTCCGAACTGCTGGTCCGGATGGCCCGCCAGGCGTTGCAGCAGGTGGTCGCCAACCTGGTCGACAACGCGCTGGTGCACTCGTGGCCGGGCGCGCCGGTGCGGCTCACCGGCGGTCGGGTCGGTGACGAGGTGGTGCTGCGGGTCCGCAACCCGGGGCCGGATCTCGACCCGGCCACCATCCGGCAGCTGTTCGAGCCGTTCACCCAGCGGGACAACTCCGCGACCCGGCTGACCGAGGGCGCGGGCATGGGCCTGTACGTCGTGCGGCGCCTGGTCGAAGTGCACGGCGGGCGGCTGCGGATGGCGTCCGAGAACGGCGAGATCATCGTTGAGGTCGACCTGTGGGCCGCCGCGCCGCGACCGGCCGCCGCACCGCGACCGGCCGCCGCGCCCGCGCCGCGCGGGCGGGCCGTGGCCCCGCCGACGTCGCAGCGCCGCCACCAGCCCTCCCCGTTGGCCGGCCACGACCTCCCACCCGGGCTGACGGCCTCCTCCTCCGGCTGAGTCGCGCCGGCCGGGCCGGATCCGGCCGATCCGGCTCTAGCCCGCGGACCCCGCCGCCCCGGCGGCCCGGGCGGCGGCCACCACCGCGTCGCCGTGGCGGCGCCCGGGGGACCGCGTGACCCGCTCGACCGGCCCGGACAACGACACGGCCCCGAGGAGGGCCCCGTCGGGCGCCAGCACCGGCGCGGAGACGGA
>JAMFSN010000027.1 GCA_026225295.1 Frankia alni
GTCACTCGGGCCAAGGTGCGGCGCGAGCGGATGGGGCACATCGAGCTGGCCGCGCCGGTCACGCACATCTGGTACTTCAAGGGCGTGCCCAGCCGGCTCGGCTACCTGCTCGACCTAGCGCCGAAGGACCTGGAGAAGGTCATCTACTTCGCCGCCTACATGATCACCTACGTGGACGGCGAGGCGCGCCAGCGTGACCTCCCGTCCCTGGAGGCACGGATCACGGTCGAGCGGACCCAGCTTGAGCAGCGCCGGGACAACGACGTCGAGACCCGGCAGAAGAAGCTCGAGGCCGACCTGGCCGAGCTCGAGGCGGCCGGCGCCAAGAGCGACGCCAAGCGGAAGCTGCGCGAGTCCTCCGACCGCGAGTGCAAGCAGATCAGGGACCGCGCGGGCAAGGAGATCGACCGCCTGGACGAGGTCTGGAGCAGGTTCAAGAACCTGAAGGTCCAGGACCTCGAGGGCGACGAGCTGCTGTACCGCGAGATGCGGGACCGGTTCGGCCGGTACTTCCGCGGCGGCATGGGCGCGCAGGCCATCCAGGACCGGCTTGCGACCTTCGACCTCGACGCCGAGTCGATCAACCTGCGCGACATCATCGCCACGGGCAAGGGGCAGAAGAAGGCCCGCGCCCTCAAGCGGCTCAAGGTCGTCTCCGCGTTCCTGAACACGCGCAACAGCCCGATGGGCATGGTCCTTGACTGCATCCCGGTGATCCCGCCGGACCTGCGGCCGATGGTCCAGCTCGACGGTGGCCGGTTCGCGACCTCCGACCTGAACGACCTGTACCGCCGGGTCATCAACCGGAACAACCGCCTCAAGAGGCTCCTTGACCTCGGCGCGCCCGAGATCATCGTGAACAACGAGAAGCGGATGCTCCAGGAGGCCGTGGACAGCCTCTTCGACAACGGCCGCCGCGGCCGTCCGGTCACTGGCCCGGGTAACCGCCCGCTGAAGTCGCTGTCCGACATGCTCAAGGGCAAGCAGGGCCGGTTCCGCCAGAACCTGCTCGGCAAGCGCGTCGACTACTCCGGCCGTTCGGTCATCATCGTGGGCCCGCAGCTCAAGCTGCACCAGTGCGGTCTGCCCAAGCAGATGGCGCTCGAGCTGTTCAAGCCGTTCGTCATGACGCGGCTGGTCGACCTCAACCACGCGCAGAACATCAAGTCCGCCAAGCGGATGGTCGAGCGCGCGCGGCCCGTCGTGTGGGACGTGCTGGAAGAGGTCATCACCGAGCACCCGGTGCTGCTCAACCGGGCGCCGACCCTGCACCGGCTGGGCATCCAGGCGTTCGAGCCGCAGCTCGTCGAAGGCAAGGCCATCCAGATCCACCCGCTGGTCTGCACCGCGTTCAACGCGGACTTCGACGGTGACCAGATGGCGGTGCACCTGCCGCTGTCCTCGGAGGCACAGGCCGAGGCCCGCATCCTGATGCTGTCGAGCAACAACATCCTGTCGCCGGCGTCCGGACGGCCGTTGGCCATGCCGAGCCTCGACATGGTGACCGGGCTGTTCTACCTGAGCCGCCCGTCCGCGGGCGCGACCGGCGAAGGCCGGTCGTTCTCGAGCGTCGCCGAGGCCCAGATGGCCTACGACGCGGGCTCGATCGACCTCCAGGCCGCGATCAACGTCCGGCTGCGCGACACGACGCCGCCGACCGAGTGGCCGGTGCCCGAGGGCTTCATCCCCGGTGACCCGTTCACGCTGGAGACCACGTTCGGGCGGTGCCTGCTCAACGAGGCCCTCCCGGTCGGGTACCCGTTCATCAACGCCGAGCTGACGAAGAAGGCCCAGGCCGCCATCGTCAACGACCTGGCCGAGCGGTACCCGAAGATCCAGGTCGCGGCGACGCTCGACGCACTCAAGTCGGCCGGGTTCTACTGGGCGACCCGCTCGGGGGTCACGGTCGCGATCGAGGACGTCGTGGTGCCGCCGAACAAGGCGGAGATCCTCGACGACTACGAGCAGCGGGCGGACCGGGTCCAGAAGCAGTTCGAGCGCGGCTTCCGGTCCGACGAGGAGCGCCGCAGCGAGCTGGTCCAGATCTGGGGCGAGGCGACCAACAAGATCGCCCAGGCGATGGAAGCCAACTTCCCGCCGACCAACCCGGTCTACGTGCTGGTCCACTCGGGCGCGGCCGGAAACATGATGCAGATCCGCCAGCTCGCCGGTATGCGTGGACTGGTCGCCAACCCCAAGGGCGAGATCATCCCGCGGCCGATCAAGGCGAACTTCCGCGAGGGTCTCACCGTGCTGGAGTACTTCATCTCCACCCACGGGGCCCGGAAGGGCCTTGCGGACACCGCTCTGCGGACCGCGGACTCCGGGTACCTGACCCGGCGCCTGGTCGACGTCAGTCAGGACGTGATCGTCCGCGAGGACGACTGCGTCACCGAGCGCGGCGTGTCGACGCTGATCGGGCGCAAGGGTCCGGACGGGGTCGTCGTGCGGGACCGGTACGCGGAAACCTCCGCGTACGCCCGCTCGCTGGCCTCCGATGTCGTCGACGAGAGCGGGAAGGTGCTGGCCACGGCCGGAACCGACCTGGGTGACGTGGTGATCGGGGAGCTGATCGAGGCCGGCGTCGAGAACGTGAAGGTGCGTTCGGCGCTGACCTGCGAATCCCGCATCGGGGTCTGCGCGGCCTGCTACGGCCGGTCGCTCGCGACCGGCAAGCTGGTCGACGTCGGTGAGGCGGTCGGCATCGTGGCCGCCCAGTCCATCGGCGAGCCCGGGACCCAGCTCACCATGCGTACGTTCCACTCCGGGGGCGTCGCGGGTGACGACATCACCCAGGGCCTGCCCCGGGTGGTCGAGCTGTTCGAGGCCCGGTCACCCAAGGGCAAGGCGCCGATCAGCGAGGTCGCCGGCCGGATCCGCATCGAGGAGACGGACAAGACCTTCAAGGTCGTCGTCGTCCCCGACGACGGTGCCGAGGAGATCGCCTACCCGGTCTCGCGGCGCTCGCGGCTGCGGGTCGCCGAAGGTGACCACATCGGGGTCGGTGAGCAGGTCGTCGACGGCGCCGTGGACCCGCACGAGGTGCTGCGCATCCTCGGCCCGCGCCAGGTGCAGCTGCACCTGGTCGAGCAGGTCCAGCAGGTCTACCGGTCGCAGGGCGTGTCGATCCACGACAAGCACATCGAGATCATCATCCGCCAGATGCTCAAGCGGGTGAACGTGCTGGAGTCGGGTGAGACGACGCTGCTGCCGGGCGAGCTGGTCGAGCGGGGCCGGTTCGAGGAGGAGAACCGACGCGTGGTCAGCGCCGGTCAGCAGCCCGCCTCGGCCCGTCCGGTCCTGATGGGGATCACCAAGGCGTCCCTGGCGACGGAGTCGTGGCTGTCGGCCGCATCCTTCCAGGAGACGACGCGGGTGCTCACCGACGCGGCGATCAACGCCCGGTCGGACTCGCTGGTGGGCCTCAAGGAGAACGTCATCATCGGCAAGCTCATCCCGGCCGGTACCGGCATCTCGCGGTACCGCAACATCCGGGTCGAGCCGACCGAGGAGGCCCGCGCGGCGGTGTACGCGGTCGGCGGGTACGGCGATGGCGGGGACGTCGAGTTCGGCGCCTTCGGCAACACCTCCGGTCAGGCCGTCCCACTGGACGACTTCGACTACCGCAGCAGCGACTTCCGGTAGATCCGGGGCTCGCTTCTGGTTCTGCGCGCCGGACGGCGGGTGTCCCCTTCTCGGGGGCGTCCGCCGTCCGGCGTTTTCGGCGCGGCGTACTGGCTGGCTGGGCTGCACGCCGGGCTGGCCGGGGCTGGCCGGGCTGCACGCTTGTCAGCGTCACCGCACGGCCGGCGGCCCGCTGACCTGGCCGCTCGGGTCAGGCCGCGGGATAGTCAGTGTCGTCGTACGCCAGGCGGCCCGCTGACGGTGCCGCCCAGGGTCCGGCTGCGGGCTCGTCAGCGTCACCGTGCCTCCACTGGCCCGCTGCCACGGCCGGCGGGAGGTCGGCGGCCGCCGACGCTGACGACCTTCCGGACCGCGGGCGGGTGATCAAGCGGGAAGCGACCGAGTGGCGGGGTCAGCGCGACGTGGGAGGCCCGACGATGCTGACGCGGGACCGGCGCTCGGCGGGTCCTAGGCTCAGCGGGGTGACCCCTCGTAAGCCGACCCCCGCGGAACTCGCCGCCGCCTTCGGCGCGAGCGTTCCCGATCTTGTGATGCCCGACATGAAGGTCCTGATCTGCGGGATCAACCCGTCGCTCGCCTCCGGGGCCACCGGCTTCCACTTCGGGCTCCCGAGCAATCGACTCTGGCCGGTCCTGCACCTGGCCGGCTTCACCTCCCGTCGGCTGCACCCGTCCGAGACGGACGAGCTGCGCGCCCGGGGGATCGGTATCACCAATATGGTGAACCGGTCCACGGCCCGGGCGGACGAGATCTCGGACGCCGAGATCCGCGCCGGCGTCGCACCCCTGACGACGCTGGTCGAGAAGTGGGCGCCGCGGTGGGTCGCGTTCCTCGGCCTGCACGCGTACCGGACGGCCTTTGCCCGCCGGAAGGCGACGGTCGGGGAGCAGGACGAGAAGCTCGGCCCCTCCGGGATCTGGCTGCTGCCCAATCCGAGTGGGCTGAACGCCCACTACCAACTACCCGATCTCGTGCGGGTCTACGGCGAGCTCTACACCGCTGCTTTCGACGAGTAGGTCGCGCCAGCTGTTTGGCCGGGCCAGCGCATCGCCGATGACGCGTCGACGCTGACAGTCGGCGGCGCTGCTGTGGATGAGTCGCAACCGCTGTGGACGGCGAGAGCACGTTCGGAAAAATCCGATCACTGTGGTTCACATGGGTGGATACAGCAGGGCCTGGACGACGGCCGGTAGCTTTTCCGATCTTGCCCGGCAGCAGCAGGACGTGCTGGCCCGGCCGCAGTTGCACGCACTCGGGGTCAGCCGCAGCCGGGTCCGCAACGAGGTCCGAGCGCGCCGATGGCGGCTCGCCGGCCGCCACGCCGTGATCCTGCACCGGGGGCCGCCGAGCTTCCTGCAACGCGCCTGGGTGGCGATGCTGAACGCGGGCCCGCGCAGCGCATTGTGCGGCCTCACCGCCGCCGGCCTGGACGGTCTCGTCGGGTTTCCGTCGGACGAGATCCATGTGCTGGTTCCGCGCGGCGCCGACGCCCGCCCCGGACCGGGCGTGGTCATCCACCAGTCCCGCCGGTTCCGGCCACCGGACGATCTGCATCCGGCCCACCATCCACCTCGCACCCGGCTGTCCCGGTCGTTGGTCGATGCGGCGATCTGGGCGTCCGACCCGGAGTTCGCCTGCAGTCTGCTTGCGGCCGCGGTGCAACAATGTCTGGTGAGCGCCGCACGGCTCCGAACCGAGTTGGAGGCCCGGCGGGTCGGTCGGCACCGCCGGCTGCTGCTGGGGGCGCTGGGTGACATCGAGGGCGGTTCGGAGTCCTTTGCCGAGATCGACGCCGCCCGGCTGTGTCGGCGGGCCGGAATCCCCGCGCCGACCCGACAGGCGGTGCGGTTGGACTCCCACGGGCGCCGCCGGTATCTCGATCTCTTCTGGGATCCGCCCGGGCTGTGCGTCGAGATCGACGGGCGCTTTCACATGCGCGAACGCGAATGGCGCCTCGACATGGACCGACAGAACGACCTGCTGCTGAGCGGCGCGTTGATGCTCAGGTTTCCCACCCTTACGCTCCGGCTGGATCCGGGCCGATTCGTCAGCCAGATCGCCGCCGCTCTGGCCAGCCTGGCTGGCCCGTCCGCTCGGCAGGTTCGCTGAGCGGGAGCGCAGGCCGCTGCCAGCAGGTCAAACGTCGTCAGGGTCAGCGCGCCCGGCCGGGCCGTCGTCGGCGCCGCCGCCGACGAAGCCCCGGCGGGTGCCGACGAAGCCCCGACGGTCCGCGTCGGCACCCGTCGGGGCCAGACTGGCCTGGCGTGGCCCGGTTGAGCTCGTGGCCGGATCAGCGGGCCCCTGGGAGTGCGCTGCCGCTGACGGGGGGCGGCATGAATCCACGGGCGTGGTGTCCGGGGAGCGGAGCTCAGTCGGGCCCGTCTGGGCGTCGGCCTGGGCCGGGCGGCGTCGGCGTGCGTCAGGTGGCGCGGTTGCGGTGCCAACTCGGGACCCGGGCTGGCTGTGATGGACCCCCTCTGCATCGCGCAGCGCCGGGCCGGGCGGCTCGGTCCGTCGCTCTCTGGCTGCGTCGGCGGACCGCCGGCCGCGCGTTCACGCTGCCGCAGTTCGGTTCGCCGTGTCGGCGGGCCGCCGGCTGGCCGCTGACGCTGTCGTTGCTCGGGTCGTCGGGCCTTGGCCGTGTCAGCGGGCCCGCCGGGGGTGCGCTGATGGGGACGGACGCCCGGGCCCGGGCAGTTGGCTGCGCCAGCGGGCTGCCGTCGACCGTTAACACTGACGTTTGCTCGGGACTACGCATGTGGTCGGTCAGCGGACGTTGGGTGGTGCGTTGAGGCTGACGCCCGGGCAGGCCAGTGGGTGTTGGCTGGGTCAGCGCCCGCTGGGTGGCGCAGTTGCGCTGCCAAGTTGGGCCTCGGGGGAGTTCGGGCTGGCTGGGGCAGCGCGTCTGTGTATCCGGGCGGTGTCGCGTGCGTTGGGTGGTGCGGTTGCGCTGCCAGGTTGGGGTCCGGACGCGGGGACGCCCGGACGCGGGGACGCGGGGACGCCCGGACGCGGGACGTCGGGACGCGGGACGTCGGACGCGTCGGGACGGATGCCAGGGTGGGAATGTGGGGTGGGGATTTTGGCGTTTTCGGCTGTGGAGACGTCCCCGGTGTGGGATGGTGACGGGACGGGTCCGCCGACACGCCCGATATTCGACATCGGGCGCGCACGTCGGTAGTCTGACCTCTTGTGGTTGGGACCATGCGGTTCCGACCTGTGTCCTGCGCCCTAGCTCGGCGCCGTGGAGGCCTTCGATAGGCCACCGTCGGTGACGTGGGCGGTGCGGCCCCCAAGGGGCCGGGTGGGCGCGATTCCCGGTGGGAACAGATCCGGACTTTCCGGTGCTGATCTGGTCGGGGCGCGACACACCCGACCGCGTGGGTCGGGGCTACCGGGCCCGCGGGACATGCAGTGACTGAATGACTTTCGAATCGGGAGTGGCGTTGCCGACGATCCAGCAGCTGGTCCGCAAGGGCCGGCAGGACAAGGTCGAGAAGACCAAGACCCCGGCGCTCAAGGGCAGCCCCCAGCGCCGTGGTGTGTGCACGCGCGTCTATACGACCACCCCGAAGAAGCCCAACTCGGCGCTGCGGAAGGTCGCACGCGTCCGGCTGACCAGCCAGATCGAGGTCACGGCCTACATCCCCGGGGTGGGTCACAACCTTCAGGAGCACTCGATCGTCCTGGTTCGTGGCGGACGTGTGAAGGATCTGCCCGGCGTGCGATACAAGATCATTCGCGGCTCGCTGGACACCCAGGGTGTCCGCAACCGCAAGCAGGCGCGGAGTCGGTACGGCGCGAAGAAGGAGAAGAGCTAATGCCGCGGAAGGGCCCAGCCCCCAAGCACCCGGTCGTCGTCGACCCGGTGTACAGCTCGCCGCTGGTCACCGCTCTGGTCAACAAGGTGCTGATGGCCGGCAAGAAGTCGGTCGCCGAGCGGATCGTCTACGGCGCGCTCGAAGGCACCCGTGAGAAGACCGGTAACGACCCGGTCGTGACCCTCAAGCGCGCGCTCGACAACGTGAAGCCGACCCTCGAGGTCAAGAGCCGCCGGGTCGGTGGCGCGACCTACCAGGTGCCGATCGAGGTGCGCGCGGGCCGGAGCAACACGCTCGCGCTGCGCTGGCTGGTCAGCTACTCCCGGCAGCGTCGCGAGAAGACGATGACCGAGCGCCTGATGAACGAGCTGCTCGACGCGAGCAACGGCCTGGGTGCCAGTGTCAAGCGGCGCGAAGACACCCACAAGATGGCGGAGTCCAACAAGGCCTTCGCCCACTATCGCTGGTGAGCTGTTATGGCTGACGTGAACGACGCCCTGGCCCAGACCCGGAACATCGGGATCATGGCCCACATCGACGCGGGCAAGACCACCACCACCGAGCGGATCCTCTTCTACACCGGTATCAACTACAAGATCGGTGAAGTCCACGAGGGCGCCGCCACGATGGACTGGATGGAGCAGGAGCAGGAGCGGGGTATCACCATCACCTCCGCTGCCACCACCGCTGTCTGGCGCGACCACACCATCAACATCATTGACACGCCCGGCCACGTCGACTTCACCGTCGAGGTGGAGCGTTCGCTGCGCGTGCTCGACGGCGCCGTCGCCGTGTTCGACGCGGTGGCCGGTGTCGAGCCGCAGAGCGAGACGGTCTGGCGGCAGGCCGACCGTTACAACGTGCCGCGCATCGCGTTCGTCAACAAGATGGACCGGGTCGGCGCCGAGTTCCACCGCTGCGTCGAGATGATGATCGAGCGGCTCGCGGCGACGCCGGCCGTCGTCCAGCTCCCGCTGGGCGTCGAGGCCGACTTCCGCGGCGTCATCGACCTGATCACGATGAAGGCTCTGGTCTGGCACAGCGAGGACAAGGGCGCCTCCTACGAGGTGCTCGAGATCCCGGCCGACCACCTGGAGTCCGCGCGCGAGTGGCGCGAGAAGCTCATCGAGACGGTCGCGGAGCACGACGACGACATGATGGAGCGCTACCTCGAGGGCCACGAGCCCACCGAGGAGGCCCTCCGGGCCGGCATCCGGCGCGGCACCCTGGCCAGCTTGATCAACCCGGTTCTGTGCGGGTCGGCCTTCAAGAACAAGGGTGTCCAGCCGATGCTGGACGCCGTCGTCGACTTCCTCCCGAGCCCGCTCGACGTGGGCGCCATCGTGGGGCACGCGGTCGGCAACGAGGAGACCGAGATCTCCCGGGAGCCGGACGAGAACGCACCGTTCTCGGCCCTGGCTTTCAAGATCATGACGGACCCGTACGTCGGCAAGCTGACCTACATCCGGGTGTACTCGGGCCGGCTCCACGCTGGTTCGGCCGTCGTGAACTCGACGAAGGACCGCAAGGAGCGCATCGGGCGGATCCTCCAGATGCACGCCAACCACCGGGAGGACCGGGAAGGCGTGGGCGCCGGGCAGATCGTGGCGGTGGTCGGCCTCAAGCAGACCACCACCGGCGACACGCTGGCCGACCCCCAGGCGCCGGTCATCCTGGAGTCGATGTCGTTCCCGGCGCCGGTCATCCACGTGGCGATCGAGCCGAAGACCAAGACCGACCAGCAGAAGCTGGGCACGGCCATCCAACGCCTCGCCGAAGAGGACCCGACGTTCCAGGTCCGCACCGACGAGGAGACCGGTCAGACGATCATCGCCGGCATGGGCGAACTGCACCTCGATGTGCTGGTCGACCGGATGCGCCGCGAGTTCTCGGTCGACGCGAACGTCGGCAAGCCGCAGGTCGCCTACCGGGAGACCATCCGCCGCAAGGTGGCGAAGGTCGACTACACCCACAAGAAGCAGACGGGTGGATCCGGCCAGTACGCCCGGGTGATCATCGACCTGGAGCCGTCCGGCGGCCTCGACGGCGGCTACGAGTTCGTGAACAAGGTTTCTGGCGGTCGCATCCCGCGGGAGTACATCCCGTCCGTGGACGCCGGTTGCCAGGACGCGATGGAGTTCGGTGTCCTCGCCGGCTACCCGCTGGTTGACATCAAGGTCACCCTGCAGGACGGCCAGTACCACGACGTGGACTCCTCCGAACTCGCCTTCAAGATCGCCGGCTCGATGGCGTTCAAGGAGGCGGCCCGCAAGGCCGACCCGGTGCTGCTCGAACCGATGATGGCCGTCGAGGTCACGACGCCCGAGGACTACATGGGTGACGTGATCGGCGACCTGAACTCCCGCCGTGGCCAGATCCAGGCCATGGAGGAGCGGTCGGGCGCGCGGATCATCAAGGCCCTGGTCCCGCTGTCGGAGATGTTCGGCTATGTCGGGGACCTGCGTTCCAAGACCTCGGGGCGGGCGAGCTACAGCATGCAGTTCGACTCCTACGCCGAGGTTCCCAAGAACGTCGCCCTCGAGATCATCGCGAAGGCGAGGGGAGAGTGAGCGCCGAAGGCGTGAACGGCTCCCCGAGCCGAGCCGCCGTGAGAGAGAAGGCGAGGGGAGAGTGAACAGCTCCCTGAGCGCGGGCGGGGCGCGGGTCAAACCGCGCACCGCCTGACCCGGCGCCGCCGGGACCAGCGCATACCACCGCACCACCAGACCTCTGACAACAAAGCAGTAGAGCCACCTCCCTGGAGGAACACCCGTGGCGAAGCAGAAGTTCGAGCGGAACAAGCCGCACGTCAACATCGGCACCATCGGTCACATCGACCATGGCAAGACGACGCTGACCGCGGCCATCACCAAGGTTCTGCACGACGCACATCCGGACCTGAACCCCTTTTACGCGTTCGACCAGATCGACAAGGCGCCCGAGGAGAAGGCCCGCGGCATCACCATCTCCATCGCGCACGTCGAGTACCAGACCGACAAGCGGCACTACGCCCACGTCGACTGCCCCGGCCACGCGGACTACATCAAGAACATGATCACCGGTGCCGCGCAGATGGACGGCGCGATCCTGGTGGTCTCGGCGACCGACGGCCCGATGCCGCAGACCAAGGAGCACGTGCTCCTGGCCCGCCAGGTCGGCGTGCCCTACATCGTGGTCGCGCTCAACAAGGCCGACATGGTCGACGACGAGGAGATCCTCGAGCTCGTCGAGCTGGAGGTCCGTGAGCTCCTGAGCGCGTACGAGTTCCCCGGCGACGACGTGCCGGTGGTCCGCGTCTCCGCGCTCAAGGCGCTGGAGGGCGACAAGGAGTGGGGCGAGAAGCTCCTCGAGCTGATGGCCGCGGTCGACGACTCGATCCCGCAGCCCGAGCGTGAGATCGACCGGCCGTTCCTCATGCCGATCGAGGACGTGTTCACGATCACCGGTCGTGGCACCGTCGTCACCGGTCGCGTGGAGCGGGGCGTCATCAACGTCAACGAGACGGTCGAGATCGTCGGCATCCGCCCGGATGTCACGACCACCACCGTCACCGGCGTCGAGATGTTCCGCAAGCTGCTCGACCAGGGCCAGGCGGGCGACAACGTCGGCCTGCTCCTGCGGGGCGTCAAGCGTGAGGACGTCGAGCGCGGCCAGGTTGTCACCAAGCCGAAGTCGATCACTCCCCACACCGACTTCGAGGCTCAGGTCTACATCCTGAGCAAGGACGAGGGCGGGCGGCACACGCCGTTCTTCAACAACTACCGCCCGCAGTTCTACTTCCGCACCACGGACGTGACCGGCGTGGTGACCCTCCCCGAGGGCACCGAGATGGTCATGCCGGGCGACAACACTGAGATGACCGTTGCGCTCATCCAGCCGATCGCCATGGAAGAGGGCCTGCGGTTCGCCATCCGTGAGGGTGGCCGGACCGTCGGGGCCGGGCGCGTCACGAAGATCATCAAGTAGTACGCCGCGGGCGGCGGCCGGGCCGAACTGGTCCGACCGCCGCCCGCGCACTGCGCCCCGGGCAACCTGGGCGCGATAGAGCGAGCAGACCGGAACGACACAGACAGGACAGGCGAAGCCCATCATGGCGGCACAGAAGATCCGCATCCGGCTCAAGGCCTACGACCACGAGGTGATCGACAGCTCGGCGCGCAAGATCGTCGAGACCGTCACCCGGACCGGTGCGCAGGTCGCGGGACCGGTGCCGCTGCCGACGGAGAAGAACGTGTACTGCGTCATCCGGTCGCCGCACAAGTACAAGGACAGCCGCGAGCACTTTGAGATGCGTACGCACAAGCGGCTGATCGACATCCTTGATCCGACTCCGAAGACGGTCGACTCGCTCATGCGGCTCGACCTTCCGGCCGGGGTCGACATCGAGATCAAGCTGTAAGGGACCGGCGCAGTCATGCTCAACCGCAACGTGAGAGGCATCGTGGGCACCAAGCTCGGGATGACCCAGGTCTTCGACGCGAACAACCGCGTCGTACCCGTCACGGTGATCAAGGCCGGGCCGGCCGTCGTGACCCAGATCCGTTCCGCTGAGAAGGACGGCTACTCGGCCATCCAACTCGGGTTCGGCGACGTCGACCCCCGCAAGATCACCAAGCCCCTGCGTGGGCACTACGAGCGGGCCGGCGTCACGCCGCGCCGTCACCTCGTGGAGCTGCGCACGGCGGATGCGACCGCGTACCGACCCGGCCAGGAGGTGACGGCCGACGTGTTCGAGCCGGGCGCCGTGGTCGACGTGACCGGCACCTCGAAGGGCAAGGGATTCGCGGGTGTCATGAAGCGCCACGGATTCAAGGGCCTGGGCGCCGGTCACGGCGTCGAGCGCAAGCACCGCTCGCCGGGCTCGATCGGTGGCTGCGCCACCCCGGGCCGGGTGTTCAAGGGCATGCGGATGGCCGGTCACATGGGTCACGAGCAGGTCACCACCCAGGGCCTGACCATCCACGGGGTCGACATGAACCTCGGCTACCTGCTGGTCAAGGGCGCCGTACCGGGTCCGGACGGCGGCGTCGTCCTGATCCGCACGTCCGCCAAGCGCCCGGCGCCGGAGGCCACGACCCCGTCGCAGAACGCTGAAGAGGTGACCGCATGACCGCCGCCACGAAGCGGGCCGCCGGCCGTCCGTCCGAAGGCACCGACGACCACGAGCCGACCACCCGCACCGTTCCCGTCCACGGGGCCGGCGACGCGGACTCGGTCGAGCTGCCCGGCGAGATCTTCGACGTGCCGGTCAACGTGCCGCTGATCCACCAGGTCGTGGTGGCCCAGCAGGCCGCGGCGCGCCAGGGCACCCACTCGACGAAGACCCGCGGCGAGGTCCGGGGCGGCGGCAAGAAGCCGTACCGCCAGAAGGGCACCGGCCGCGCGCGGCAGGGCTCGCTGCGGGCTCCGCAGTTCGCCGGCGGTGGCGTCGTCCACGGCCCGACGCCGCGCTCCTACGCGCAGCGGACGCCCAAGAAGATGAAGGCCGCCGCGCTGCGGGGGGCGCTGTCCGACCGCGCCCGCCACGACCGGATCCACGTGGTGTCGTCGCTGGTGACCGGCGAGAAGCCGTCCACCAAGACGGCCGCCGCCGCGCTCGCCGAGCTGGTCAACACCCGCCACGTGCTGGTGGTCGTCGAGCGGCACGACGAGCTGACCTGGCGCTCGCTGCGCAACGTGGCCGCCGTGCACCTGCTGGCCCCCGGCCAGCTCAACACCTACGACGTGCTGGTCAGTGACGACGTGGTCTTCACCGAGGGCGCGCTCGCGCAGTTCCTCGCCGGACCACCCAAGGGCAGGACGCTCGACGGTGTGGCCCGCGAGAGCGAAGTCGCCGACCTCGGCGACGCGGTGGACACCCTCGGTGCCGCTGACCAGGAAGGCGAAGCCCAGTGATCCCCGACCCGCGGGACGTCATCATCAAGCCGGTCGTCTCGGAGAAGAGCTACGGCCTGCTGGACGAGAACGTCTACACGTTCATCGTCCGGCCGGGCGCCAACAAGACCGAGATCAAGATCGCGATTCAGCAGATCTTCAACGTCCGGGTGACCCGGGTCAATACCGCCAACCGACCCGGCAAGCGTAAGCGGACCAAGTTCGGTTACGGCACCCGGAAGGCCACCAAGCGGGCCATGGTCAGCCTGGCCCCGGGCGACTCGATCGAGATCTTCGGAGGCCCCGGTGCGTGAGTTCGACGCCCGGGACCACCGGGGCGAGAGTGGAGACAGGGACCAGTAGGCGATGGCTATTCGCAGATACAAGCCGACGACGCCGGGCCGGCGAGGCTCCAGCGTCGCCGACTTTTCCGAGCTCACGCGCGACCACCCCGAGAAGTCGCTGGTCCGCCCGCTGCACTCCAAGGGCGGCCGCAACGTTCACGGTCGGGTCACCACCCGGCACCAGGGCGGCGGGCACAAGCGCGCCTACCGGGTGATCGACTTCCGGCGGGACAAGGACGGCGTGCCGGCCAAGGTCGCGCACATCGAGTACGACCCGAACCGCACCGCCCGGATCGCGCTGCTGCACTACGCGGACGGCGAGAAGCGCTACATCATCGCGCCGGTCAAGCTGCGCCAGGGTGACGCGGTCAGCTCCGGGGTGGGCGCGGACATCAAGCCGGGCAACGCCCTGCCGCTGCGCAACATCCCGACCGGCACGGTGGTCCACGCCATCGAGCTGCGGCCGGGCGGCGGGGCGAAGATCGCCCGCAGCGCCGGCGCGAGCGTCCAGCTGGTGGCCAAGGACGGTCCGTACGCCCAGCTGCGGATGCCCTCGGGCGAGATCCGCAACGTGGACGTGCGCTGCCGGGCCACCGTCGGCGAGGTCGGCAACGCCGAGCAGAGCAACATCAACTGGGGCAAGGCCGGCCGGATGCGCTGGAAGGGTCGGCGCCCGACCGTCCGCGGGGTGGCGATGAACCCGGTCGACCACCCGCACGGCGGTGGTGAGGGCAAGACCTCCGGTGGTCGCCACCCGGTGAACCCGAAGGGCCGTCCGGAAGGACGTACCCGGCGGGTCAAGAAGGCCAGTGACGACCTGCTCATCCGGCGCCGCAAGCAGAACAGGCGGCGGTAGTCCCGTGAGCGTAGGAGTCGAACGAGCGGAGCTGTCGGCCGACGAAGGAGGCCGGCGGCGCAGCGAGCGAGCGACGCAGCGAACCAGAGGCACAGGGCGTTACGTGAGCACCGAGACCACCAGCACCACCACCGACACCAGCGTCAACCGGATCTGAGCGGGAGGAGGAGACAGCAATGCCGCGCAGCCTGAAGAAGGGCCCGTTCGTCGACGACCACCTGCTCAAGAAGGTGGACACGCAGAACGTCAAGGGCACCAAGAACGTCATCAAGACCTGGTCGCGCCGGTCGACCGTGATCCCGGACATGCTCGGGCACACGATCGCCGTGCACGACGGCCGCAAGCACATCCCGGTCTTCATTACCGAGGGCATGGTCGGGCACAAGCTCGGGGAGTTCGCGCCCACGCGCACCTTCCGTGGGCACATCAGGGACGACCGGAGGTCACGCCGTGGCTGACGACTTCGTCGACGGCTTCACCCGGGCCGGGCTGCCGGGCGCGCGCGCCCAGGCCAAGCACGTCCGGGTGTCGCCCATGAAGGCGCGCCGCGTCGTCGACCTGGTCCGCGGTCGGACCGCCACCGACGCGCTCAACATCCTGCGGTTCGCGCCGCAGGCCGCGAGCGAGGACGTGTACAAGGTCGTCGCCAGCGCGGTGGCCAACGCGGAGCACAACAACGGTCTCGACCCGACCACGCTGTGGGTCGGTGAGGCCTACGTGGACGAGGGCCCGACGCTCAAGCGGTTCCGGCCGCGGGCCCAGGGTCGCGCCTACCGCATCCGCAAGCGCACCAGCCACATCACCGTCGTCCTGGAGAGCCGCGAGCCCGCGGCCCCGAGCCGGGCGACGGGTAGCGGGAGAGGGGCCCGGTAGTGGGGCAGAAGGTCAACCCGCACGGGTTCCGCCTCGGCATCACGTCGGAATTCACGTCCCGTTGGTACGCCGACAAGCAGTACAAGGCGTACGTCGGCGAGGACGTGAAGATCCGCAAGATGATGTCGAAGGGCATGGAGCGCGCGGGTATCAGCCGGGTCGACATCGAGCGGACCCAGGGCCGGTTGCGGGTGGACATCCACACCGCCCGTCCGGGCATCGTGATCGGCCGCCGGGGCGCCGAGGCCGACCGCATCCGCGGCGACCTGGAGAAGCTCACCGGCAAGCAGGTGCAGCTCAACATCCTCGAGGTCAAGAACCCCGAGATCGACGCCCAGCTCGTCGCTCAGGGTGTCGCCGAGCAGCTGTCGTCCCGGGTGAGCTTCCGGCGCGCGATGCGTAAGGCGATGCAGTCGGCGATGAAGGGCGGCGCCAAGGGCATCCGGGTGCAGTGCTCCGGACGTCTGGGCGGCGCCGAGATGAGCCGGTCGGAGTTCTACCGCGAAGGTCGGGTGCCGCTGCACACGCTGCGCGCGGACATCGACTACGGCATCTACGAGGCCCGCACGACCTTCGGTCGGATCGGCGTCAAGGTCTGGATCTACAAGGGCGACATCGTGCAGAGCCGCGCGGAGCGGGAGGCGCAGGAGGCCATCCAGCGTCAGACGCGCCGGGACCGGCCGCGCCGGGGTCCCCGCTCGGGTTCGTCGGGTACCACCACCGGTGGCACCGAGGCCGGTCGCGCTGCCGCCCGTCAGGGCGAGCGGGGCGGACGGGGTCGGGGCGGTGCGGCGAGCACGCCGGCCGAAGGCGCGCCGGCCGAGGCGCTGACCGTCGCCCCGTCGGCGGGCGGCCCCGAGGCGGCTCTCGGCACGGCGGTCACCGAGACCACCGCGCCCGAGACGGCCGCGCCGGAGACCAACGCCGTGGAAGCGACCCCCGGGGCCACGCCGGCGGCGGTCGCCGAGACCGTCGCGGCGGCTGAGAACAGCGTGCCGGCTGAGAACACCGCACCCGCCGAGAACGCACCGGCCGCCGAGAGCGGCGTGCCGGAGACGGAGGGCTGATCCATGCTTATCCCGCGCAAGGTGGCGCACCGCAAGCAGCACCACCCCAACCGTCGGGGCGCTGCCAAGGGTGGTACGCAGGTCACCTTCGGCGAGTTCGGCATTCAGGCGCTTGAGTCGGCCTACGTGACCAACCGGCAGATCGAGTCGGCCCGTATCGCCATGACCCGGCACATCCGCCGGGGCGGCAAGGTCTGGATCAACATCTATCCGGACCGGCCGCTGACGAAGAAGCCGGCCGAAACCCGCATGGGTTCCGGCAAGGGCTCGCCCGAGTGGTGGATCGCCAACGTCAAGCCGGGTCGGGTCATGTTCGAGCTGTCCGGAGTGACCGAGCCGATCGCCCGCGAGGCGATGCGGCGGGCCATTCACAAGCTGCCGATGAAATGCCGTTTCGTGACCCGTGAGGGAGGTGCCGCGTAATGGCGACCGTGACAGCGGACGAGCTGCGCGGGCTGCCCGCGCAGGATCTGGTGGACAAGCTGCGCGAGTCCAAGGAGGAGCTGTTCAACCTCCGGTTCCAGAACGCGACGGGCCAGCTCGGCAACAACCGGCGGCTGCAGGTCGTCCGCCGTGACATCGCCCGGATCTACACGGTGATGCGCGAGCGCGAGCTCGGCATCACCGTCGAGCCGGGCCTCGAAGCGGAGGAGACCGCATGAGCGACACAGCGGCGAGCGAGACGACGACCGCGCGCGGGTTCCGTAAGATCCGCGACGGCCTGGTGGTCAGCGACAAGATGGAGAAGACGGTGGTGGTTGCCGTCGAGGACCGGATCCAGCACCCGCTCTACGGCAAGACGATCCGTCGTACGACGAAGGTCAAGGCCCACGACGAAGCGGGCGCCTGCGGCATCGGCGACCGGGTCCGGCTGATGGAGACCCGGCCGCTGTCGGCGAACAAGCGCTGGCGTGTGATCGAGATCCTGGAGAAGGCCAAGTAGTTCAGGTCGGCGCGGCGTCATCGCCGCGCTGCCCTGGTTGTTCGGTGGAAACGTCCGCCGCTCACGTGCGCGGCGGACGACGAAGTAAATGTCCGGTGCGACCGGACGGTCGGGGAGCGGGAAGTGATCCAGCAGGAGACGCGACTGCGAGTCGCCGACAATTCGGGTGCCCGGGAATTGCTGTGCATCCGGGTGCTCGGCGGGTCGGGGCGTCGCTACGCAGGTATCGGCGACATCATCGTCGGCACCGTCAAGGATGCCCTGCCCGGCGCCGGCGTGAAGCGGGGCGACGTGGTCAAGGCGGTCGTCGTGCGTACCACCAAGGAACGGCGCCGTCCGGACGGCTCCTACATCCGCTTCGACGAGAACGCGGCGGTCCTGATCCGGGACGGCGGCGACCCGCGGGGCACCCGCATCTTCGGCCCGGTGGGCCGCGAGCTGCGGGACAAGAAGTTCATGAAAATCATTTCGCTCGCCCCGGAGGTGTTGTGACCGTGGCTGCCATGCAGATCAAAAAGGGTGACACGGTCCAGGTCATCGCCGGCAAGGACAAGGGCGTGAAGGGGAAGGTCATCAAGGCCTACCCCGACACCCAGCGGGTCCTCGTCGAGGGGGTCAACCGGGTCACCAAGCACAGCAAGGTGACGACCACCCAGCGCGGTTCGCAGGCGGGCGGCATCATCACCCAGGAAGCATCGATCCACGTCAGCAACGTGGCGATCGTCGACCCCGACGGCCGCCCGACGCGGATCGGCTTCAAGACGAACGACGACGGTACGAAGGTGCGCATCTCGCGCCGTACCGGCGCGGAACTGTAGGGACCCCCGCCATGACTGTTTCCACCGAAGGTTCGACGGCCACCGAAGAGCCGACCACCCAGCCGCGGGCGCGCCCCCGTCTGCAGGAGCGCTACCGCACCGAGATCGCGCCGAACCTGCGCGAGACGTTCGGTTTCGCGAACGTCATGCAGATCCCGGGCGTCGTGAAGGTCGTCGTCAACATGGGCGTCGGCGACGCCGCCCGGGACGCCAAGCTGATCGACGGCGCGGTGCGCGACCTGGCCGCCATCACCGGCCAGAAGCCGCTGGTCCGGCGGGCCAGGAAGTCCATCGCCCAGTTCAAGCTGCGCGAGGGACAGCCGATCGGCGCGAAGGTCACGCTGCGCGGCGACCGGATGTGGGAGTTCCTCGACCGCCTGACCTCGGTCGCCCTGCCCCGTATCCGTGACTTCCGGGGCCTGTCGCCGAAGCAGTTCGACGGCGCCGGCAACTTCACGTTCGGTGTGGTGGAGCAGTCGATCTTCCATGAGATCGACATCGACCGCATCGACCGGGTCCGGGGCATGGACATCACCGTCGTCACGACGGCCAGGACCGACGACGAGGGCCGCGCGCTCCTGCGGGCCCTCGGATTCCCCTTCCGGGAGAACTGAGACATGGCAAAGAAGGCACTTGTAGAGAAGGCGTCGCGCAAGCCGAAGTTCGGCGTGCGTGGCTACACCCGCTGCCAGCGGTGCGGCCGACCCCGGTCGGTGTACCGCACGTTCGGGCTCTGCCGGATCTGCCTGCGGCAGATGGCCCACCGGGGCGAACTGCCGGGCATCACCAAGAGTTCCTGGTAGTCCGGTAGTCCGGTAGTCCGGAGCTCCACCTTTTGTTACCCAGTTGCGACAGGCCCCCGTCCGCGAGGCGGGGGAACCACCGCGGGAAGGCACCATCCCCATGACGATGACCGATCCGATCGCGGACATGCTCACGCGCGTCCGCAACGCCAACCGGGCGTACCACGACCGGGTGGTGATGCCGCACAGCAAGATCAAGACCCATATCGCCGAGATCCTCACCCAGCAGGGTTACGTCGCCAGTTGGCAGGTCGAGGACGCGACCGCCACCGGCGGCGTCGGCCAGTCGCTGGTCGTCGAACTCAAGTACGGCCCCAACCGGGAGCGCTCGATCGCCGGTATCAAGCGCATCAGCAAGCCGGGTCTGCGGGTGTACGCGAAGTCGACGAACCTGCCGCGGGTCCTCGGCGGCCTGGGGGTCGCGATCATTTCAACGTCATCGGGTCTGCTGACCGACAAGCAGGCCCACAAGCGCGGGGTAGGTGGGGAAGTCCTCGCCTACATCTGGTGAGGAGGTAGGCGCATGTCACGCATCGGACGCCTGCCCATCCCCGTCCCGAACGGGGTCGACATCACGCTCGACGGCCAGAACGTCGTGGTGAAGGGCCCCAAGGGGACCCTGAAGCACACGGTGGTCGAGCCGATCCGGGTCGAGGCCGAGGAAGGGCGACTGCTGGTTGCCCGACCGGACGACGAGCGGCGCAACCGCTCGCTCCACGGTCTGACCCGTACGCTGGTGGCAAACATGGTGACCGGAGTTACTGCCGGTTACGAAAAGACGTTGGAGATCGTCGGCGTGGGCTATCGGGTCACGGCGCGCGGTTCGGATCTGGAGTTCGCCCTCGGGTTCAGCCACACGGTGCCGGTCAAGGCACCCGACGGCATCACCTTCGAGGTGCAGACGCCGACCCGGTTCGTGGTCCGGGGGATCGACAAGCAGCAGGTCGGCGAGGTCGCGGCCAAGATCCGTGGGTTGCGTAAGCCCGACCCCTACAAGGGCAAGGGTGTGCGTTACTCCGGCGAGGTCGTCCGCCGCAAGGTCGGCAAGGCCGGGAAGTAGGAGACCGAACATGGCAGCAAGCACGAGCGCCCTGCGCCGGACGAGCCGGCTGCGCCGGCACACGCGGGTCCGCAAGAAGGTCTCCGGCTCCGTCACCCGTCCCCGCCTGGTCGTCACCCGCTCCACGCGACACATCTCCGCCCAGGTCATCGACGATGTCGCCGGCCGGACCCTGGTGTCCGCGTCCACGATGGACGCCTCCCTGCGGGGCGCTGACGGAGACAAGACCGAGGCCGCCAAGGCGGTCGGCAAGCTGGTCGCCGAGCGCGCCCGCGAAGCGGGTGTGGAGGCCGTGGTCTTCGACCGCGGCGGGCGGACCTACCACGGGCGGGTCGCGGCGCTGGCCGACGCGGCCCGCGAAAGTGGGCTGAAGTTCTGATGAAGGGAATGCACTGATGCCAGGCACGCAGCGCCGGACCGGCGGCGGCTCCCAGGGCCGCGACCGCCGTGACCGCTCAGGCGGCCAGGCGCAGGACAAGACCGCCTACGTCGAGCGGGTCGTCGCCATCAACCGGGTCGCCAAGGTCGTCAAGGGCGGCCGGCGGTTCAGCTTCACCGCGCTGGTCATCGTCGGCGACGCCGACGGGACCGTCGGGGTGGGCTACGGGAAGGCCAAGGAGGTGCCCGCGGCCATCGCCAAGGGCGTCGAAGAGGCCAAGAAGCACTTCTTCAAGGTGCCGCGGATCGGTCCGACCATCCCGCACCCGATCCAGGGCGAGGCCGCGGCCGGCGTCGTGCTGCTCAAGCCCGCGTCCCCCGGTACCGGTGTCATCGCCGGTGGCCCGGTGCGCGCGGTGCTGGAGTGCGCCGGCGTCCACGACGTGCTCTCCAAGTCGCTGGGTTCGTCGAACCCGATCAACATCGTGCACGCCACGGTGGCGGCGCTCAAGGGCCTCATGCGGCCCGAGGAGATCGCCGCCCGCCGGGGCCTGCCGATCGAGGACGTCGCTCCGCCCGCGATGCTGCGCGCGCGGGCCGCGGGAATCGGTTCCTGATGGCCAAGCTGAAGATCACCCAGATCCGGTCGGGGATCGGGGGCCAGCGCAACCAGCGCGAGACCCTGCGGACCCTCGGCCTTCGCAAGATCAGGCAGAGTACGGTCCGCGAGGACCGGCCTGAGGTGCGCGGCATGATCCGTCACGTCACGCACCTCGTGACCGTGGAGGAGGTGGACGAATGAGCGACAACGAAGAGACGTCGACCGCGGCGACCGGTACCGCGACCAAGGGTCGCGGGCTGAAGGTCCACCACCTGCGTCCGGCCCCGGGGGCCCGCACGGCCAAGACCCGCGTGGGTCGTGGCGACGGCTCCAAGGGCAAGACGGCCGGCCGGGGCACCAAGGGCTCCAAGGCCCGCAAGCAGGTGCCGGCCCGGTTCGAGGGTGGCCAGATGCCGCTGCACATGCGGCTTCCGAAACTCGGTGGCTTCAAGAACCGCAACCGGGTCGAGTACCAGGTCGTGAACCTCACGGCTCTCGGGGCCCTGTTCCCGGACGGCGGCGACGTCGATGTCGAGGCGCTGGCCGACGCGGGCGCGGTGCGGCGCGGCAAGCTGGTGAAGATCCTCGGCGACGGGGAGATCACCACGGCCGTGACCGTCCGGGCGCACGCGTTCTCCGCGTCCGCGCGGGACAAGATCGCGGCCGCGGGCGGCTCGGCCATCGAACTGTAGAACTGCGCACCGCAGGCGGGTCGAACCCGGGCGCGGCGGAACCGGTGACGGTTCCGCCGCGTTCGTGGTCGGCCCCCGGCCCGGCCCCCCCGGGCGGCATCGGCGTTGTTCGGTGATGTTCCCGCGGTGGTAACCGGTCCGGAGCGCCACCACCGGCGCCATAGGCGGGACGTGTGCGGCGTCGCGACTGTTACAGTCGGCTCAGCGCGCCCACCGGACCACCACCGGTCACGTCAAGTCCGTCGCCGGGTCCTGGTCTGCGGGCCCTGGTCCGTCACTGCCGAGATGAGCAGGAGGAGCCGTGCTCACGGCCTTCGCAAGGGCGTTCCGTACGCCTGACCTGCGGAAGAAGTTGCTGTTCAGCTTCGGCATCATCGTCTTGTTCCGGGTCGGCAGCGTCATGCCGGCTCCGGGCGTGTCGACCCGGGCCGTCAACACCTGCCTGGCCGCCGCGAAAAACAATGATGTCTATTCGCTCATCAACCTGTTCAGCGGCGGGGCGCTGCTGCAGCTGTCGATCTTCGCGCTCGGCATCATGCCTTACATCACGAGCAGCATCATCATCCAGCTTCTGGTGGTGGTCATCCCGCGGCTCGAGCAGCTGAAGAAGGAAGGCAGCTCGGGCGAGGCGAAGCTCACCCAGTACACGCGGTACCTGACCATCGCGCTGGCGGTCCTGCAGTCGACGGCCATCGTGTCGCTGGCCCGCAGCGGGAACCTGTTCCCGAGCTGCACCTCGGCGGTCATCCCGAACACGAGCGTCTTCCGGATCGCCACGATCGTCATCACGATGACCGGTGGCACCGCGATGATCATGTGGCTCGGCGAGCTCATCACCAGCAAGGGCATCGGCAACGGAATGTCCCTGCTCATCTTCACGTCCATCGCCGCGCAACTGCCGTCCCAGGGCACGAGCATCCTGCAGGCGGCCGGCGCGCCGGTCTTCGCCCTGGTGTGCCTGCTCGGGCTGGCGATCGTCGTCTTCGTCGTCTTCGTCGAACAGTCGCAGCGGCGGATACCCGTGCAGTACGCGAAACGGCTGATCGGCCGGAAGATGTACGGCGGTACCTCCACCTACCTGCCGATGAAGGTGAACCAGGCCGGCGTCATCCCGGTCATCTTCGCGTCGTCGCTGCTGCAGATCCCGCAGCTGCTCAGTCAGGTCTGGCACAACACGACGTTCCAGGACTTCGACAACAACTACCTGGCCCGCGGCGACCACCCGCTCTACCTGCTGATGTATTTCGGCCTCATCCTGTTCTTCACGTACTTCTACGTCGCGATCACCTTCAACCCGCCCGAGATCGCCGACAACATGAAGAAATACGGCGGCTTCATCCCCGGCATCCGGCCCGGGCGCCCGACCGCCGAGTACCTCAAACGCGTCTCGGACCGCATCACGCTGCCCGGCGCGTTGTTCCTCGGCGTCATCACGGTGCTGCCGCTGATGCTGCTGAACTTCACCAAGAACCAGCCGTTCCCGTTCGCGGGCACCTCGGTCCTGATCATCGTCGGCGTGGGCCTGGAGACGGTGAAGCAGATCGAGAGCCAGCTGATGCTGCGCAACTACGAAGGTTTCCTCCGGTAGTGCGCTGCGTTCTGGTGGGACCACCGGGCGCGGGCAAGGGTACCCAGGCCCAGTACATCGCCCAGGCCCGGTTGATCCCGAAGATCTCGACAGGTGACATTTTCCGGCTGAACGTCCGGACCGGGACCGAGCTGGGCGTCAAGGCGAAGCAGTACATGGACTCGGGTGACCTCGTTCCCGACGAGGTGACCATCGAGATGGTGCGTAACCGCCTCGCCGAGGACGACGCGGTCAAGGGATTCCTGCTGGACGGATTCCCACGCAACGTGCCCCAGGCCGAGGTGCTCGGGCGGATGCTCGACGAGATGGGCACCCGGCTCGATGTCGTGCTCGAGCTCGTCGTCGATGACGATGAGGTGGTGCGGCGCCTGTCGGGTCGCCGGACCTGCCGCAACTGCGGCACGGTCTGGCACGTCGACTTCGATCCGCCGGCGGTCGAGGGCATCTGCGACCGGTGCGGCGGCGAGTTGTTCCAGCGCGACGACGACCGGTCCGAGACGGTCCGGCACCGGCTCGAGGTGTACGCGGAACAGACGTCACCGCTGGTTGCCTACTACGCGGAGCGGGGGGTCCTGATCGGTCTCGACGCGACCGGTCCGGTCGACAACGTGACCGATCGGGCCCTCGACGCTCTGCGTCACCAGGGCGACTGA
>JAMFSN010000224.1 GCA_026225295.1 Frankia alni
CGCCGAGGCTCGGGACCCCGGGCAGGGCGGCCCGGGCGTCGAGGACCCGCACCGGGCGGTCCCCGGCCACCGCGGCCAGGACCCCCTCGACCACGTCGGTGGTTTCGGCCGGGTGCGGGGAACAGGTCGCATAGGCGATCACGCCGCCCGGCCGGGTCAGGTCGATCGCCGCGGTCAGCAGCTCCCGCTGGAGCGCGGCCAGCGTGGTGACGTCCTCGACCGAGCGTCGCCAGCGGGCCTCGGGCCGGCGGCGCAGCGCGCCCAGGCCGGTGCACGGCGCGTCGACGAGCACCCGGTCGGCGGATCCCGGCCGTAGCGGCGGGTGACGCCCGTCGGCCCGCACGACCACCACCCCGGAGGCGGCCACCATCCGGGCCCGGGTCGCGCGGGGCTCGAGCCCGAGGACCCGCTCCCCGGCCGGCAGCAGGCCGACGAGCAGCGCGGCCTTGCCGCCCGGGCCGGCGCACAGGTCGACGGTCAGGCCGCCGTGGTCCGGCTCCGTCCCGGCACCGGCCGACCGCTCGGGCGCCGTCGCGGCGAGCGCCTCGGCGACCAGTTGGCTGCCTTCGTCCTGGACCGCGGCCCGGCCGGCGGCGACGGCCGGCAGCCGGGCGGGATCGCCGCCGTCGAGCCGCACCCCGTAGGGGGACCACGGAGTCGGCGACGCCGAGAGCCCGGCCGCGCGGGCCTCGGCGAGAAGGTCGTCGCGGGTCAGCTGCCCGGGGCGGACCACCAGGTGGACGAGCGGCCGCAGATCATCCGCCGCCAGGGCGGCGGCCAGCGCGTCGAGGTCGTTGCCGAGCGCGTCCCCGAAGGCCCGCACGATCCACTCCGGGTGGGAAGTGAGGATCGCGAGCCGCCGGTAGGGGTCGACCGAGGCGGCCGGGGCGTCGAGCAGCGTCGCGAGGTCGACGGCGCCGGAATCGCGCCGGTCGGGCCGAGCCCCGACCGACCCGGCGTCCACCGGCTCCGCGTCCACCGACTCCGCCTCGACGGCCGGGTCGGCGACCGACCCGGACCGCGGTTCGGACACTGGCGCCGGCACCGCCGCGACCCGGGCCGCGAGGCGCCGCATCACCGCGTTGGCAAAGCCGACCGGTCGCTCGCCGGCCACCCCCCGGACCAGCTCGACCGTCGAGGCGACCGCCGCGTGGGCCGGGATCCGGGTCCGGACCAGCTGGTAGGCCCCGAGCCGCAGCGCGTCCCGGACGGGCGGGTCGATCTGGCTGGTCGGACGGGACGACACCGTGTCGAGCAGGGCGTCGAGTGTCCCCGTCATCCGCAGCGTCCCGTACGCCAGTTCGGTGGCCAGGGCCCGTTCGCGCAGCTCGAGGCGGCGTTCGGAAAGCAACGACGGCAGCAGCAGGTTCGCGTAGGCGCCCTGCTCGTCGACGGCCCGCAGCACCTCCCAGGCCAGGTGGCGGGCCGGATCCGCGGGCGGCCCGGGTGGGCGGCGGGGCTTCGCGGGCCGGGTCCCGGCGCTCGGCGCCGCACCGCGGGGCGCCGAGCCGGCGGCGGGCCAGCCCGGTCCGCGGGGCGCGCCACCCCGGGAACCGCCGCGCGGGCCGCCCCGACCACCCGAACCGTTGCCGGCCGAACCGCGGCCGCCCGAGCCCCGACCCCCGCTGCCGCCGCCGCGCGGGCCACCGCCACCGGGACGTGATCGCGACATGTCAGCCGAGCCGGTCGTCGGTGGTGAGCCGCGCGCCGCGCGCCCAGGACTCGGCCGCCATCGGAGCGCGGCCTTCGGGGGCGACCTCGAGCAGGCGGACGGGCCCGGTCCCGGTTCCGACCAGCACGCCGGCGCGGCCCAGGCCGGCCAACCGCCCGGCCGGCAACGTCCCCGGCCCGGCCGGGGCACCCAGTTCGGCCACCTCGCCCGGTTGCAGCGGGACGACCGGGCCGAGCTTGAGCCGCTTGCCGCGAAACGTCGTCCAGGCGCCCGGCGCGGGGGTGACGGCCCGGATCCGCCGGTCGATCCCGACGGCCGGCGCGGTCCAGTCGATCCGGGCGTCCTCGACCGTGATCTTCGGAGCCAGGGACACCCCGTCGGTGGGCTGGGCGTGCGCGGTCAGCGCCCCGTCGGCAATGCCGTCCAGGACCGCGACGAGCAGGTCGGCGCCGGACCCGGCGAGCCGGTCGAGCAGCTCGCCGGAGGTGTCGCGGGGCCGGACCGCCTCGGTGACGACGCCGTAGACCGGTCCGGTGTCCAGACCCGGCTCCAGCTCGAACACCGAGGCGCCGGTCACCTCATCGCCGGCCAGGACGGCGTGCTGCACGGGAGCGGCGCCCCGCCAGGCCGGCAGCAACGAGAAGTGCAGGTTGATCCAGCCGTGCTTGGGCACAGCGAGGGCGGCGGCCGGGACCAGCCCGCCGTAGGCGACCACCGGGCAGCAGTCGGGCGCGATCTCAGCCAGCCGGGCCAGGAACGCGGGCTCGCTCGGGCGGACCGGGGTGAGCACCTCGATGCCGGCCTCGGCCGCGAGCCCGTGGACCGGGGACGGGGCGACGTGGCGCCCGCGGCCGGCCGGGCGGTCGGGCCGGGTCACAACGGCCGCCACCTCGTGCCGCTCACTGGCGACGAGTCGGCGCAGGCTCGGCAGCGCGACGGCCGGCGTTCCGGCGAACACGAGCCTCATTGCCGCGCCCCCGCCCGCGTCGGTGTGATCCCCACGAAGAGCGACCCTACCGGCCGGCTCAGCGCCATCCCCGCCGACGAGCGGCTCAGCGCCATCCCCGCCGGCCAGCGGCTCAGCGCCACCCCCACCGGCCAGCGGCTCAGCGCCACCCCCACCGGCCAGCGGCTCAGCGCCACCCCCGCCGGCCAGCGGCTCAGCGGGCCCGACCGAACAGTGGATGCGGCGAGCTCTTCACCTTGGGCGTGGCCAGCCCGGACCACTCGGCCTCGCGGATCGCCTTCAGGGCCGCCTTCTTCGTTTCGCGGTCGAGGCGGTCGATGAACAGGACCCCGTCGAGGTGGTCGGTCTCGTGCTGGACGCAGCGCGACAGGATGCCGTTGCCCTCGATCGTGACCGGGTCGCCGTACTCGTTCTGGCCGACCGCGACAACCCGCTCCGGACGCTTGAGGTCGAAGGCGAGGCCGGGCAGCGACAGGCAGCCTTCCTCGCCGTCCATCATTTCCTCGCTGAACGGCCCGAGCACCGGGTTGATGAGGTGGCCGATCTCGTCGTCGACGTCGTAGACGAAGACCCGCAGCGAGACCCCGAGCTGAGGCGCCGCGAGGCCGGAGCCGGGCGCGTCGACCATCGTGTCCTCAAGATCCTTGACGAGGCGCCGCAGTTCCTTGTCGAAGGTCACGACCGGCTCGGCCACGGTGCGCAGCACCGGGTCCCCCATCAGCCGGATGTCCCGGACGGTCACGTCACACTCCTTCGCCCGCCACGGGCGGGCCGGTGCTGCGGGCTGGGCTGGCCAAGCTGGCGGGCTGGCCAAGCTGAGGTGGGCCGGCTGGACGCTCGGGCCGCTGGAGTCCGGCGCCGCCGGTCCAATCCTACCCAGACCGGGTGGCCGGCCCCGGCGACGTTCAGAGCAGATCCGGGGGATCGAGCCGGATGCGCAGGGCCGGGGCCTTACGGGCCGAACGGATGCCGGCCGCCCCCTTGAGCGCGGCGGCGAGAGCGGTTCCGCGCTCCCGCCCGACCCGCAGCAGCACCCGTTCGGCGGGCTCCGGCGGGCCCGGGGCGCCGGCCCCGGGACCGGCCGGCCGGGAGGAGCCGCGACCCGGGCTCACCCCGGGGGACGGCTCAACCGGTACCGGGCCGAGCACGTCGACCCCGCCCGGCACCTCGAGCAGGGCCAGCAGGTCGGCGACCGCGTCGGGCGAGCCCTCGACGGCGGCCAGCCGGGTGGCGGGCGGGAAGGCGAGGGCCGAGCGTTCGTCGGCCTCCCGGGCGATGAAACCGGCCGGGTCCCACCGGACCAGGGCCTGGACGGCCGGCACGGAGGCGTCGGCGGTGACCACCACCCGGCCGCCGGCCGGCCCGGGCCGGGCCAGCGCCGCCGCCGCGCACCACCGCCGCAGCGTCTCCTCGGCGGCCCGCAGGTCGGGCCGACCGAGCAGCGCCCACGCGTCGAGCAACAGGACCGTCCCGTAGCCGCCGGCCGCGATCGGCTCGGCACCCGGCGTGGCCACCACCAGGTCCGGGGAATCGGGCACGGTGGCGAGCACCGCGTCCCGACCGGACGTGCGGACCTGGGTGCCGGGGAAGGCCCGGCCGAGTTCCTCGGCGGTGCGCCGGTCGCCGACCACCGCCGCCCGGACGGCGGTGTCCGCGCAGGCCGGGCAACTCCAGTCGGCGGCCGGACGGCCGCACCACCGGCAGGCCGGGGTCCCGCCGGCCGCCGGGCGGCCCAGCGGCCCGGAACAGCGCTCGCACCGCGCCGGCCGCCGGCAGGACGCGCAGGCCAGTTGCGGCTGGTAGCCGCGCGGGGGCACCTGGACCAGCACCGGCGCGCCGGCGGCCAACGACTCACGGGCCGCGGTCCAGGCCAGCGACGGGAGCCGGGCCGCCCGGGCGGCCGGGTCCCGGGCCAACTCGCGGTCCGACCCCGTCGCCTCGACCCGGGGCGCGAGGTTCCGCAGCACGTCCCGGGGGGGCCGCACCGGGCGGGCCCAGCCGACCCGGGACAACGCCTCGGCGTCGGTGGACGGACTCCAGCCCCCGATCAGCAGGCCGGCGTTCTCCCGCCGCGACCGCAGCACCGCGACGTCGCGCACGTGCGGGTAGGGCGCCCGCGGCTCGGCGTGCAGATCGTCCCCGTCGTCCCACACGACGACCAGGCCGAGTTGATCAACCGGGGCGAAGACGGCCGCCCGGGTCCCGACCACCACCCGGCGTTGACCGCGCCGGACGGTCAGGAACCGCCGGTAGCGTTCGGCCGGACCCAGTTCCGCGGACAGCGCCACCACCGCGTCGGGCCCGATCGCCGCGCCCACCGCCGCCGCGACCCGGTCCAGGTCACGGGCGTCGGGCACGACCACCAGGGCGCCCCGGCCGCTGTCGTAGGTCACGCGGACCGCCGCGGCGATCATGGTTGGCCACGATCCCGGGCCGGGCAACGCCCACCAGACCGCCCGCGGCGCGGACCCGGCGGCGAGCGCGGCGAGGAAGGACTCGCCGTCCGGGTACCG
>JAMFSN010000225.1 GCA_026225295.1 Frankia alni
TCAGCCCTTCCGCTTGTTGATCTGCTCGATGAGCTGGGGGACGACGGTGAACAGGTCGCCGACGACGCCGTAGTCGGCGATCTCGAAGATCGGCGCCTCGGCGTCCTTGTTGATCGCCATGATCGTCTTGGACGTCTGCATCCCGGCCCGGTGCTGGATCGCCCCGCTGATCCCGACCGCGACGTAGAGCTGGGGGGACACCGTCTTGCCGGTCTGCCCGACCTGGAACTGGTGCGGGTACCAGCCCGCGTCGACCGCCGCCCGGGACGCCCCGACCGCCGCGCCGAGCGAGTCCGCGAGCTGCTCGATGATCCCGAACCCGTCCGCCGACCCCGTCCCGCGCCCGCCCGAGACCACGACCCGGGCCTCGGTCAGCTCCGGCCGCGCGCCCTTCCCCGCCACCGACCGCCCGGTCACCCGCGCGCCCCTGGCCGCGTCCGACGCCGTGAACGGCACCGCCTCGACCGCGCCGGCCCCGGTGGACGGCCGGGCCTCGACCGCGCCGGGCCGCACCGCGATGACGGGGGTGCCCTTCTTCACCGTGGCGTGCACGGTGACCGCGCCGCCGAAGTTCGCGTGGGTGGCCACCGGCCCCGCGGCCACGTCCACCGCGTCGGTCAGCACCCCCGACCCGGTCTTGACCGCCAGCCGGCCCGCGACCTCCTTGCCGTCCGTCGTGCCCGCCACCAGCACCGCCGCCGGGCTCTTCTCGCCCACCAGCCGGGCCAGCAGCTCCGCCGCCGGGGCGGTCGCGTAGCCCGCGAAGTCAGCCGAGTCCGCGCTGTAGACCTTCTCCGCCCCGTACTCCGCCAGCCGCCCCCGCGCGCCCTCGGCGCCCGGGCCCGTCCACACCACCGACGGCTCCCCCAGCGCGCGGGCGGCCGTCAGCAGCTCCAGGGTGACCTTCTTGACCCCGCCGCCGGGGGCCGCCTCCGCCAGGACCAGAACCTCAGCCATAACAGTGCTCCCTCTCCTCGCGCCTCAGATGAACTTCTGCCCGGCCAGGAACGCCGCGGCCTTGCCCCCGCCGTCGCCCTCGTCCTTCACCGTCACCCCGGCCGCCCGCGGCGGCTTCGGCGCGAAGTCCTCCACCCACGACGCCGCCCCCGCCAGCCCCACCGAGGAGGGGTCGACCCCCAGGTCAGCCAGGGTCAGGGCCCGCACCGGCTTCTTCTTCGCCGCCATGATCCCCTTGAACGTCGGGTACCGCGGCTCGTTGATCTTCTCGTTCACCGACACCACCGCCGGCAGCGAGCCCGTCACCGTCGCCACCCCGTCATCCGTCACCCGCTTGACCGTGACCTGCGACCCGGAAACGTCTACCTTCCCCGCCAGCGTCAGCTGCGCCACCCCGAGCCGCTCGGCCACCATCGCCGGCACCAGCCCGGTCCGCGCGTCCGTCGACTCCGACCCGAACACCACCAGGTCGAACCCGATCACCTTCAGCGCCTCGGCCAGCACCAGCGACGTCTCCAGCGCGTCGCTGCCCGCGATCGCCTCGTCCTGCACGTGCGCCGCCCTCGCCGCCCCCATCGACAAAGCCTTCCGGATCGAGTCCGCCGCCTTCGCCGGCCCCACCGTCAAGACCGTCACCTCGCCCCCGGCCGCCTCCGCGATCTTCAGGCCCTCCTCGATCGCGAACTCATCCAGGTAGTTGATCACCCCGTCCGCCGAGGCCCGGTCCACGGTCCCGTCCGAAGCCAGCTTCCGCTCCACCTCGGTATCCGGCACCTGCTTCATGCA
>JAMFSN010000226.1 GCA_026225295.1 Frankia alni
CCGTCGGCCGGGGCCTGGTCGGCCGTGGCTGAGCACCTCGGTGCCAGTGTGTTGATTCTGCACGTTGACGGGTCGATGAGCGCGCACGGCTCGGGTCCCGTGCTGGTCCTGGCCGAGTCAGAGCCCGAGGGCGCGGATGGGGCGCGGGGTTGGGTCGGATTGTCGACGAGCTCCGAGGGCTCGGCGTTGTCCGGCCTGTCGGCGGCGCAGGTTCACCAGGTCGCGTCCGAGGGCGGACGCTTCGCCGGTCCGCGCGGAGGCTTTTTCGAGGTGCTCGCGTCCGCCGGGCGTGCCGCGGGCGTCCGGGAGCTCGACTTCGCGCCGCAGGTGCTTAGCGGCGGGCTGGTGCGGTGGATGCGTACCGGGCTGGCGGACGCGGATTGGCAGCGGATTCTCGGTCAGGCCGGGGTCCCGGCTCCGCACGACGCCGCCGTGCGGCAGAGGGTCATTGCGAATATCCAGCGGGGTACTGGAGGAATGGATATGCATGTGTTGCTTCCGCTGTTGGCCGGTCTGCACTTCGGAGTGGGTATCGAGGTCGTGCACACGGACGGCGGTGCGCGGATCCACGGAGCGCCGGATGCCGAGGCGTCGGTCGTGCTGGCCCCGGCGGGGCCGCGCGGGGCCGCGTGGTTGTCGGTCGCGGAGGTCAGGGCGCCGCAGACGGCGGGCGCCGGTACCCGTCCGGCGGATGTGGCCGGGGGCCTGGGTTGGGCTGCTCCGGCCGTCTCCACCGCCGTGGATCATGTCGGTGCGGAGCCGAGTGACGCGCAGGTGGAGTGGGCGTACCGGCGCGGACGCCGGCTCGTGGAGATTCCCTGGGGTCCCGACGCCGCGTTCGCGGCGGTCTTGCGCGCGGCCGGCGGCGGGTTCAGCGTCGACGGCGAGTACGTCGAGGACCCTGCGCGTCTGCGGGCGCTGATGGCCGAGCAGGTGGCGCCGGCGCTCGAAGGAGACCTGGGTCTGGCGCTGGTGGTGCACACGATCTACGCGGCGCACACCGGTTCGCACGACGCGCTGGTCGACAGCGGTAGGGTGCGGGACGAGGTTGTCGAGACGATCCGGGATCCCGAGTACCGGCCCGAGCTGGTCGACGAGCTCGTGCCGTACTTCGCGAACCGGTTCGGCCTCGGCGTGCGCACGGTCGACCCGTCCGGGGTGGTCGGCCGGTACGGCAGCGGTCGGCCGGTTTATGTGACATGGACGGTTGACGAGGGAGGCTGGCGGCATTGGGCGGCGGCGCCGTCGGATGCGTCGAAGTACGCGCTCGGCTCCCCGCTGCGTGCGCCGAACCTGTCCGACCCTGCCCTGTACCTGCTCACCCGTGCGATCGATGCCCGCAAGGGCGCGCTGCGCGTCGGTGGGACGAGCGGGGGCGATGATCCGCTGATTGGCTTGTTGCGCGATGCCCGCGGCCGTTGGCTGGCGCATGGTCCGGCGCCGCGGCCGGTGGCCGGCGGGGCGGTCCCCGCGTCGTGGCATCCGGAGAACCTGCAGGCCGCGGTCGTCGGTCTTGCCGCCTCGGCGCGTGCCGCGATCGGCGGTGCCGGCGCGGTCGACGACGTCGCGCTGGGTTCTGGTCTGTATGCGGGTATGGCGGTCGAACTGCTCGACGCGCTGTTCCCGCAGGGGATCGGCCGTGAGCCGGGGGCTGTCGATGTCGCGCAGGACCGCGTGGGCGTTGGCGGCCTGCCTGCCGATCAGTGGGTCGTGGCCGAGCCGGCCGAGCTGGCGGGTGTGCTCCCGATCGGCGGGGCCGCGCTGCTCCTGCACGGCGAGGGGGCGGTGATCCTGGTCGACACCCCGGAAGGGCATCGGCTGGTCGAGTTCGGGACCGACGGGCTCGGTGGCCCGGTCACGGGACGGATCGGCATCCCGGACTCCGCGATCGAGCAGGCCGGGGAGGGACTGGCGCTCATCCTGGACGGCGGCGGCCGTCCGCAATCTGCCGAACAACTGCACGACGCACTCGGGTACGAGCTCGACTCGGCAGCCGGCTGGAGCTTCGAGCGCGGCGTCGCCGAAGCCGGTCCCGAGACCGGCGCGCCGATGGGCGTCACCGTGCCGCAGGCCGCATGGGCGCACGAGCACAGGGCCGAATTCACCCCCACCGAGATTGGCCCGAACTCGGTGTTCGACGCGGTGATCAGGGCTGCCGGGGGCGTGCTGAGCGCGCACGGCGTCGATGCGACCGGCCCGATGCAGCTGCGTCAGGCGCTCGCCGCACATGTGCGCAGGCTGACGGCGGGCAAGACGCTGCGCGCGTTCCCGTCGATCCACGCCGCGTTCGTGGCCGAGGGCGCGGACCGCGTCATCGAAGAGTTCTTCGACCAGGACCCGGACGGCGCGAATGCGCACGCCGTGGCCGTGCAGCTCGACCAGCACATCGACTCCGGCAAAGCCAACGCGTACGTCGTGCAGGCGGTGGCCGAACCCGGCCACTGGGAGCAGGTCACCGGGCCGATCGCGCTCGACCTGGTCGCACACTGGTCCGGGCGCGGCGTCCTGTCGATCGACCCGCACGGTCGGGCCCGGCTGCACGGCGATCCGGCCGCCCCCAGGCTCGCCGTGGGCCGCCCGGGATCCGACGAGACCGGCTGGTTCGCGCTCACCCCCGAACACGACGACGCTCAGTCATTCCCGTTCCACAACGCGCCCGTCGACACCGTGACGTCGCTGACCCCATCGATCCCGCATGCCGAGACCGTCGAGGACTCCTTCTACCACGCGGTGCTCGACGCCTCGGGCGGCGCAATCCAGATTGACCGCGACACCTTGGTTACCACCTCCGGTGAGCTCAAGACGCAGCTGACCACATTCCTGCTCGAGCGCCCGGATGTCCTCGACACCGCCACCAGGGAGTCGATTGAGCGGGAAGCGGGCATCGGCGCGCACGCGGGCGTCGACGAGCTCATCGACGCCCTGAACGACCCGGCCGGCCACACCGGCGAACTCGTCGCCCGCCACCTGATCGGCAGCTACCTCGACAGTGCACTGACCGTCATCGAGCTGGACGGTACCCAGAGCACGTACGGCACCGGCCGACCGATCACCGTCACCACCATCACCGACGAGCACGGCGAGAGCCAGTGGGAGCCGCTCCCCTTCGAGTCGCACGACCTCGACCTCGACCTCGGCCACGGCCGGGACAGCGACGGCCTCGAGGGCGATCAGGCCGGGCACGCTCAGTGGGCACCACAGGACTACAACCTCAAGGCACCCGACGAACAGGTCCAAGCCGAAGACCCCTGGCGCAGCGCAAGCTTCTGCGTCGAAATAGAAGTCGACGGACAAAAACAGAAAGCCTGCGTCTCCGCCACCGCACTCACCCTCACCCCCCAACTCGCCACAC
>JAMFSN010000227.1 GCA_026225295.1 Frankia alni
GTAGGCGGTGATTCCCGACCGGAGGGCCGCCGCCGATGCGGCCGACGCCGGCCCGGCGGCCAGCAGGTCGGCCGGATCGGCGAGCAACCGCTCAGCCCCCGACCCGACCTCCACCGCCCACAGGGCGGTCGCCGGATCGGGGCCCGGGTGGCCCCGCAGGAACAGCACGGTCGCGCCGTCCGACGCGACCGTGAACCGCTCGGGCGCACCCAGCGTGAACCGCCGGGTGCGCGCGAGCTGGGCGGGCAGGGACCGGGCCGTCCGGTCCGGAGAGATGGCGTCCCGCGCAGCGCGGCCGGACCGGGCGAGCCGACCGGGCGGCCCGAGCCTCAGAACAGCGCGGAGGCCAGGGCCCGCCGGGCCGCCGGCACCGCCGGGTCGTCGTCGCCGAGGGCCGCGAACAATGACACCAGGTGGGACCGGACCCGTTCCCGGTCCGGTCCGGAGGTGCGGCGAACGGTGCCGACCAGACCGGCCAGCGCCTCCTCGACCTTCCCGGTGGCCACGCCGATGTCGGCCAGGCCGAGCGCGGCGTCGACGTCGGCCGGATCGGCATCCAGCCGCCGGCGCAGCGCCGCCTCGTCGACGTCCTCGACCCGTTGCAACAGTTCGACCCGGGCCAGCCCGAGCGTGGCGTCCGGATCGGCCGGGGCCTCGGCCAGCTTGGCCCGGTACGCGGTCGCCGCGACCTCGAGGTCACCCCGGGCCAGCGCATCCTCGGCCTGGTCGAGCAGCGGGTCGGGCGGCGGGCCGGTCGGCACGGCGCCGCCCGGGCCCGACAACCCGGCCTGCGCGCCCAGGGCCAGCAGCTGGTCGAGCACGGCCCGGACCTCGCTCTCGGGGACCGCCCCGGTGAACAGGTCAACTGGCCGACCGCCGACCACGGCCTTGACCGCCGGGATGCCCTGGACGGCGAACGCCTGGGCGAGCCGCTGGTTCGCGTCGACATCGATCTTGGCCAGGACCCAGCGCCCACCGTCGGCCTGAGCCAGCTTCTCCAGGATGGGGCTGAGCTGCTTGCACGGTCCGCACCACTCGGCCCAGAAGTCGAGCACGACCGGAACCTGGAGCGAACGCTCGATCACCTCGGCCTGGAAGGTCGCCTCGGTGACGTCGATGACGGCCGGTCCCGGTGGGGGCCCGGCGGCCGCGCCCCCACCGTCGGCGGCGGGCGGAGCGGGCGTTCCGGGGGCGGCGGCCGGCGCACCGGCCGGCCGGGACGGAGCCGGCGGCGGGGCGGCCGGCTTGGGGTCGAGCGGCACGGCACCGGCCAGCCGCAGGCCGGCGAGGCTGTCGGGCAGGCGCGGATCGGCGCCGCGAGGGCTCGCGGCTCGGGGATTTCTGGACCTTCCTGGCATGGGTCCATCGTCTCACTGCGCGGCGCGATGCAACGACGTCGGCCGCGCTGTTTCACTCAGCGCCGAGAGACTTTCTTCCGGCGCGTCCACCATCAGCCGCTCAGGAGGCGCTCGATGGTCGCCACCTTGGTCGTCAGCGCACCGGTCACCCCCGGCCGGACGTCCGCCTTGAGCACCAGGCTGACCCGGCCGGCCGGACCGCCCGCCGGACCGCCCGCCGCGCGACCGGCCGCTTCGACGGCCCGGCGCACGACGTCCATCACCTCGTCCCATTCGCCTTCGATAGTGGTGAACATCGCATTGGTCTCGTTGGGCAGTCCGCTGTCCCGGACGACCCGGACGGCGGCGGCGACGGGTGGGCCGACGTCTTCACCGACGCCGATCGGGGTCACGCTGAAGGCCACAAGCATGCGAGCAGCTCACCACATCGGGACACCGGTCGCCGGACGATCGCTTTGGGTGGTTTGGACACCACGTTGGGCGAAAATTCATGTTTTACGGGACTTGTGCGGGTGCCTGAGCAAACCCGGGACAACGCCGTCCGACGCCACGCCCTACCATTGCCGGCCGTGGAGTGGAAATCGTGTGTGGGTCCCGACGCCGCGTCCCCCGTTGACGCCCGGGGCTGTGCGCCGGCCGCTGCCCGGGTCCGGTAGTCGGTGGACCGGACGCTGCTCGACGCGCTGCCCGACCTGGTCATGGTCGTGGGCGCCGACGGCAAGGTGCTCGACGTGGGAGCCGCCGCGCGCGTGTTCCTCGGCGAGCGCGTCGCGTCCGCGACGACCGTCGCCGATCTCGTCGATCTCGTCGAGCCGGCATCCCGCGTCCGGCTGCGCGACATCGTCGGTCGGACGTTGGCCCGCGCCGGTCAGTGGCAGGGCATCGTCGGCCTGGCCGACGGCACCGGCATTTTCGCCCCCTACCTGGTCAGCGTGGCCCTCGAACCGGCCGGCGGTTACGTCGTCATCGCCCGCGACACCGCCGACACCCGGGCCCGGGAGCTGGCCGAGTCCGATTCCCGGGCCAAGGACGAGTTCATCGCCCGGCTCAGCCACGAGCTACGCACCCCGCTGAACGCCGTGCTCGGGTTCGCCCAACTGCTCGAACTCGAGCCGCTGACCCCGGACCTGCGCGAAGACGTCGAGCGCATCATCACCGGGGGCCGTCACATGCAGGCCATCCTCGACGACGTGCTCGACCTGGCCCGGCTGCGCGCCGGCCGGGGCAACATCGACAAGACCCCGGTCAACGTCCTGGAGATCGTGCAGGGGGTGGTCGATCTCGTCGAACCGCTGGCCGAACGGCGCGGAATCCGGCGGGTGGTCTCCCCGGTGACGCCGGGCCTGCTCGCCGACGCCGACCGCCGACGCCTCTGGCAGGTGCTGCTCAACCTCGTCAGCAACGCGCTGAAGTACGGGCGCGAAGGCGGCAGCGTACGGGTCGGCGTCGTGCGGGTCACCGGCGGCCGGGTCCGGATCGAGGTCGAGGACGACGGCCACGGGCTGCCGCCGGGGGCGATGGAGCGGCTCTTCCGCCCGTTCGATCGACTGGGCGCCGAACGCGGCGACGTCGAGGGCAGCGGACTCGGGCTGGCCCTGTCCCACGCGCTGGTCGAGGCGATGGGCGGCGTGCTCACCGTGGCCAGCCGGTACGGCGTCGGAAGCGTCTTCGCCGTGGTCCTCGACGCGGTCGAGTTCCCGGACGCCGACGACGATGACGGGTTCGGTACCGAGGCGCCGACCCGGTCGGTCATGCACATCAGCGGCGACCCGACGATCCGGGCGTTCGTGGCCGCCGCCCTGCGCGGGCGGTTGGGGGCCAGCACCGTGTCGGTCCCCCGCGCCGGGCTGGCCCTCGAGGCGCTGCACCGCTGCCGGCCGGCCCTGGTGCTGGTCGACCGCGACCTGCCCGACGCGGCGGTCGGTGAGCTGATCGAGCACCTGGCGGGCGACCCGGTCGCGGCCGGCCTCCCGATCATCGTGATCGCACCGGACGAGGACCCGGGCGAGTTCGCGCGGCTGCGGGAGGCGGGCGCCGTCGATGTGGTCGCCGCTCCGTTGGATCCGGCCGGCCTGGCCCGCGCGGTCCGCGGCTACCTGGGCCACGTCCCGACGCCCTGACCCGGGCGTCCCAACCGCGGCCGGGCCCGGGCCCGGGCCCGGCCGAGGCGCGGTGTCAGTCGTCCAGCAAGGTCCAGTCGGCGAAGTCGAAGCCCGGTGAGACCACGCACGCGACCAGGGCGTAGTCGTCGCCGACGGGCGCGGCGTCCTGCCACTCGTCCGGCTCGACCAGGTGTGACAGCCGGTGCCCGGCGATCGGGTCGGGACCGAGCGTCAACGCCCGGACCGGTCCCGGGCGTTCGGCCCGGCCGGCGACCCGCAGCGTCAACGTCCCGCCGCCCTGCCACAGCCACAGTTCCGCGGACCGGACCCGGTGCCACCGGGACCGTTCACCAGAGAGCAGCAGGAACGTGATCGCCGTGGCGCTGGGCCGGGTGCCACCGTGAGCGGGCAGCTCGACCGAGGACCGCCAGGTCGGGCGGTACCAGCCGCCCTCGGGATGTGGTTCGAGGCCGAGCGCGGGGATCAACGGATGGGCGGCGGTCACCGGCGGGTCCTCACGACGAGACGGAGTCGACGAGCCGGTCGGCCGCCGCGTACGGGTCGCTGGCCCCGCCGACCACCTCGGCGGCCAGCTCGGTCAGCAGGGTCCCCCCGCGCAGGTCGCCGATCTTGGCCCGGAGCGTGGTCAGGGCGATCTTTTCGATCTCGTCGGACGCGCGGGCCCGGCGCCGACGGTCGAGCTCGCCGGTGCGCTCCAGCCACGCGCGGTGCTCGCCGATCGCGTCGACCACCTCGGTGACCCCCCGGCCGGCGGCCGCCACCGTCCGCAGCACCGGCGGCTTCCATCCGCCCTCGGCGACCCGGGTCGTGCCGAGCTGGATCATCTGGCGCAGTTCGCGGACGGTCTGGTCCGCGCCGTCGCGGTCGGCCTTGTTGACCACCAGCAGATCGGCGATCTCCAGGATGCCGGCCTTGGCGGCCTGGATACCGTCGCCCATCCCCGGCGCCAGCAGCACGATCGTCGTGTCGGCCAGGGAGGCGATGTCGATCTCGGCCTGCCCGACTCCGACCGTCTCGACCAGCACCACGTCGAAACCGGCCGCGTCGAGCACCCGCAGCGCCTGGGGGGTGGCCCAGGACAAGCCGCCGAGATGTCCCCGTGAGGCCAGCGACCGGATGTAGACGCCCGGATCGGTCGCGTGGTCCTGCATCCGGACGCGGTCGCCGAGCAGGGCGCCCCCGGTGAACGGCGACGACGGGTCCACGGCCAGGACGCCGACCCGCCGGCCCCGCTCCCGCAGCACCCCGACCAGTGCCGACGTGGACGTCGACTTGCCGACCCCCGGAGATCCGGTCAGCCCGACGATCTGGGCGTGGCCGGCGCGCGGGGCGAGGGCCGCCATCACCTCGCGCAACCGGGGGGACGCGTCTTCGACCAGGGAGATCAACCGGGCCACGGACCGGGGATCCCCGTCGATGGCCGCGTCGACGAGCTCCTCGACCGGGGCGTTCCGGCCGAGGCCGACCCGGCGCGGCCCCGGGGCCGACGGGGTCGACCCCGGGTTCGGCGGGTTCGTGGCGAGCGGCATCCGGTCAGGCGGACGGAACCCGCAGCAGGAGCGAGTCGCCCTGGCCGCCACCCCCGCACAGCCCGGCCGCCCCGAGCCCGCCGCCGCGCCGCTGCAGCTCATAGGCCAGGGTCAGCGCGATCCGGGTGCCGGACATGCCAACCGGGTGCCCGAGCGCGATCGCCCCGCCGTTCACATTCGTCACGTCGGAGCTGATCCCCAGTTCGCGCATGGACTGGATCCCGACCGCCGCGAACGCCTCGTTGATTTCAAAGAGGTCGACGTCGGTGGCGGCCAGGCCGGACTTGCGCAGCGCCAGGGAGATCGCGTTGGCCGGTTGGGACTGCAGCGAGTTGTCCGGACCGGCGACGAAACCGTGGTGACCGACCTCGGCGAGGATGGGCGCCCCCAGTTCCTCCGCCTTGGCCCGGCTCATCACGACGACCGCGGCCGCGCCGTCGGAGATCTGCGACGCCGATCCGGCGGTGATCGTGCCGTCCCTGGTGAAGGCCGGCTTCAGCTTGGCCAGCGACTCGGCGGTGGTGTCGCCCCGCACGCCCTCGTCGGTCGTGAACCAGATCGGGTCGCCCCGGCGCTGCGGCACCTCGACGGGCACGATCTCGTCGTCGAACAGGCCGTTCTTGATCGCCGCGGCCGCCCGCTGGTGGGACAGCGCGGCGAAGGCGTCCTGCTCTTCGCGGGTGATGTTCAGCCCGGCGTTGTGGTGCTCGGTCGACTCGCCCATCGGCACGTGGTCGAAGGCGTCGGTGAGCGCGTCGTAGGCGGTGGCGTCGATCAGCTCGGCGTTGCCGTACTTGACCCCGCCGCGCAGCGACGGCAGCAGGTGCGGGCCATTGGTCATCGACTCCATGCCGCCGGCCACGATGACGTCGAACTCGCCGCTCGCGATGTAGAGGTCGGCCAGCGAGATGGCGTTCAGGCCGGACAGGCAGACCTTGTTGATCAAAATCGAGGGGACCGACATCGGGATGCCGCCCTTGACCGCCGCCTGCCGGGCGGGCATCTGACCGGCACCGGCCTGGATGACCTGACCCAGGATCACATACTGGACGGCATCCCCGCCGATCCCGGACCGCTCGAGGGCGGCCTTGATGGCGAGACCACCGAGATCAGCGGCCGAGAATCCCTTGAGACCGCCGGCGAGCTTCCCGATCGGGGTGCGCGCGCCGGCCACGATCACGGAACCAGGCATGTGTCCTCCTGACGATGCGAATCCTGCCAATCAACATAACGTGATCATGGGTGACGCGCTCCACGGCGACGGGCGCCCGCCGGCCGGCTATGGGAGCATCCCCGAAAATCCTTCCCGAAAGTCCGCAGTTCAGCGCAGGAGAAGGGCATCACACAGATGTTCACCCGCATCGACCACGTCGGCATCGCCGTGCCCGACCTGGACGCCTCGATCGCCTGGTACGAGTCGACGTTCGACCTGCGCATGGTGAGCCGGGAGTTCAACGAGGAGCAGGGCATCGAGGAGGCGATGATGCTCGTCTTCGACGGCCCCACCGGCGGCTCCCACGTGCAGCTGCTCCGCCCGACCCGGGACGATTCACCGATCGGCAAGTTCCTGGCCAACGGCGGTCGCGGCGTCCACCACGTGGCCTACGGGGTCGAGGACGCCGCGGCGACGCTCACCGAGATCGGTGGGAAGGGCATCCGGGTGATCGACAGCTCGCCGCGGCACGGCGCGATGGGTTCCAGCATCGGTTTCCTGCATCCCAAGGACACCGGCGGCGTGCTGATCGAAGTGGTGCAGGCGGCGGCCCGACCCTGACCGAGCCGGCGTTGACCGAGCCCCCGGGGGCGGGTCAGAGCGTGCCGCACCGGGCCGTGAACGGATCGGCGGCGCTCGACGTCGTGTCGTAGGACGTGGTCGTCGCTTTCCCGACCGGCGCGAACGTCACCCCGGACAGGCGCCACGACGTCGTTGTCACCTGGTAGGTCGTGCCGTCGTCGGAGGTCCCCGACCGGACCTGGACCAGCCCTCCCGAGCAGCTGAAGCCGGCCCCGGACGACGACGAGGCCCCCACGACCAGGGGCAGCGGGCCCTTGCTGAGCGCCCGCAGCGAGCCGTCCGGCTGGAGCCGGACGACGTCGTAGGTGGTGACCCCGCCGGCCCCGGAGACCTCGACCAGGATCTCGCCCCGGCCGTCGTCGTCGAGGTCGGTGACCGTGTAGTGCAACGGAGTGACCACCCCGGCCAGCGTGACGGCCCGGGTCTGGTGGTTGTGGCTCAAGGTCACCACCAGCGCGGTGCCGTTGTAACTGATGTCCGGATCGACGACCCCGTCGCCGTCGATGTCGCCGTCCTTGGCCACGGTCGCCGGCGAGGAATTCTCCGCCCGCCGGGTCGGGGTGACGGTCGGCGAACCGGCCGGGGCCGGGGTCGACGGCGTCGCCGACCCCGTCGCGGTCGCCCCGGTGGGCCCGCCCTTGCTGCTCAAAGAGGGCGACAGCGCCGGTCCGATGACGGGCGGGGAGGCGGTGCGGCTGGCCGTCGGCGCGAGCGCTCCGGAGCCCAGCTGGCCGGTGACCGGCGACGCCGGCTCGACGACCTCGGTGTGACTGCGCGGGGAGATCGCGAAGAAGGCCAGGGCGGCCAGGGCGGCGAGCACGGCCCCACCGGCCGCGTAGGCGGGGACCCGCCATCGACGGCGCCGGTCGATGCCGGCCCGGATGCGCTCGTAGCCGTCCGGCGCCGGTCGCAGGTCGTCCACCGCCGCGTGCAGCAGGGCCTGGAGCTCCTCGGGCCGCAGGGGGCTCATCGGAGGCCCTCCAGCTTGGTTCCGAGCGAGGCCAGCCCCCGCGAGGTGTACGCCTTGACCGACCCGACGCTGCACCCCATCACGGAGGCGGCATCCGCCTCGGACATGTCCGCGTAGTAGCGCAGCACCACCGCCTCCCGCTGGCGGCGGGGCAGCTCGCGCAGAGCGGCCACGACCGCGTCCCGCTCGACGCGAGCGTAGGCCCCCTCCTCGGCACTGGCCGCGTCCGGCATGGGCTTGGGAGCGTGCTTGAGGGCCACCAGACGACGGCGCAGCGTCGAGCGGGCCAGATTGACCACCGTCTGGCGCAGGTAGGCCAGCGCCTTGTCCCGGTCGTCCAGGCGCCCCCAGGCCGCGTGGACGCGGATGTAGGCGTCCTGCACGACCTCCTCACACTGTCCGATGTCGTCCAGCAGTAGCGCGGCGAGACGGATCAGTGACCGATAGTGTTCGGAGTAGAGCGCAGTGAGGGCGGCGTCCGCGTCGCGATCAACATCGCTACGGACGGCGGCGCTCCGCGCGTACACGGGCGGCCATCCCTCCACGACAATCACGGGCACGGTCACAGCTGATGAGACGCGGCGCTCCGACGGTTGGTTGCCCGAGGGCCGCGGCGGGGTCGATCGTCAACCACGTGCCGCGTCCGGTACTCATCGGTAACGCTGTACCCGTCAGGAACATCGTGTGCGTCCAGTGCGTGAGAGCCGGAGGTCCGACCGTGAAGGACATCATCGAAGCGATCCTCGCAAATGACACACCTCAGGACGACTTCGCCACACTGCCCATACCTGAGTTCTATCGCGGGATGGTGGTCCGCAAGGACGAGATGGGGATGTTCGAGGGCCTGCCCTCCACCGGGAAAGACCCCCGTCGCTCGCTGCATCTCGACGAGGTCGCCACCCCGGAACTGGGCCCCGGGGAGGCCCTGATCGCGGTGATGGCCTCGTCGGTGAACTACAACACCGTCTGGACGTCGATCTTCGAGCCGGTGTCGACCTTCGGCTTCCTGGAGCGCTACGGCCGGCTCTCCCCGCTGACCAAGCGGCACGACCGGCCCTACCACGTGGTCGGGTCCGATCTGTCCGGCGTGGTGCTGCGCACCGGTCCCGGGGTGCACGTCTGGAAACCCGGGGCCGAGGTCGTCGCCCACTGTCTGTCGGTGGAGCTGGAACGCCCCGAAGGCCACGACGACACGATGCTCGACCCCGAGCAGCGCATCTGGGGCTTCGAGACGAACTTCGGCGGGCTGGCCGAGCTGGCGCTCGTCAAGGCCAACCAGCTGATGCCCAAGCCCGACCACCTCACCTGGGAGGAGGCGGCGGCGCCGGGGCTGGTCAACTCGACGGCCTACCGCCAGCTCGTCTCGCACAACGGGGCCCAGATGAAGCAGGGGGACGTTGTCCTCATCTGGGGCGCCTCGGGCGGCCTGGGCTCGTACGCGACGCAGATGGCGCTCAACGGCGGGGCGATCCCGGTGTGCGTGGTGTCCTCGGAGCGCAAGGCCGAGATCGTCCGGAGCATGGGCGCCGAGCTGATCATCGACCGGGCCGCCGAGGACTACCGGTTCTGGAAGGACGAGAACACCCAGGACCCGAAGGAGTGGCAGCGGTTCGGCAAGAAGATCCGCGAGCTGACCGGCGGCGAGGACCCCGACATCGTGTTCGAGCACCCGGGCCGGGAGACCTTCGGCGCCTCGGTCTACGTGACCCGCAAGGGGGGCACGATCGCGACCTGCGCGTCGACCAGCGGGTTCATGCACTCCTACGACAACCGCTATCTGTGGATGAGTCTCAAGAGCATCGTCGGTTCGCACTTCGCGAACTACCGCGAGGCCTGGGAGGCCAACCGGCTGATCGCCAAGGGACTCGTGCACCCGACGCTGTCGAAGGTCTACCCGCTGGCCGAAACCGGCCAGGCCGCCCAGGACGTCCACCGCAACATCCACCAGGGCAAGGTCGGCGTGCTGTGCCTGGCACCGGAGGAAGGGCTGGGGGTCCGCGACCCCGGGATGCGGGCCACGCATCTCGATGCCATCAACCGGTTCCGGGGGGTGTGAGGACCCGCGGGCCGCACGATACGGTGACGGTGGCTCGGCGGGCGGTATCCGCCGAGGTCACGTCCACCGGGCCCCGCACGCCAGGTCCCGGGCAGAGGTGGCGCACACGAGGCCGGACAGCCGGGGGCTGGCCCTGTGTGAGACACTGCGCCGCGTCGGCCGTCCGCATCCCGCTTCTCGCATCCCTCCGCACCTTCCGCACGTTGGTGGCATATGACCGAGCAGACCGATCTCATCCCGATGTCCGATGACGCGGCAGCCTCACCAGGCTTCGATCTCGTCCGTCGCGGCTACGACCCGCACCAGGTCGACGCGCACGTCGGGTGGCTCGTCGAACAGCTCCGCGAGGCCGAGTCGCACCGGGCCGCCGCGGAGGCCGCGGCCGCCGACGCCGCGTCCGAGGCGTCCCGGGTCCGCGACGACCTCGCCGCCGGGCGACCGGCCTGGGAGGAATTCGGCGGCCGGATCACGCAGATCCTGCAGATCGCCGAGGAGGAAGGCACCGCGATCCGCGCCCAGCGGACCCGCGACGCCGACGCCCACCTCGAGGAGGCGCGCCGGGTCACGGCCGAGGCCGAGCGGAACCGCGACGCCACCCTGGCCGATGCCGACCGGCGGGGACGGGCGATCGTGGCCGCCGCCGAGCAGGAGGCCGACCGGATCCTGCGGGAGACCCGCAAGACGGCCACCGAGGAGGAGCGCGAATCCAAGCGCCGCCTGGCCGATCTCGACCGTCAGCGGGCCCAGGTCACCGGGCAGCTCGGTCGGCTGCGCGACGGCTTGGCGGCCGCCATGGCCCCGCTCGAACTGGCCGCGTCGCCGCGGACCGAGGACGACGAGGTCGAGGCCGAGCCGGCCGGGGCCGGTAAGTCGGCCAACGCCTGACGTTCGTCTCGTCGTCTGACGTTCGTCTCGACAGCGGAGCGGGCCGGAGATTTCTCCGGCCCGCTCCGCTGTGTCGCGGCCTGCGTTGTTAGGGCGGGTGTCATCGCCGCCGCGCCCCCGGGGGCCCGTTGACGGGCCCGGCTCGCCGACGACCGGCGGTGCAGATGCTCCGTGGACAGACGTCCGAGTCAGCGACCCGCCCAGTGCGCGCCGACCCAGCCAAGCCTCGATGGGCCCATGGGACGTCAGCACCAGCGGGCGGCCCGACGTTCACCCACCCGGTCACAGCGCAGTTCCGGAGCGACCGTCACCCTCAGCGGACAACGGCAACCCGCTGAC
>JAMFSN010000228.1 GCA_026225295.1 Frankia alni
GGGCCCGGCGTTCGACGATCATCGACCAGAAGTAGCCGACAAAGCCACGCGCCGCCTCGAGCCGCGCGGCGGTCTCCTCCGGCGACATCAGCGCGTCGGGGTCGAAGCCGCGGGCGATCCCCCGCGACCAGCCCTGGACCAGTGGATAGTCCGCCGGCGGGACGCCCAGCAGCTCGCCGATGACGTGCAACGGCAGCGGGTACGACACCTCGCTGACCACGTCGATCTCGCCCGCGTCGATCGCATGGTCGACCAGTCCGGCGACGATCTGCTCAATGCGGGGCCGTAGGGCGGCCACCGTCCGCGGGGTGAACGCCCGGCTCACGAGACCCCGCAGCCGGGTGTGGTCGGGCGGATCCATCCACAGGAACGAGGCCGGCAGGTCCGAAGCGGCCACGTCCGGGTGCAGCAGATCCCCTTCCTGGGCGTGACTCCAGCGGGCATCGTTGAAGATCGAGAGGCAGTCGGCGTACCGGGTGGCCAGGTGGACACCGATGGACGTCGGGTGCAGCGCCGTCGCCTCCCGGGCGGCCCGGTACCGGGGGTACGGGTCGATCCGGTGCTCCGGATCGAAGGCGTCGAACACGATCGACGCGGCGGCCGGATCGGTGGGATTGAAGATGTCGCGGGGTGTGGGCCCAGGGTTGCGCATCCGGCTCCCTCACGTGCATCAGCGGCGTCGACGGTATGACCGTCGCATTCTCCGGTGTCATCGTGAATACGTCGACACCCATTGGGAAACCCCGCACGAACACCGGGAATGGAACCGGCAAAGCCGGGTGACGATTATCACCGGCGGGCTTCATCAATAACCTGGGCCGATCGCCCGATAGCGTCGACACATTTGTCGGCCCACTCGCCCGGCGATCGGTGATACTGAGAACGTTGGAAGTGGCCCAGGCCAGATCAGGGAGATCTTTCATGCCGACCACGGACACCACCGACCAGACGCACAGTTACGACGTCTTCCGTCACTACGAGCGTCTCCAGTGGAAGATAAGTGACCTCCCGTTCGCCGAAATCCGCCGTGACCTCGTACGGCCCGAATACATCACGCTGGCCCGGAGCGCGGTGACCGGCGAGGCGACGTCGATCGCGGCCGTCCACGGCTTCCTCAACGAGTTCGCCGACGACTACGACTGCTCGGCCTTCATCAACATCTGGGGTTACCAGGAACTGCAGCACCACTATGCGTTCCGGGCCTGGTTGCGGACGGTCGGCGCCGAGGTCGACGCGGACCGGATCGAGGCCTTGCTGGAGCCGTACGCGCCGGGCACCACCCCCAGCGCGACCCTGGTCACCAATGTGATCTCGGAGCTGACGGTGAATGCCGTCTACCGGACGATGTACGAGTGGGTGGACGAGCCCGTTCTCAAGCAGCTGCTGCTGAACGCGAGCCGGGACGAAGCCGGCCACGCCCGCGAGTTCATCTACTACACCCGGCGCCGGCTCGAGCGGCACCCCGCCGAGCGGGCCTCCGTGCTGGAGACGTTCCACTTCTACATGAGCGACAACCGGATCAAGCACCCGGTCGGGGAGTTCAAGCACCGAATCGTCGAGGAACTGCGCGGGCACGAGACAATCGACACCGCTTTCGAGATGTTTCTCGAGCTGTCGGACGAGCGCGCGCTCGAATCTCTCCAGACGAAGATCCGCAAGGCCCTGGGCACGATTTTCGACCGCGACTTCGCGAAGAACTCCGACATCCGGCA
>JAMFSN010000229.1 GCA_026225295.1 Frankia alni
GAGCACGGTCGCTACCGGCAGCGCCGCCGGACCCGGCAAGGCATCGTCGACGCCACCGTCCGCCTGCTCCAGGCCGGCCACACCCCGTCGATCGGCGACATCGCCGAAGCCGCCGACGTCTCCCGGCGGACGGTCTACCTGTACTTTCCGACGCTGGAACTGCTTCTGATCGACGCGACCCTGGGTCTGCTAAGCCAGGTCGCGATAGACGAGGCCATCGAAGCCGCCGACGAGGGGGACGATGTACTGGCCCGGGTCAACGCGATGATCAGCGCGATGATCGGACAGGCGGGCGAATCCCTGTCGCTGGGACGGGCGCTGATCCGGCTCACCGTCGACCCCCCGGCGGCGAACGACGCCCCGCCCGGGCCTGGAACGCGAGCCGCCCCCCGCCGGGTCGGCTGGATCGAACAGGCGCTGAGTCCGATCCGCGACCAGCTCCCGGCGGCCGACTACGAGCGGTTGGTGTCCGCGCTGGCGATGGTCATCGGCTGGGAAGCGATGATCATCCTGTCCGACCTGCGCGGCCTCCCCGCCGACGAACAGCGGGAAACGATGCTGTGGTCGGCCCGCGCTCTGATCACCGCCACCCTGTCCGGCGGGCGGGACGATTGAGCCGGGTGCGGATCCGCCGGGGGAATCTACAGAACGGTCACGCGGCCCGCCACAAAGCGCTGTAGCCTGCCGCGATGAGTCTGATTACCGCCGTGCGGATGCGCTACGGAGCGTCCTACGCGGGAAGTTTGTTGATGTCGCCGGTGTCCACCACTCGCCTGCGGCGCCTCATCGGAACGTCCAACCCACCCTGGCGGGTCCACGTCGGAGCCGGCGGCGTGCGCCTGCCCGGCTGGGTGAATACAGACATGCACTGGCAGAATCCGTACTGGCTGGACATCACGAAGCCCTGGCCGTTTCCCGAGGGGACCGTAACCCACGTCTACGCGGACAATGTCATCGAGCACCTGCCGCTGGCCGCCGGCCGCGCTTTCCTGCGCAACTCGTTCGCGGCAATGGCGCCCGGTGGTCGGATACGCCTGGTTACTCCGGACGCGCGGGCGGCCGCGGAGGCCTACCTCTCCCAGAGCGCCGCCGGAACCCAGCTGGAGCGAATGCGTCGCCGGGGCCACCAGGCCGAACACCCGGTGGACCTGCTGCGCTACCAGTTCAGTATGTGGGGCCACGCCCGCGGATACGTCTACGACGCGTCGTCGCTGCAGGGCGAGCTGGAATCAGCGGGTTTCGTCGGGGCCGGTGAACAGAAACTCGGGGAGAGCGACGACCCGGATTTCCGGGACCTCGACTCCCGCAAGGACGCCGAAGAATACCAGTTCGCGATCGAGGCGGCCAAGCCGGTTTCCTGACCGCACCGGTCCTCCTGCTTCCTGGCGCGGTGCCACCGAGTCGTGCCGGTCGGCTGATACGGTCCGACGCATGCGGGCCGGGGCAGTCCTTTACGTCGGGAATCTCGAACGCGTGCGGGCCTTCTACGAAGGCTGCTTCGGACTGACCGTCGCCGACCGGGCGGAGGGCTACTGCGGCCTGGAATCCGAGGCCTGGCTACTGACGCTCGTACGGTCCGCGGAGGCCCGGCCGGCGACGACTCCGCTGGTTCGCCGCGCGAACACTCCGATCAAACTCGCATTCGAGGTCACCGACATCACGACTCTGCGACCGACGGTCGCCGACCTCGGCGGCCTCGTTGACCCGGCCGACACCGAATGGATCTTCAGGAACGCGACCCATTGCGACTGTGTCGACCCGGAAGGAAACGTCGTCCAGCTGATCCAGCCCCAGGATGGCTGACGCAGTCTTCCGAGCGCGTGCCCCCATTGCGAGGCCGGCGGTTCAAGGGGCCCGACGGGTCGGCCGGGTGAGGAAAGTGGGCAGGGTCGCGGCCGGCCGGGCGAGGTAGAACCCCTGCCCGTAGGTGATCCCGGTATCGAGGACGGCGGCGAGTCCAGGGGCCGTCTCGATGCCTTCGGCGACCACGCGGCTGCCGATCGCCTGGCCGCTGCGAATGACGGCGATCGCGGCGGCGCGGCGGACCGGATCAGCGTCGATTCCCTGGATCAGGCACCGATCGACTTTGATCACCTCCGGCCGGAGGTGGGTGAGCCGCCGCAGGCCCGCATAGCCGGACCCGACGTCATCGACGGCGATCAGAACCCCCAGGGCCCACCTTGCGCACGACCGGCAGCTCCAACTCGATCCCGAGCCCGACGGCCGCCGCCTGCGCGAACCACCGCTCCGGGCCGGCCGGCGGGGGAACCGGGCGAGGGCCTCCAAACCGACAGTTTCACCGCTCCGCGGGTCCACCAGCGGTTGATAGACCACCCGAGGTCCACCGCCATCGAGAATCTGACGGAGAGCCCTCAGCACCCGGCTTCCGCGTTGCCACATTCCGTCCAGATCGCGCGCCGGGACGCTGAGCAGCTTCGCGACCAGGTCCAGGGTCTGGGCGTGCCGGGCTCCGAGGCCCGGCCGGGCCGTACGCCCGAGACAGCCGACCAGGCCGTGGAGGCCGTCGTCGTCGTGGACCGGCGCCGCCGCGAACGCGCCGATCCCGGCGTGCCTGACCGCGAGCATGCCCGCGGTGCGTGGGTCCGCCCGGGTATCGGGAATGATCGACGGCAGTTCCCCCGTCAGTACCCGCCGGTCGAGCCGGTCCTCCCGGTACTCGTCGACCCTGACGGTCGTCTGCGGACCCATGCCGAACGATGGGCCGTCACCGTGCAGGGCCTGGAATGTCACCCATTCGCCATCCAACCGGGACAGCCAGCCCAGATCCATCGACAGCTGCTGGCGAAGAACCCCGAGCAGAGCGACGACGGCCGTCTCCGGCTCCGGGAGCGCAAGCGGCGTTGCCGGCACCGACAAGGCACCGACAAGGCACTGACCACCACAACCCCCGCCTCCCCGCAGATTCGGAGGGCACTAGGCCGAGGCGGCGTCGACCACCTGATCCGGCCCGCGGTCGGCGGTGAGGGCCCGGAGCTGGCTGAGCGAGTCGCGCATGACCTGCGCCAGCTCCCGCTCGGTCGGTTCGCTGACCCAGCGCTCGAATGACACGCGGAAGACGGCGATCCCCGCCTCGGCGGCGAGGCTCGCGTCCGCAGCGGCAACGCCGCGCCGACGCAGACCCTCGGCCAGGGCGGCCGACAGGGAAGCCATTTTGATCAGTTCACGTTCGCGCAGCTCCGCGTGGGCGGCGATGACGGACTGTCGCTGTCGGGAGTAAGCCCGCCGTCCCCCGAGCATCGCCGCGGCGGCGGCCAGAGCAGTCGAGATGGCCTCCATCGGCGGTGCGGCGGGCGGTGCGCCCTCCAGGGCGCTGACCAGGTGCTCCTGCAAAGAAGCCGAGCCGGCGAACAACACTTCACGCTTGTCGGCGAAGTAGCGGAAGAACGTCCTGGCCGTGAGGCCGGCCCGCTGGGCGATCTCGGCCACCGTCGTCTGTTCGAAGCCGCGCTCGACGTAGAGCTCCATCGCCGCCTCACGGAGTCGACCGCTCGCGTTCGGCTCCCAACGACCCATACGACGAGTCTAGGCGATGGCACACCATGACATGGCCTGCTAGGGTGATGTCATCAAGTGACATTGAGCCAAGCTCGATCGTCTTGTCCGGCAACTGGTCTTGTCCGGCAACTGGAGGTCTTCTCATGCGCGTCTTCGTTAC
>JAMFSN010000230.1 GCA_026225295.1 Frankia alni
CCCCGCAAGGTCCCGGTCACCGCCATCGTGGCCCGGATCTGGTCGAGGTAGACCTCGCAGCCGGGGCAGATCTTCAGGTGGTCGACGAACCGGGCGCGAACATTGTCCGACAGCCCGTGTTCGACGAAACCGGTGACCAGTTCGACGAGGTCCACGCAGGTCAACGACCGTCCCGGCCCCGGCGAAACCGGTTCCGGCGGCCCGGCGGGGGTCATGCCCGATCCGCCGTGAGGTAGAGCTCCAGGACCTCGCGCAGGCGGGCCCGGCCCCGGTGCAACAGGACCCGCTGATTTCCGGGGCTGATCTCCAGCAGCGCGCACACCTCGTCCGCCTCGAGCCCCTCGACGTCCCGGAGGCTGACGATCGTGCGCTGGCGGGGCGGGAGCCCGTCGAGCGCGGCCCGCACCACCAGGCGGATCTCGCTGGACAGCAACGCCGGTTCCGGCAGCTCGAACCGGCGGGGAGCCGTTATCCAACCGCCGGACCGCGGGTCGTCGTCGAGGCGGAAACGGTCGGGTGCAACGGTCGGGCCGTCCGCCTCCGGGAAAGCGCTGGAGAACGGCAGCACCCGCCGTTCCCGGCGGCCGCGGGCCCGCGCGAGATTGATCAGAATCCCGAACAGCCAGGTCGACAACGACGACCGGCCCTCGAACCGGTCGACGGCGGTCAGCGCGGTCAGCCACGTCTCCTGCACGACGTCCTCGGCTGCCGACCGGGTCGGCACGTGGGCCGAGGCGACGCGCAACATCGATGCACCGTAACGCGCGACCAGGGCCGCGAACGCTGACTCCTCCCGGGCCCGCAGCCCGGCCAGCAGCGCCTGGTCAGCGGTCGGCAGTCGGTAACCGGCCGGCTGGTCGAGCTCCGGCGCCGCTCCCCCGTCCACGGACCGAACTGTAATTCGGACGTCCGACAATTTTCCGGGGCGAATCCATACGGCCCGCGGAGGTCGGGCGCGGCCGGGCGGTCACGGTCACCGGGCGGGCCAGCTCGCTCACGGACGGCACCGGGCCCCGGCGGGCGGCACGGTCAGGCTGACCAGGTACGCCGTTTCGTAGCCGCTGACACACGGATCACCGGCGGCGTTGACGAAGGCCGTGTGGCCCGGACCGTACCGGGTCACCAGGGTCGCCCGGCCCAGTTCCGCGGTGACCCGCGCGGCCCAGACCCCGGGGGTGATGGGGTCGGCGTGGCCGCCGAGCACCAGAACCGGCGTCGGCACCGCGCCGGTCAGGTGCACGGCTCCGAGCGGTTCCCGGGCCGTCGGCCAGACCGGACAGGCGCCGAGGTAGAACGACACGGCCTCCCCACCGAGCCGCGGGTCGCGGGCCGCGAGGGTCCGGGCCAGCCCGGCGGCCCGGGCGGGGCTCGGCCGGTCGGCACTGTCGTTACAGGTGATCGCCCAGTACGGGCCCAGAACGGACGTCCCGTCAAGGTCGGTGAACTGCTCGGCGGCGAGCCGGCGGAGCCCCGACCCGTCGCCTTGAGCGGCCCGGACCAGGGCGGGCCGGTAGTCCGGCGTGAGCGCGGGCGCCGACAGGTACGTCAGGGTGGCCAGATCGAGATCGCCCTCGGTGACCGGAATCGGATCGCCGCGGCCGGGCCCGGGCCGCGGACCGGCCGGCAGGCGGCGGTGCGCCGCGTCGAACAGCGCCGGCACCGCGGGGTCGTTCGGGCAGGCCGCGGCCGGGAGACACCCGAACCGGGCCGCCCGCAGGGCCGCCTCGGCGGCGTCCGCCTGGTCCCCGGCCGCCGCCGTCAGCGGCTCGGCCGGATCGATCGGTCCGTCCAGGACGACGGCCCGGACCCGACCCGGGAACAGGTGCAGATATTCGACGCCGAGCAAGGTCCCGTAGGACAGGCCGAGAAACGAAAAAGTGGCGACCCCCACGGCGGCCCGGATCCGGTCCAGGTCACGGGCGGTGTCCGCCGTGTTGACGAAGGGGAGGGCGGCTCCGTAGCGGCGGACGCAGTCCGTGGCCAGCCGGCGGTAGGGCCCGGCGGCGGGCCACGGAGCGCCGGGCGGCCCGACCGGCGCGGCCGCCGTGACCGGCGCGACGGAGGCCGGCCCGGCCTGGGCAGCCGACGTGGTGGACGTGGTCGGCGTCGTGGTCGGGCCGCAGGTCAACCGGGCGCTCGAACCGGTCCCCCGGGGGTCGAAACTCACGATGTCGAAGCGGGCCCGGACCGGCGCCGGAAAGAACGCGGCGGCGGCCCGCAGCGTCGCGATCCCGGACAGGCCCGGGCCGCCCGGGTTGAAGATCAGGACACCGATCCGGCGGGCCGGGTCGTCCGCCGGCCGGCGGATGACGGCCAGCGCGACCGTGCCCCGCCCGGGCGCGCCGTAGTCGACCGGCGCGGCGACCCGACCACAGGTGAAACCGCCACCGCAGCCGGACCAGCGGATCGGCGCGACCCGCACCGGCCCGGCGGGCGCCGGACGGTGCTCGGCGGTCCCGGTACCGCCACCGCAGGCCGCCGTCGCCACGACGATCGCGACGCCGAGCACCGATGCCGCCGACCGGCCCGGCGGGCGCCGTCGTTCAGCCGGACCCGTCCGGTCCCGAAACGCCGACCGACCACCGGGTCGGGATCGTGCTCCGCCGCGATGTGGTCGGGCTGGAGACTCTCGGGCATCGGGACGCGGCGGCACGCCCGATTGACGTCCCGCGCGGCTGATCGGTTCCCAGCCGCCCGGGACGATCGGGTCAGCCAAGGACCATGGTGGCCGTCCGGCGGCGATCGTGGCCGGGCGAGGGCGATCGTGGCCGTTCGCGGCCGAACCTGGCCGTTCGCGGCCGAACGAACCTCGTCACGCAAAGACGATCCTGGCCACGCAAAGACAATGATGACCGGAATGGCACCCCCGGGTGGCCCGAAGTGCCCCGGGCTTGGCGGGCCGCTTACCCTGGGGGGGTGCTTGTGGCCTACCTGGCCGCATTCGGTTGCGCCGTGTGCTACGGCGTCGGATCGGTCCTGCAGTGTGTCGGCGCCCGCCGGTTGGAAGCGGCGGGCGGACTGGACCCACGCCTGCTCGCCCGGATGGCCAAGCAGTTGCCGTACCTGCTCGGCCTGACCCTGGATCTGGTCGGCTGGGTGCTGTCCCTGATCGCCGTACGCACCTTGCCCCTGTTCGCCGTCCAGGCGACGCTGGCCAGCAGCGTCGGGGTGACGGCCGTCGTGGCCGCGATCTTCCTGCACAACCGGCCCGGCCGGGCCCAGGTGACCGCGCTGGGCATGCTCGGGGCCGGGGTGATCCTGCTGGCCGTGACCGCCGAGCCGTCGACGCCCCATCCCATTGACGCGACCATCTCCATCGCGATCGCCCTCGGGGTATTCGTGCTCGCCGGGGCCTGCGTCGTGACGGCCCGCGCCTTGCGGGGCGAGCGGGCCGCGCTGGTCCTGGGCATCCTGTCCGGCCTGGCCTTCGGCGGGACGGCCCTGTGCGGGCGGGCGATCGAGACCGACCACACCCTGACCCAGATCATCGCCGACCCGCTGTCCTGGGCGCTGCTCGGCTACGGAGCGTTGGGGCTGACCGTTTTCGGCACCGCCCTGCAGCGCGGATCGGTCACCATCGCGATGGCCGGCCAGGCGGCGGCGGAGACCGTCGCGCCGGCCATCGCCGGGCTCGTGCTGCTCGGCGACAAGGCCCGGCCGGGCACCGCGCCGCTGGCGATCGGTGGTTTCGTCCTGGCCGTGGCGGCGGCTTCGCTGCTCGCCGCCCGGTGCAGCGGCGACCACGAGATCGGGCCGGAACCGGGCGCGCGCCCGGCGACCGCCGAGCCGGTACCGGACCGCCCGTACGCCTCCGTCTGACCCCGCCGGTCCGGGCGGCCCGGGCCGGGCCCGCCCGGATCAGGCGGTCGTGAAGGAGGACAGGAGGGCGGCCAGTTCGACCGGCCGGTCGCCCTGGACCGAATGCCCGGCGCCGTCGACCACCTCCACCAGCGCGGCCGGCTGCCGGCGGCGCAGTTCCGCCACGTCGGCATCGTCGACGACCGGCGAAAGCGAACCGCGGACGAGCAGCAGCGGAGCGGTGATGGCGGACACGTCGTCCCACAGCGACCCATAGTCCCCGCTGCGGGGCCGGCCGTCCCCGTCGCTCGGCGGCGCGAAGCGGTGGTAGCGCCAGACCCACCGCCCGTCCTCCCGCTCCCGGGCGTTGTGCAGGATGCCGCGCCGCAGCGACGCCACCGAGCGGGTCGGATTGTGCGCGACGGTCCGCTCCAGGATCTCCTCGAACGACGCGAACGACTCCGGTCCGTTGACGAAGGCCGCGATGGCCTGCGCCTTCACCCCGGTGACCCCGGGCGTCACGTCGATGAGCGCGAGCCGGGCGACCAGGTCGGGCCGGGCCGCCGCCAGCCGGATCGTCGACAGCCCACCCAGCGACATCCCGACCACGACCCGGGCGGTCGGCGCGAGTTGCTCAATCGCCGCCGCCAGGGCCTCGGCATTCCGGCCCGGCGCGTAGTCGCCGTCCGGGCGCCAGTCCGAGTGCCCGTGGCCGGGCAGGTCGATGGCCACCAGCGGCCGGTCGAGGGCGAGCGCCACGCTGTCCCAGGTGTGGGCGTTCTGGGCGCCGCCGTGCACCAGCACCAGGTCGGGATCGCCGTCCCCCCAGACCAGCGCGGACAGCTGGTGACCGGAGGACCCGGCCACCGTGTGCCGGCTGACTTTCGGCCGGCCGGTCCACGTCAACCCGGCTTCGGCGGCGTTCTCCGACAGCAGGGCGAACTCGTCGCTGCCGGTCCGGTTGACGGTCAGATCGTCCACAGCGCCGCCACCTCCGTGGCCACCGCCGCGGCCTGGGCCAGGCCGGCGCGGGCGGACGGGACCCGGGTGGCCGGATCGAGCGGATTGGAACCGAACGCGGCCAACGACGGGCCGTCGGCCGCCACGACCACCGCCCGGCCGGACTTCTCCAGCACCGCGACCTCGTCCTCGATGCCGGGCAACGGACCACCGGACGGGACCACGAACGGCGCCACGACCAGCACCCGGTCCGCGCCGGCGGCCAGGTCGGCGTTGGTCACCGAGCGGACTCCCCCGTCCATGTAGCGCCGGCGCCCGATCGTCACCGGCGGCCAGACCCCCGGCACCGCGCAGCTGGACGCGACGGCGACGGCCAGCGGCACGCCGGAACTCTGCTCGAACAACGCGACCGCGCCCGAGTCGGCGTCCACGGCCGTGATCAGCAGACGGGGGTCGGCCCGCCACTCGCGGGTCGCGAGCCGTTCGCCGATGAACGCGACCCAGCCGTCGGAAGCGTCGGGTCGGGCGGCCAGGGCGGCCGCGCCGATGCGGGCCCGGACCTCCTCGTCGGTCCCGCCCGCCGTGAAGGCGTCCCCCCACAGGCGCAGCAGGGCTTCCCCGTCGAAGTCGGCCGCCCGATCCGGCCCGCCGGCCGGTTCGCCCGGCGGTTCGGCGGCGAGCTGGGTCTCCAGCAACGGTTCCAGCCCGATTCCGCCGGCCAGCTGCGATCCGACCAGGGAACCGGCCGAGGTCCCGATGACCAGATCGGGCCGGGCCACGTCGATTCCGGCCCGGGCCAGCCCGGCTAACAGCCCGACCTCCCAGGCGACGCCCGCGATCCCGCCGCCACCGAGTACGAGCGCTCGGGTTGTCGCCATCTGTGCCTCCACCGGTCGCCGACCCCCACTGCCCTTGATAACACCACCGGCCTTGATAACACCACTGGCGCCGGGACGCGCGGTACCGCCGGGCATCCGGCGCCAGTTTCAGGTCAGCTCGGCCAGGCGGCGTTGGAGATACCGCCGCTGGGCACCCCCCAGCGGGAGGGCCAGGGCGGCCCGCAGATCCGCCCGGGCGGCCGGCTCCTGGCCGAGCCGGACCCGTAGTTCACCGCGGGATGCGTGCCAGAGCGGGTAGTCGGTCAGCCCGGTGATCGCCTCGATGGCGGCCAGGCCGGCCGCCGGCCCGTCGCGTTCCCCGAGCGCGACGGCCCGGTTCAACCGGGCAACGCCGGTGTCGTGCACGGTCAGCAGCACGTCATACCAGGACAGGACCGCATTCCAGTCGGTCTCGGGGTAGCTCGGGGCCAGCCCGTGGCAGGCGGCGATCGCGGCCTGCACGACGTAGGGATCGGGCCGGTCCGGCGAGCGGCGCAGCCCCTCGCCGACCAGCCGCACGCCTTCGCTGATCAGCTCGGCGCGCCAGCGACCGCGATCCTGGTCGGCCAGCAGAACCACCTCCCCGGCCGCGTCGAACCGGGCGGCCCGGCGGGCGTCCTGCAGGAGCATCAGACCCAGCAGACCGAGCACCGAGGGCTCGGTCGGCAGCAGTTCCCGCAACAGACGGCCCAGCCGGACGGCCTCGTCGGCCAGGTCCGGACGCGACGGGTCGTCGCTTTCCGCCGGCAGGTACCCCTCGTTGAACATCAGGTAAACGGTCGCCGCGACCGCGGCGACCCGGTCGGGAAGGTCGGCGGCGGCCGGTACCCGGTAGGGGATCCGGGCCTGGGCGATCTTCTGCCGGGTCCGGGTCAGCCGCTTGACCATGGTCGCCTCGCGGACCAGCAGCGCCCGGGCGACCTCACCCGTGGACAGGCCGCCCAGGGTGCGGAGGCTGAGCGCGACCTGGGCGTCGAGCGAAAGGGCCGGATGGCAGCAGGTGAACACCAGCCGCAGCAGGTCGTCCCGGGCCACCGGGCCCGACGGCGGTGGCCCGTCGTCCGGTTCGAGCAGCACCATGGCCTGGGCCTCCTTCCCGTCGCGGGCCGCTTCCCGGCGGATCAGGTCGACCGCCCGGCGCCGCGCGGTGAGCGTCAGCCAGGCCCGGGGGTTGGCCGGCAGCCCGTCGCGCGGCCAGGTCCGCAGGGCCCGTTCGATCGCGTCCTGAACCGCGTCCTCGGCGAGTTGGACGCTCCCGGTCGTACGGACCAGCGTCGCGAGGACGCGCCGGCCCTCGTCCCGCACGAGGCGGACGAGGGCCGGGCGCGACGGGTCGCCCGGGATGGCCGCCGACCCGGCGGCGGCCGGGGCGGTCATCCCGGGCGCGGCGGTCACGAGGACGGGGCCGTCACGCGGACGGGGGAGTCGGGAACGTGATGACCGGGCGCAGTTCCACCGCGCCGTCCCAGGCCGCCGGGATCGTCGCCGCGACCGCCACCGCCTCGTCCAGGTCGGCGCACTCGAGCAGGTAGATGCCGGTCAGCGCCTCCTTGGTCTCCGCGTAGGGACCATCGGTGGTGATCACCTTGCCGCCCTTGCCCTCGACCCGGACGGTCGTCGCGGTAGGGGTCGGGTAGAGCGCGTTGCCGCCGCGGATGATCGCGGCGGCCGCCTCGCCGAACGCCTGGTATTCGGCCATCTCCTTGTCGTACCCGGGCTCGGTCCAGTCGACGTCCCGGGTGTAGAGCAGAGCCGCGTAAACCGGCATGGTTCCTCCTCGGTGCGGGCGACGCGGCGCGGATCGCCCCGTCCCAGCCAAGGGACGAACGGCAACCCGGGAAAAGGACACCACGGTCGGGCCGAGCTCACAACGCGGGTTGTCCCCCGGGCCGCCCGAGGCAGCAGGATGGGTCGGTGACCAGTGGCCCGACCGTCCTCGCCGGCGGTGGCGTGGTGGCGGCGCTGCGGGCCGCCGGGGTGGGTCGCAATGAGCCGCTGGCGGTGGTGGCGGTGGGCGCCGGGCTGGGGTTGGCGTCCGGGCGGGGCGGTTGGGCGGTCCCGACCGGACCGGACGCGGCCGGGGTGGTCACGCGGATCGAGGCGGAGCTGGCGCCCCGCTGGGTGTGGTGGTCGGTTCACGGGTCGCCGGCCGCGCTGGTCGCCGGCGGGTTGCGGCCGGCCGCGTGCTGGGATCTGGCCGCCGTCCACCGCCTGCTGCACGGCGGCCGGCGGGACGACCCGGCCCCGGTCTGGGCCGGCGCCCGGGGCCTGCCGCCGCCGGCCCCGGTGCCGACCGGCGGCCGTCCGGTCGGCCGGGGTCAGCTCGATCTGCTCGCCGTGGCCGAGGAGGCCGAGACCGGCGGGGACCTGGACGAGCCGGTGCGACCGGACGGTCAGCTGCGGACCGACTGGGCCGATGAACGCTGGACGGATCCCCGCTGGGACGGTCCGGCCGGGGACGCGGCCCGCACGCTGCGGCGCGCGGTCCGCTGGGCGGAGCTGGCGCTGACCGTCCGGGACGCCCAGGAGCAACGGCTGGGGGCCCACATCGACCCCCGCCCCCGGCCCGGCCCGACCGGGCTGGCGGTGCTTACCGCCCGGGCCGAGTCGGCCGCCGAACTGCTGGCCCGGGAGCTGGAGTGCGACGGGCTGCCGATCGACCGGCCGACGGCCGAACGGATGATCGCCGCGTCGGCCGGCCCGCGGCCCCGCGACGATGCCGACGACGGGTCGATCCGGCGGGCCCGCGACGCACCGGTCCTCGCCCACCTGCCCGGCGGCGTCGATCTGCGCAACCCGGCGAGCGTCCGGTCCGGCCTGCGGGCGGTCGGGATCGACGTCCCCGACACCCGGTCGGGGCGGCTGGAACGACTGCGCGGGACGCACCCGGCCGTCGGTGCGCTGCTCGACTGGCGTAAGGCGGAGCGGATCGCCACCACCTACGGCTACCGCTGGCTCGACACGTTCGTCGGCCCCGACGACCGCCTGCGGGGATCGTGGCAGGGCAGCGACGGGGCCGGCGGCCGGATGACCGCCCAGGCCGGCCTGCACAACCTGCCGGCCGAGCTGCGGGTGGCGGTGGCCGCCGAACCGGGCTGCCTCCTGGTCCGGGCCGACCTCGGGCAGATCGAACCGCGGGTGCTGGCCGCCGTGTCCGGTGACCCGGCGCTGGCCCGGGCGACCGCCGCGGACGACCTCTACGCGCCGGTCGCCGCCCGGCTGGCCGTCGAACGCCCGGTCGCCAAGATCGCCGTCCTGGCCGCGATGTACGGCCAGACCTCAGGCGCCGCCGGGCAGGCGTTGCGCCAGATGCGGGCCGCCTACCCCCGGGCCCTGGCCTACCTCGACGCCGCGGACGAGAACGGGCGGGCCGGCCGGGATGTGTCCACGTTCGGTGGCCGGCTGATCCGGACCTCGAGCGTCATCACCGGGTCGGCCGGCCCCGGGAACAGCACCAGCAGCGGGAACAGCGCGGGCAGCGGTGACTGGGCGGCCGGAGCGGACGGGGCGACGGTGGCGGCCCGCGGCCGGTTCGCGCGCAACGCGGTTGTCCAGGGTTCGGCGGCCGAACTGTTCAAGGCCTGGGCCGTGACGGTGCGGCACGCCCTGGCCGCCGACCGCCCGGCCGCCGGACCGCCCGGCGGGATCGTGCTGTGCCTGCACGATGAGCTGCTGCTCCAGGTCCCGGCCGAGCGGGCCGAGGCGACCCGCCAGCTGCTGCACGACACGCTCACGGCCACCGCCGGCTACTGGGCCGCCGGTTCCGGGGTCCGCTTCGTGGCCGACGTCACGATCGTCCGGCGCTGGTCGGAGGCCAAGGCCTGACCCGGCCGTTGCGCGCGGCTAGAGCTTCGTCCAGGCCAGGCTGCGGTCCCACAGGTCGGCGGCCAGTTCCTCGGTGGCGAGCGGGCTCGGCTCGCGTTCCCGGCCGTCGTCGTAGTAGCGCCCCGACACGGCGGCCAGTTCGGGCGCGGTCGCGCAGGACAGGGACGTCCGGGCGCCCTGCTCGTTGGTCAGCATCCGGCGCAGCAGGATCGGTCGCACCGGCCACGGCACCCGCCGCCAGATCTTCGACGCGACGACCCCCGGGTGCAACGCGTAGGTCGTCACCCCGGTCCCGGCCGTGCGCCGGCCCAGCTCCGCTGAGAACACCACGTTGGCCAACTTCGAGACCCGGTATTCGGGATACGCGGTGGCGGTGCGGGTCCGCCGGCGGACCCGGTCGAAGTCGATGCCGGGCGCGCCGTAGTGGGCTTCGCTGGCCACGGTCACCACCCGGGCCGGCGCGCTCGCGGTCAGCCGGTCGAGCAACGACGTGGTCAACAGGAAATGCCCGAGGTGGTTGACCCCGAACTGATGCTCGAAACCGTCGCGGGTGAGGCCCGGCCGGCCGGCGATGCCGGCGTTGTTGATGAGCCCGTGCAGTGGTTCGTCCCGGGCCAGGAACTGTTCGGCGCACGCCCGGACCGAGGTCAGGTCGGCCAGATCCAGGGGCAGGAAGTTCGCCGTCACCGCGCCTCCGGCGGCCGCGTCGAGCTGGGCGACGGCGTCCCGCCCCCGCTCGGCCGACCGGCAGGCGACGTGGACCCGACCGCCCCGGCGGGCCAGTTCCAGCGCCGTCGCCAGGCCGATACCCGCATTGGCACCGGTGACGAGATACGTCCGACCAGCCAGATCGCTCATCGGGCTCACGATAACCACCCGTTCGCCCGGCCGGGTCCCCGGCGTTGATCAATAGCCGGATGGTGGCTGAGACCCCTAAAAGAGGGCGCCTGGTGAACCGTTCGCCGCCGGGTTACGTGTCCACGGGCATGAGACTTCGTTCACTTGCCTTCGCCACCCTTCCGGCCGCCGCCATCATCGCCTTCGCCGCCGGCTGTGGTTCCAGTTCGTCCGGCGGCTCGGGCGCGGCCGCGTCGGTCGCCGCTTCCTCCGCGCCGGCCGCGGCGGCCGGATCGGGCGGCGGATCCGGGGGCGGCCCGTACGGCTCGGGGGGCGGCGGCGCGGCGACGAGCGCCGCGACCGGCGGCTCGTCCACCGGTGAGGTCACCCTGCACATCCAGAACTTCATGTTCGGGGCGGTCACCGTCCCGGCCGGGGCCAAGGTCGAGGTCGAGAACGAGGACAGCGCGCCGCACACCGTGAACGTGAACGGAGCCGGCATCGACGTCCACGTCGCGCCGGGCGGCAAGGCCACCCTCACCGCGCCGACCAAGGCCGGAAAGTACGCCTTGACCTGTGACATCCACCCGAGCATGCACGGGAGCCTGGTCGTCAGCTGACCGGTGCCGCGCGGCGTCCACCGGCGGGCGCGGGCCGTTTCGGTGCCCGGCCCGCGCCCGCCGGTCGGCTTCCGAGCCGTGTACCCAGGGCCGCAAGTTGGTCTCATCAGCCGGCGCCGGGAAGTGCGGCGACACTGACGGCTCAGGTCCGTCACCGGGGGTGGAGGAGCAGGCGCGCGTCAGCGCGTGCGCCTGCCCTGACAGCTCAGGTCCGTCACTGACCGAGGCGCGGGTCAGCCGGGAATGCCGTCGGTGGCCAGCTTCGTGAGCAGGGCCCGGGTCCGGACGGCCTCGTCGCCGGCCGCGAACTCCCCGGCCACAAAGTCGGTGACGCCCGCCTTGGCCAGGGCGCCGATCTGCTCGGTGACGGAGTCCTCGTCACCGACGATGGCCACCTCTCCCGGGTTCGCCGCTCCTTCCCGGTCGAGCATGGCCCGGTAGGACGGCAGCCCGTTGTAGACCGCGAACATCTCGGCCGCGCGGGCCCGCGCCGCCTCGCTGTCCTGGGTGACGCTGACCGGCAGAACGCAGACCACTCGCGGGGCCGGGCGCCCGGCCGCTTCGGCCGCCGCCCGGATGGTCGGCACGATGTGGTCCCGCACCGTGGCCGGCCCGGTCATCCACAGCACGGTGCCGTCCGCCCGCGTTCCGGCGAGCTTCAGCATCCGGGGCCCGAGCGCGGCCAGCAGGACGGGCGGGCGGCCGGCCCGCGGAGTGGCCCGCGGGGTGGTGAGCCCGATCCGGGCGCTGAGCGTCTCGCCCTCGAACGCCGCCTTCTCCCCGTTGATCAGCGGAAGGAGGACGGACAGGTATTCGTCCAGGTGCCGGACAGGCCGGTCGTAACTGTGCCCGTACATCCGCTCGATGACGACCTTGTGGGACAGGCCGATGCCCAGCGCGAGCCGACCGCCGATGGCCAGGTTCGTCGTCAGCGCCTGCTGGGCGAGCGCGGCCGGGTGTCGGGGATAGGTCGGCACAACCGCCGTCCCGAGCTCGATCCCGGGTACCTGGCTGCCCAGCACGGCCAGCGCCGTCAGGGCGTCCAGGCCGAAGATGTTGCTCATCCAGGCGGAGGTGAAGCCGTCGTCGACAGCGCGCCGCGCCTCCTCGCGCAGGACATCAAAAGCGTTCGCGTCGGTGGGGGTGGTCAGGGAAAATCCGAAACGCATTGGTCAACTCTCTGCTCGCTGGGACGCTCGAGGGTCCGGGGCGCGGCCCCGGCGACCGCCGGTCATCCTGCCTACGCGGGCCGGCTCTTCACGTCCCGGGGCCTTTCGACAACGGGAAGCCCCCGCCCGCGACGACCGCCGCGGCCAGGGGCCGGACCAGCTCCCGCAACCGCGCGCAGCCGTCCGTTCCGATCTTCTCCCAGGCCGGGAGGGCCAGGTTCGCCTTGACGTCCAGGCCGAGCGCCGTGTACTCCTCCTGGGCTTCCGGCGCGAAGTAGACCATCGCGGGCACGGGCTCCAACGTGCGCCAGCTCTGACGGCTGACGGCTGGGTCCACGGGCCGGCTCCGAACGTCGATGGTCACGAGACGGTTACCTGTCGATTGCCAGGGTGGCGGGCGTCACACGCTCGGCCTGTCCCCTGACGGTACCGATCGTGGACCGGCCACCGGCGGGCGGACACCGACCGGCCGAGCGGGCGATGTGATGTTTATCGCGGCAAAGAACGGCGTGTCGCAGCCGGGTGGGCACCGGACCGCTCCCGGAGGCCCCGCCGACCGCCCGGAGGCGGGCAACTGGAGCGGTTGCCGTGGGAAAACGTGGTCCGAGGATCGAACAGGTGTTCCCCCGGGTCGACGCGGGCGCTAACCTTCCGGTGGTTTCACCACGAAGCGAGGCGACCCATGACCATCGACCCGATCCCCGTCGACCAGCGGCCCGTCACCGATGACGGGCGCGACGGAGCGCATCGATCCGCCGGCTCCACCAAGCGCGGCCCGAGCCGGCGCCGCACCACCCTGCGGACCGTCCGACCCGAACCGGTCGCCGGCTCCTGTTCGGGATGTTCCGAGCGGTGGGAGGACCCGAGCACCGCCCACTGCGGCACCTGTCATCAGACCTTCGCGGACGTCGCCGGATTCGATGAGCACCGCGCGGCCCGCGCCTGCCGACGACGCAACACCGACGCCGCCTGAGCCGCGCCGGCCGCCGCTACGGCTTGAGGCTGAACGGCGGGTAGACGTCGGTGGTCAGGATCCCGGCGTAGGCCAGGACCCGGCATGACCAGCGCATCACCCCGACCTGGTAGTCGAACAGCCCGCGCGGCAGCCGGCCGGTGATGACGACCGCGAACCAGGACGCGATGGCCACGAAGAAAGCCCCGATAACCAGAAAGAACAGCACGATGTAGTGCGGGATGGCGAGCAACCACTTGACGATCGGCAGGCCCCGCATCAACTCGGTCTGGGCATCCGGGTAAACGAGATCCAGATGAACGGACTGTTCCTCGTCCGTCGACGGATATTCGTCGCGAAGGAGCAGGAAAAACGCGATGACCCGGGTATGGAACCGCAACAGGGCAAGGTTCCAGTCGAACCACCAGCGGGGGTATTTCTTCCGGAACAGGATCAGCAGGAGCGGTCCGCCGAACAGGAACCCACCGGCCGCCACGGCCACCGTGCGGCCCCCTTCGGCGCTCCATTCCCCGCCGCTGACCGTCGCCAGCACGATGGCGATGGGGATGGTCACGAACAGCCGGAAGAAGGCGGTCAGGCGGTTACGGGGACCGTCCGGCTCGTCGACCGTCAGGGAGAGCGGGTAGGTCGGTGCGCCCGCCCCGTAACCGGCGCCGTAGCCACCCTGGTAGCCGCCGCCCGGGGCCGCGTCGGGGCCGCTCCCGGGTCCGGGGCTGGCTGGGAAGCCGGGGGTGTCGGCGGTTCCACCCGGAACGTCGGTCACGGCAGCCTCCCAGCATCACGCGGCTTCCCGGGCGCCGTCGAGGCGCCCCAAGGGCCCGATCATGACACTGGAGCCAACCGCGCGCACCTCGGTTGGTAATACCAACCGGCATTTCCGAAATCTGCCGGCTGATCGCGTCAGGAACGCGCGAGATGCCGGCTGATGACCAACCGCTGAATCTGGTTGGTGCCTTCGAATATCTGCATGACTTTGGCTTCCCGCATATACCGCTCGGCCGGATGGTCGCGGGTGTAGCCGGCTCCGCCCAGGACCTGGACGGCGTCTTCGGTCACCTTCATCGCCGCGTCCGTGGCGACCAGCTTGGCGATGCTGGCCTGCCGGGAGAAGGGCAGTCCGTGGTCCCGTCGGCGGGCGGCGGCCAGCGTGGTGGCGCGGGCCGATTCGACCGCGGCGGCCATGTCGGCGAGCAGGAACCCGAGGCCCTGGTGATCGATGATCGCCTTGCCGAAGGTCCGGCGCTCCTGGGCGTAGGCCACGGCGTCGTCGAGGGCCCGTTGCGCCAGCCCGACCGCCACTGCGGCGATGCCCAGCCGGCCCGAGTCGAGGGCGGTCAGGGCGATGGTCAGACCCTGTCCCCGCGCCCCGACCAGCCGCGCGGCCGGTACCGGCACGTCGTTGAAGCCGATCTGCGTGGTCGGCGACGCGGTGAGGCCCATCTTGTGTTCGGGCGGGTAGAAATCGAGGCCGCTCGTGCCGGCGTCGACCAGGAAGCAGGAGATCCCGCCGTCGGCGGTCTTCGCGGCCGGGGTATCGCCCGCGGAGGCGGCGGACGGGGTGCGGGCGAAGACGGTGTAGAAGTCGGCCACGCCGCCGTGGGTGACCCACGCCTTGGTGCCGGAGATCCGGAAGCCGGCGTCGGCAGCGTCGCCCGCCGCCGGGTCACCGGGGGCGACGGTGGCCCGGGTCATCATCGCGGCCGGGTCGGAGCCGGCGTGGGATTCGGACAGGCAGTAGGCGCCCAGCAGATCGCCGGCCAGCAGGCTCGGGAGCAGCTCGGCCCGCTGAGCGGGGCTACCGAAACGGTCGAGTGGAAAGCACGACATGACGTGCACACTCACCCCGACCCCGACCGCCGCCCAACGGTAGGCGATCTCTTCCAGCACCTGGAGGTAGACCTCGTACGGCTGGCCGCCGCCGCCCACCTCTTCCGAGAACGGCAGTCCGAGCAGGCCGGCCCGGCCCAGGACCGTGAAGGCCTTGCGCGGGAACTGGCTGGCCGCCTCGTCGATCGACGCCCGCGGCTCGAGTTCCTGGTCGGTGATGTCCGCAACCAGACCGAGCAGCTCGCGCGCCTCGTCGGTGGGAAGCAACCGTTCGGCCGGCACCCGGAACCTCCTTGTTCGGCTCGCGAATCGTACGTCGGACGCCCGGCTCGGCGCGCCGATCGTTCTTCGGGAGGTCCCCACCGTCGACCCCCGGACCGCCGCTCCGGCGCTCCGGCGCTGCTGCGCCGCTGGCCCGCTGGTCAGCCCGCCGCGATGAGAGCCAGGCCGCCGATCGCCAGCAGGACCGCGCCGCCGGCCACCGCGACCAGGGCGGCTGGACCCCGGAGGCCAACCAGCGGCCGGGGGGCCGGGTGGTCCGGACCTTGCCCAGCGTCGCCGTCTCCCCCGCCGTCTTCCCCGCCGTCCGGACCGGGCCCCGCGGTTCGGACCGGCCCGACCTCCGGATCGGGCTGGTAGCGCAGGGCACCCAGGGCCGCGATCGCCACGCCGAGCGCGAGCCCGAACAGGCCGGGTAGGAGGCCCCACGGATGTCGCGGACCACGGGCGGCGTGCAGAAACAGGATTCCGACGGCTCCGAACGCGAGCCCGGTCCGCTGCCAGGCGACATAGGTGCGCTCGAAGGCCAGGCCGGGCCGTTCGTCGGCCACGCCCCGGTCGTCGGGGTGGTGGGTCATCGCGGGCCCCCGAGCAGGACGAACACCAGCGCGGCGAGGCTGACGGCCAGGACCACCAGGGCGAGGACCCGTGGCAGACCCGGCACGGGCAACGGCTGCCGGGCCCGCATCGAGCGTTCGCGGTCGGCCCAGTGGCGGTAGCCGAGGGCCGAGACGATCACGCTGAGCACCACCAGCGGGATCCCGAGCACGTGTCGGGCCCCGGGCACCGAGAATCCGGGGACCAGCTGAACGACCGCCACGCCGGCCGCCAACAGCGCGAGGGCGGTCCGGACCCAGGCCAGGAACGTCCGCTCGTTGGCGAGGGTGAAGCGGTAGTCGGGAGTCTCCCCGACTTCCTCGATCTCGCGCGGCGACCGCCACCAGGTCCGCCAGATCCGGCGCCACCAGCTGTTCGTCCGCTCGGTCGGTCTGTCGGGTCGTTGTGCGGTCGGGCGGGTGGGGTCGACCGACCGCTCTGATAGCGAAGCCGGCTGGTCGGCCGGGCCCGGTTGCCGGTCGGAACCGGCCGTGGATCCGCCGGTCACGGGCCTGTCCGGGGGACGCGGGGACATCGGGTCACGAGCCCAGTCTGCCGCCGGCCCAGGCCGGCGGCCGCTCTCCGGTCCGGAGGCTTCGTCGGCCGGACTCAGGGCGTGACGAGCTCGTCCATCCAGATGCCACCTCGGGCGAGTTCGGCGGCAAGGGCTTCGACCTCCGCAGGAGAGGGGGGCACCAGCGGCAACCGCGGCGGGCCGACGTCGAACCCCTGCAACCCCAGCGCGGCCTTGGCGAACACCACTCCGCCGACCGAGAGGAAGGCGCGCAGGACCGGCAGGAGACCCAGATGCAGGGCTCGCGCTCCCGCGACGTCGCCCCGGTCGTAGGCATCGACCATCGCGGCGACCCGGTCGGCCGCGATATGGCTGATGACGCTCACCACCCCGGCCGCGCCGATCGACAGCCACGGCAGGTTGAGCGCGTCGTCTCCGCAGTAGTAGGCCAGCCCGGTGGTCGCCATCACCTCACTGCCGGCCCGGAGGTCAGCCTTTGCGTCCTTGACCGCGACGATCCGAGGGTGCTCGGCGAGCCGACGCAAGGTGTCGACCTCGATCGGCACGACGGAGCGGGGCGGGATGTCGTACAGCATCACCGGCCGGTCGGTGGCATCCGCGATGGTCGTGAAGTGGGCGATCAGCCCGGCCTGGGACGGGCGCGAATAGTAGGGCGTGACCAGCAGGAGGCCGTGCGCGCCAGCCTTCGCGGCCCGCCGGGCGAGTTCCACGCTGTGCGCCGTGTCGTAGGTGCCCGCCCCGGCCACCACGGTTGCCCGGTCGCCGACCGCCTCCACAACCGTCCTGACCAGATCGTCCTTCTCCTGGTCGGTGGTCGTCGGGCTTTCGCCGGTGGTGCCGCTGACGACCAGCCCGTCGCTGCCGAGATCGACCAACCGTTCCGCGAGCCGCGCCGCCTGCTTCAGGTCCAGTCCACCGGCCGCATCGAACGGGGTGACCATGGCGGTCAAAGCCCGCCCGAACGGACGGCCGGGAGCGGCGCTCGGGCCGTAAGCGTGGTCGGTCGACATGACTGCAGAGGTTACGCCCGGGCCGCCCCCGTCGCGAGGGATTATTCACCGGGCGCGCGGCAACGGAAAATGAGTTGCCGGGCCGGTGTTGCGCGACTTATGGTCACCCTTGTGTCGGAACGCGATGTGCGTCGAGAGTTCGCCGAACGTGGCTTCGTAGTGATACCGCAGGCCATCCCGCACGATGTGCTGGTCAAGGCAACACGGACGATTGATGTGATGACATCTCGGCGACCTCCCGCGCCCGAGGTCCGCGGCAACCATTTCTACTTCCCGGCCGCGACCAAGGTCCCGTGGTTGCTGGCCCTTCTCACCGAGAGCGGGGCGCTGACCCTCGCCGAGACGCTCACCGGCCCCGGCACGTTGGAGGTTCCGCCGCAGGTCCAGGTCGCATTGAACATCCCGCCGCATCCACATCGACCGGGGGCTCCCCACCTGGACGGGGCGACCCCTCCCGAGCCGGACGGCCGTCCAGGGACGTTCACGATGCTCGCCGGGGTCCTGATGTCCGACCAGTCGCGGGCAGATTCCGGCAATTTGTGGGTCTGGCCGGGTACCCATCTGACCCACGCTGAATATTTCCGCGCACATGGCCCGGATGCGTTCCTGAAGGCGGGCGGTTATCCGCCGATCACGCTTCCCGAACCTGAGCAGGTAGCCGGCCGGGCCGGCGATCTCCTGCTCGCGCATTTCCTGCTCGGCCACAACATCGGCGGCAATACCTCAGAGACAGTGCGGCGCGCCGTGTATTTCCGCGTGAAGCGGAAGGACCACGACCGACGGTGGCGCGATTTCCTACGGGACCCGTGGCTGGACTACGACCTCGTCCGCGAGGTTGCGGCCCGGAGGTGACCCTCAGCCGGCGCAGGTGAGGTTGAGTTCGGCCCGGGCCTGGTGGGGGACGACGTTGCAGCCGACCTCGCCGGTCCCGACATCAACGAGGGTCCAACCGTCGGCGTCGTGGCGCAGCGCCGCCATCCCCGGGCCGAGCTGGCTGGTGGTCGGAACGAGCTGCGCGCTGGCAAAGTTCGGATTCGCCTGCGAGACGCGAACGTCGGCGACCCGGTAGTAGCTCGCCGGAACGTCGGAGGTGAGCGCGCTGCTGTGCACGGCCGCGACGATCTCGGCCTGGGTGTCGACGCCCGGCTCCCGGCTCACAACCTTGGCCGCCGAGGTGGCCGCGACCGGCACGACGACGGTGGGCTTGGCGGTGACCGGCGCGGCCGTAGACACGGCGTCCGCGAGCGGCAGCAAGGTCGTCGGGTCCAGCGCGGGGGTCGGCGAAGAGGAAGCAAGGCTCGAGCCAGCCGTCGGTAACGCGGCCGCCGCCACGACGACCAGGGCCGCCGCGGGCCCGAAGGCCCCGAGGTGGTGCTGACGCGGGGCGCTCCGCCGGTGCGCTCCTGCCTGCCGATGCCCACCCCGCGTCGGGGGCCTGCTGTGTCCTGTCATGTCTCTCGCTCTACCCGATCCCACACATCCAACCCTTCCCCCACGAAAAACCACCAAAAAACACCGACAGATCAACGAGAAGGCGGCCCGATCGCACCTCGGATGGCCGCCCGTCGGGTGCCTGGACCCCACCGGTCGGCCGAGCCCCAGGGCCCCTTCGACCGAGGGCTGGTTGGGGCCACCAAGTGAGGCTCGACCCGTTTCCCGGTCCGGTACGCTGCCGGATCACGCCGACGTGGCGCAATCTGGCAGCGCAGCCGACTTGTAATCGGCAGGTTGGGAGTTCGAGTCTCCCCGTCGGCTCCACCGCCTGGGTCGCTGACCTGCCTATACGTCAACGATC
>JAMFSN010000231.1 GCA_026225295.1 Frankia alni
GGCCGGGCGCGGGCCAAGTGCGGACCGGGCCGGGCGGGCCGCTATCAGGGCCGGGCCGGCAGGTCCCGCCCGAATTCGTACTCGACCGTGGCCGACCGGTCGTGCAGCTCGCGGCGGTGGCCGGTCGGCTCGTAGCCGAGCCGGCGGTAGAGGTGGTGGGCGTCGGCGAAGCGGCTGTCGGTCCACAGCTCGACGCGGCCCGCGCCGGCCGCCCGCGCCGCGCGCTCGGCCCGGCGGACGAGCGCCGCCCCCAGACCACGACGCCGGGCCGTTGCCGCCACGTACAGCGACTTCAGCTCGACCACAGCCGGCCCGCCCGGGCGCAGCCCGCAGCAGGCCGCGATGCCGGCGTCCGCCCCGCCGGGGCCGGCCGGCTCCGGGACCACCCAGAAGGTTCCGCCCCCGCGCCCGTACGCGGCGGCCGGCCCGCGCAGCCAGGGTTCCTCACCGTCGATGTCGAGGACGCAGCCCGGGTACTCCGACCAGACCGCGCCGATCAGACGCGCGAGGGCCGGTCCGTCGGCGTCGCGGACGGGACGCAGCCCGGGGATCAGCTCCTTGCGCATGCTCTGGTGCTCGATCCCGGCTTCCCGGTAGCGGGGGCCGATCCCGACGTAGCCCTGGCGCTCGTAGAAACCGATCGCCGACACCTGGGCGTGGAGCTCGACCGCGGCCAACCCCCGTTCGCCGGCCCGCTGTTCGAGCAGCCGCATCACGGCTTGCCCGAAGCCGCCACCGCGCCGGTCCACCCGGGTCGCGACCCGGCCGACGATCCCGGCCGGGCTGTCCGGTCCCGGATCGAGCAACCGGCCGGTCGCCGCGACCGACCCGTCGGGGGCCCGCACGACGGCGTGGTCGGCCAGCCCGTCCCGGCCGTCGATCTCCAAGGCCGGGTCGACGCCCTGCTCCCGGACGAACACCTCGACCCGCAGGGCGGTCGCCTCGGCGGGCAGGTCGGTCCCGGGGACCACCCGGGACGCAGGTGGATCCCCGCCGGACGGCCGGTCGGGCGACGGGCGCGCGGTCACCGGCCGATCGCCGACCGGTGGTCCGGCCCGGCGGCCGCGGCGGTGGTCACTGCTGCTCGGGCACCAGGGCCGCGAACCGGGTCCGGCCCGGGATCACCCGGGCCGCGGGCGCCGGGTCGACGAGCCGGATCCCCTCCGCGGCCGACAGGGAGGCCAGTCGGGTGGCGGGCGCGCGGACGACCGCCCCGTACACGCAGGAGCAGCGGGCCCGCAACGCCCGGGCCTGGTCGGCGGCCCGGGACGCGACCGCCGACGATGACGGGCCGATCACCGCGCGCTGGTCGGCCACGACGGCTGCGCGATCGAACGCCGACGGCAGATCGGCGGCCGGATCGTGCACGGCGACAGCCATCGCGGTCCCGTACGGCGGCACCCGGAAATAGACCTCGACCACCTGGTATCCGGCGAGCAGCCGGGTCAGCTCGGCGGGGGTCCGGTAGCCGGGCAGACTCACCGCCGCGTACGCCGGGGTGTCGCCGTCGGCCCAGGCCAGGGCGGCGAGCCGGCGGCCGGCAGCGGCCACGTAGCCCGGCACCGATTCGCCCCGGGGCCGGCCGACGAAAGCGATCGGGCCCGTCCCGGGGTCCGACGAGCCGGGAACCGCGCTGGCGGACGGAATGCTGGCCGGCAGGATCGTCGCGGCGCCGTCCGCGACCGCCGGGGGCGGATCGAGCTGCGAATGGGGCCGGTCGGTGACCCAGCTGTGGCCGAACGAGGCGAGCGCCCCCGCCGCGACGACGACCACCACCACCGTCACCGTAAGTCGGGCGCCCCTTTCCCACCGTCCGTGCGACGCCGCCGCCCGCCGGAGCCGCTGGGAGGTGCGGGTGGCCGCGTCCCGAAGGGCCCACCGGGAGTCGTCGGCCGCATCCCGGGCCCGCGCCGCGGCCCGGCCGACCGGTGGCAGCGTGGCCGTGTCGACCCCGTCCAAGGCGGCCAGCAGGCGGCCCGGCCAGCGGGCCGTCCCGACCGCGGTCGGGACGGCGGCCGGCCAGCGGGCCGCCGGAGGGGCGGCGGACGGCTGCCTGCCGGACGGCTGGGCACCGGCCGGCTGGGTAGCCTGCGACACGGCAACTGCCGTCCCGGTCGCGGCGGGCTGGTCCCGGGCCGACGGAGCGGTCCCTGCTGGATCCGGGACTGGCGCCGGATCCGGGGCTGGCGCCGGACCGGTCGCCGGGGTCGACTCCGAGGGCGCGACCGGCGTCACCATGCGCCCGACCCCACGGCGCCCGATCTTGCTCCGCTCAACGGTTCAGGTCCGTCCCACGACTCGCGCCGTCCCAGCGGTCAGGAGGTGCCACGACCCGGCCGTTTCACGACTCCGCCCGGACCCGGGCGAGGGCGGTGGCCAGGTCCGGCGGGTCCGGGCTTTCGAACGTGACCCAGTGGCCGTCGCCCGGATGGGCGAAGGCGAGGCTCGCGGCGTGCAGCCACTGGCGGCGCAGGCCGAGACGGGCGCCGAGCGTCGGATCCGCGCCGTACTGCTGGTCGCCCACGCACGGATGGTGCAGCGCCGACAGGTGGACCCGGATCTGATGGGTCCGTCCGGTCTCCAACCTGATCGACAGCAGGCAGGCGGCCCGGAAGGCCTCCTCGGTGTCATAGTGCGTGACGCTCGGGCGGCCGTCGGCAACCACGGCGAACGAACCCGGCTTGCGCGGGTGCCGATCGATGGGCGCGTCCACCGTGCCCCGCAACGGATCCGGATGTCCCTGGACGAGGGCCCGGTAGCGCTTCTCGACGGTCCGGTCCCGGAACGCCTGCTTCAGCACGCTGTAGGCCCGTTCGCTGCGGGCCACGACCATCAGCCCGGACGTCCCGGCGTCGAGCCGGTGGACGATGCCCTGCCGCTCGGCGGCTCCGGACGTGGCCAGCCGGTAGCCGGCCGCGGCCAGGCCACCGACCACCGTCGGACCCTCGTACCCGGGGGCCGGGTGCGCGGCCACGCCGGGCGGCTTGTCGATCACGATCAGGTCGTCGTCCAGGTGGACGATCCGCAGCCCTTCGACGGCCCGGTCCGCGACCGGGCCGGCCGGCGTCGGCGGGGCCGGGAGCTCAACCTCGAGCCAGGCGCCGGCGGTGACCCGGTCGGACCGGCCGCGCTGGGCGCCGTCCACGACCACGTGGCCGTCCTCGACGATCTGGGCGGCGGCGGCCCGCGACAACCCGAACAACCGCGCGATCGCCGCGTCCAGGCGTAGGCCTTCCAGACCCTCGGGAACGGGCAGGGCCCGTCGCTCCCCGATCGTCGTCACGTCCGGCCATCTCCATCCGTCGGCTCGGTCCGGTCAACCGGCGGTTGACCGCCGGTTTCCGGGTGCTCCGGACCGGCGCCGGCCAGGGACCCGGTCGCGGCCCGCCGGCCGTCGATCCCGATACCCACCGCGGACAGGATCACGGCCAGCACGGCCCCGACCACGATCGAGGAGTCGGCCAGATTGAAGACCGGCCAGTGGTGCAGGTGGATCCAGTCGACCACGTGACCGCGCAGCGGCGCGGGAGCGCGGAAGATCCGGTCGCTGAGGTTGCCGAGCGCCCCGCCGAGCAGCAGGCCCAGTACCACCGCCCAGGCCCGCGAGCGCAGGCCCCGGGCGGTCCGCGCGATGACCGCCACGACGACCAGCGCGACCAGGGTGAAAAGGATGGTGGCCCCGCCGGCCAGGCTGAACGCCGCACCCGGGTTCCGGGTCAGCTCCAGATCCAGGACGTGCGGGATGAGAGTGACGGGGGCCCGGTTCGACAGGTGCGCGACCGCCAGGATCTTCGCGATGACGTCGGCCGCCAGGACTCCGGCGGCCGCGACGACCAGCAGCACGATCGCCCGGCCGGAGCGCGGGCCGACCGGCGCGGGACCGCTGACCAGGTCCGGGTCGGCACCGCCCGGGTCGGCACCGGTGCCGGCGCCGTTCGTACCGGCCGCCGGACCGCGCGCGTCGGCACCGTCGGAGGCTGATCGCCCGAACACCGACACCTCCCCCATAGGTCCACTGTAGAGGCCACGACCGGCCCCGGGCTCCGGGGCCACTACGCCCCCAGCGATTCCGGCTATTGTTAACCGTGCGGAAGGCGTCGACGGGGACGAGTAGCGACGGACGCAGCCAGAGAGCGAGCCGGGGGCGGTGGAAGCCCGGTGGCGAGCGCGTTGTGAACATCACCCCACCAGCCGCCGGCGGAACAGGGCCACCCCGCGTGACCCCCAGTAGATCCGGCCCCGCGCCACGACGAGAGGTCGTTCCACCCCCGGGTGGGGCGGCAAGAAGGGTGGTACCGCGGCGCCGCCGGAGATCCGGTGGCCGTCGTCCCTTCGCCGGACCTGCTTGACCCGACGGAGAGAACCACCCCGATGCCGCCCACCGGTTCCACGACCTCCCCAGGTTCAACGGCCCACTCCAGCGCGGGCCCGACGCCGCCCGTCCCGATCGCGGCCACGCCGTTCACCCCGCTGCCCGCCCAGGTCGACCTGCCCGGGTTCGAGCGGGAGATCCTCGAACGCTGGCGCGACGGGAAGGTCTTCCAGCGCTCGTTGGACGCCACCGCCGACGGTCCGCTGTGGGTGTTCTACGAGGGCCCGCCGACCACCAACGGCAAGCCGGGCACCCACCACGTCGAGGCCCGGGTCTTCAAGGACCTCTTCCCGCGGTTCAAGACGATGAAGGGATTCCGGGTTCCCCGCCGGGGCGGCTGGGACTGCCACGGGCTGCCGGTCGAGCTGGCCGTCGAGAAGGAACTCGGCTTCACCGACAAGAGCGACATCGAGGCGTACGGCGTCGCGGCGTTCAACGCCCGCTGCCGGGAGTCGGCCCAGCGCCACATCGGCGACTTCGAGGCGATGACCGAGCGGATGGGCTACTGGGTCGACCTGGACAACGCCTACCGGACGATGGACACGTCCTACGTCGAGAGCGTCTGGTGGTCGCTCAAGCAGATCTTCACCAAGGGCCTGCTGGTCGAGGACTTCCGGGTCACCCCCTACTGCCCGCGGGACCAGACCGCGCTGTCCGACCACGAGGTCTCCCAGGGCTACCACGACGTGGTCGACCCGTCGGTTTACGTGCGGTTCCCGGTCACCTCCGGCCCGCTGGCCGACCTCGGGGCGAACCTGCTGGTCTGGACGACCACCCCGTGGACGCTGGTGTCCAACACGGCGGTCGCGGTGCATCCCGGGATCGACTACCTGGTCGTCCGGCTGGCCGACGGTCCCGGCGACGCCGGCGCCGAGGTGGTCGTGGTGGCCGAGCCGCTGCTGGCCGCGGCGCTCGGGGACCGGGCCGAGGGCGCCGAGGTGCTGGCCACGGTCAGCGGCGCCGAACTGGCCGGCGCCTCCTACGAGCCGCCGTTCCGGCTGCTGGCCGCGGACGCCTTCGAGGACCCGGACGGCGGACCGTCGGGCGCCCACCGGGTCGTGCTGGCCGACTACGTCACGACCAGCGACGGCACCGGCCTGGTCCATCAGGCCCCCGCGTTCGGGGCCGAGGACCTCGCCGTCGGTCGCCGGTACGGCCTGCCGGTCGTCAACCCGATCGGTCCGAACGGTCGGTTCCACGACGACGTTCCGCTGGTCGGCGGGCTGTTCTTCAAGTCGGCCGACGCTCCCCTGGTCGAGGATCTGCGGGCCCGGGGACTGCTGTGGCGCCACCTGCCCTACGAGCACAGCTACCCGCACTGCTGGCGGTGCGACACCCCGCTGATCTACTACCCGCTGCCGTCCTGGTACGTCCGCACAACCACGGTCGCGGGCCGGATGCTGGCCGAGAACGCCGAAACCGACTGGCATCCCGAACGGATCCGGGACGGTCGGTACGGGGAGTGGCTGCGGGGCAACGTCGACTGGGCCGTCTCGCGCAGCCGGTACTGGGGCACGCCGCTTCCGATCTGGCGCTGCTGCGCCGACCCGACCCACCTGACCTGCGTCGAATCACTCGCGGAGCTGTCGGCGTTGGCCGGCGAGGACCACGCCGGGCTGGACCCGCACCGGCCCTACGTCGACGACGTCACCTTCGCCTGCCCGACCTGCGGCGCGACCGCCGCCCGGGTACCCGACGTGATCGACGCCTGGTACGACAGCGGCTCGATGCCGTTCGCCCAGTGGGGCGCCCCGCACCGCAACCTCGAGCAGTTCGAGAGCCAGTTCCCGGCCCAGTACATCTGCGAGGCGATCGACCAGACCCGTGGGTGGTTCTACACGTTGATGGCCGTCAACACGCTGGTCTTCGACCAGTCGCCCTACCAGACCGTGCTGTGCCTGGGGCTGCTGCTCGACGCCGACGGCCGCAAGATGAGCAAGCACCTCGGCAACGTGCTCGACCCGTTCGAGCTGTTCGACCAGCACGGCGCGGACGCGCTGCGGTGGTTGATGCTGGCCGGGGGCTCCCCGTGGGCGGACCGCCGGGTCGGTCACGAGGCGCTGGCCGACGTGGTCCGCCGGGTGCTGCTCACCTATTGGAACACCGCGTCGTTCTTCCTGCTCTACGCCTCGGCGGCCGGCTGGGAGCCGGGCGCCCGGGCCTCGGCGCCGGCCGACCGGCCGGTGCTCGACCGGTGGGCCCTGTCGGAGCTGCACGCGACGATCACCGAGGTCGACGCGGCCCTCGAAGGGTTCGATTCGCTGCGCGCCGGCCGCCGCATCTCGGCGCTGATCGACGACCTGTCCAACTGGTACGTCCGCCGGTCCCGGCGGCGGTTCTGGGACGGCGACCCGGACGCCCTGGCCACCCTGCACACCTGCCTGGACGGGCTGACCCGGCTGATGGCGCCGTTCACCCCGTTCCTGACCGACTGGCTGTGGGGCCGGCTGCACGCCCCCTCCGGTCCGGGCGTGCCCGACTCCGTCCATCTGAGCAGCTGGCCGGTGGCCGACCCGACGCTGATCGACGCCGGGCTGGCCGACCGGGTCGACCTGGTGCGGCGGGTCGTCGACGCCGGGCGGGCGGCCCGGGCCCCCAGCGCCGTGCGGACCCGCCAGCCGTTGGCCCGGGCCATGGTGGCCGCGTCCGGGTTCGCCGACCTGGAGGAGGCGCTGCTGCGCCAGATCGCCGACGAGCTCAACGTCGCGTCGGTCGAGCGCCTGTCGGGGGGCGACGACCTGGTCGAGGTCGTGGTGAAGCCGAACTTCCGGGCGCTCGGTCGGCGCTTCGGCAAGCAGACCAAGGCCGTCGCGGCGGCCATCGCCGCGGCCGGGCCGCCGGTCGACGGCCGGTTGACCATCGAGCTGGACGGCGAGCCGACCGAGGTCTCCGGGGACGAGCTGATCATCACCGAGACCCCCCTGGCCGGCTGGGCGGTCGCCTCGGAGGCCGGGTTGTCGGTGGCGCTCGACCTGGAGATCACCCCGGAACTCGCGCGGGCCGGCACGGCCCGCGACGTCGTGCGGGTCCTGCAGGACACTCGCAAGGCCCTCGCGCTCGACGTCACCGACCGGATCGAGGTCTGGTGGAGCTCGGAGTCGGCCGAGACGGGCCTGGCCCTGCGGGAGCACGCCGGGACGGTCGCGCGGGAGGTCCTGGCGGTCAGTTTCACGGAGGGACGGCCGGTCGCGGCCATCGCCCCCCACCCCGTCGCCGATCTCGACGCGACGTTCTGGCTCCGGGGCGCGGGAACCTGAGACGCGACCGGCCCTGACCCGGCGCGCGGGGTCGGGGCCGGTCGTGGTGGAGCTGATCGTTCAGAGGCGGTACCGGTCGGTCAGCGAACGGACCGCCGGACCCCCCACGGCAGGACGGCCGCGGCGACCAGACTGATCACCAGCGACGCGTAGATCACGGTGGTGCGGGGGGCCCGACAGGCGCCGCGCACCACCCCCCCGCCCCACCCCAACACGCCGCGCACCCCCAGCAAGCAAGTCAC
>JAMFSN010000028.1 GCA_026225295.1 Frankia alni
CCGGCATCAAGCCGGCCCAGCGCCCCACCACCCGCGTTGGCGGGCGCGACAGCCAGCCCCGACTCACTCGCTCGACCACGCTGCTCGCCGTCGTCGCCGGCCTTGTTCTCTTCGGCGCTGGAACCGGTTTCGGATGGTGGCTGTGGCACGGGCACCCTGCCGCACGGCAGGCGAACACCATCCAGCCAGCGGCAAGCCCAACCACACCGCCATGTAGTCGCTACCAGGTGACCGCGCAAGATCTATGGCTCCGCGACGCACAAGGCGCCAAGCTCGGCCCCGACCCCACAAGGTACCAACTTCGGCATGACCAGAAGGTCACAGTCCAGCGCTGGCAAGACTCAGCCGGCAAAGGGAACTGGTACATAACGGCCGACGATGGCCGGTCGGGCTGGGTCGACCCCGTCGATCACCTCACCCGCCTCTGCGCGGACTCCAAGTTGAATGCGGGCAGCCCAAGGGCCTGATGGTCGCGTTGACCGGTCGACCAGCTCAGCATCCGACCGCAGGGCGCACGGCTGCCACTCCGGTGTACCCCGTTTTGAGAGAGACCGCGCCGGCGATGACGGGCCGCCAGGTGCTGCCTTGCCGCCTGGCGCAACCTGGTCAGCGGCGGCCTGACCGCGCGCGTTCGACTTCGTAAACCCGGACTTCTCGGTCCCGACCCTGCCGGACACCGTGCCGCTGATTACCCAGTCCGACGCCGAGCGGGCGCTCCTGGCAGCGCCCGCTCATGGCAAGGTCAGGCGTGCGTTACGCGAACACGCGCTCATCGGCTACTTGAGGGCACTGGCACCTCGTCACGAGGCACCGCGGCCCCCCGTCGTCGGCGACGGGGTAGTGGCGCACCGAGGCCGGTAACCGCTCGCGGCGGTCGGGGGCGCGAACGGACCGGAGGCGTCCTCGGCCTCGTGTCAAAGGGCGGCCTACCGCTTCTTCGGGTGGTTGGTGTTCCCGGCATAGCCGCCACGGCGGATCTTCGCGTGCGACGGCCCTACGGACACGGCTGGGCCCGTGACGTGCAGGTTCAGGTTCGCATTAGGGCTGGTTGGGTGCACCCGGCCGGACTCGAACCTTTGCATCGGACGCCCGCGACGAATCGGTCGCCCTTCACCGCGAACGGTTCCGGGCATGCCTCCGGTCCGGCGGGCGGCCCGGCGGGATCCGACGGTCTGGGGCGGCCGTGGGCCGATGACGTCGGCCTCGTGTGCGGAGCCAAGCTGACGTCGGGTGTTGCGTCGCGCGTCCGCATTTCCGCAGGTTGGGACCTATTTCCTAGATGTGACTAAAGACACCCTAGCCTGGACCGAAGCCCACCACCTCATCGAATGGAACGACGGCGGGACGACCACCGCCGACAACCTCGCCCTCGCCTGCAGCGTTCACCACGACATGGCCCACTACAACGGCTGGGACCTACGTTTAGGACCCGAAGGCCGCATCCAATGGCGCGCCCCACCCGCCATCGACCCCGACCACACCTGGCGCGCCAACCACCTACGCACCGCCCGCGACCCCTACACCCTCCAACCCAACAACCCCGACCCCTAAAGCGCCGTCGCGCGGCCAAACCGGCCGGCTGGCGCACGCTGAGGACGACCTGACCGCCCCGCAAAGGCAGCCCTGGTTGCACCACCTCCGGCACCCCGCAACCGGCGACCGGCACGGAAAAAGCGGCCTTCGCCGGCCGTCGGTTACGCCGAGATGGTCACCGGCGTGCCCAGCGGCAGGAAGCTCGCCAGCTTGCGGATGTTCGCGTTCGACAGCCGGATGCAGCCGTGGCTGACATCGGTGCCGATCAACGCGGGCTGGTTCGTCCCGTGGATCCCGATCACGGGCGCGTACCCGTCGAACGACTTCAGAGTGGTGGAGAAACCGGAGATCCCGAAGGCGTACGGACCGTAGGCGCCGTTCGGGTTGCCCGGCTGGAGCAGTTCGGTGATGTAGTACTGCCCGCCGGGGGTCGGAGTGTCCGACGTGCCGATGGCCACCGGGGCGCTCAGCGCGACCGCCCGGCCGTTGTAAACGGTGATCGTGTGGGCCCCGCGGTCGACCTTGACCCGGTAGCTCGTCTTCGAGACGGTCACGTCGGCCGCCTTGACCCAGCCCTTGCTGCCGTTCGGCTGCACGGGCAGCAGAACCTGGTACCAGCCGGGCAGTTGGGTGACGACGAGCAGTACCCGGGGCGCGCCGGCCTCGTTCGGGTTCGACAACGCCGACGACGGCGTCGGCTGGAGCTCCGAGGAGTAGACGTTGAGCCGTGGGCCGCGGGCCCGCACGATCGTGCTCGCGTCGCCGCCGGAGCCGAGACCGACCGCGGCCAGTTGACTGCGGACCCCGGCCGGTACCGAAGCGGCCGACCGGGTGGTCGAGTACCCCCCACTGCCACCCCCGGCGCAGCCGGCCAGCGTCAGCGCGGCCAGCACCGCGACCAGACCGAGGACGTAACCGGCCGGTGCCGTCCGACGGCGGGCCGCAACCAGCCCACCGTCGGACGTCACCTGGTCAGGACCGGTCATCCGGTGAAGTGGACGTTGGTCGTCACCACCGGGGTCGCGGCCGGGGCCGCCGGGACCGAACCGCCGGCCGGCACGGTGCCGCCCCCGGCCGGAACCCCGCCACCGAGCGAGATCGGCAGCTTGCTGATCGGGGGCAGCGTCTTACCGCCCGGGAAGCTGCCACCGCAGTGCGAGATGTCGATCAGCGGCAGGTTGATCGGGAGCCCGGTCTTGCCACTCAGCGGGATCACGAGCACCGCGAAGCCCTTGGCCAGGTGACCACTCTCACCGGGGGCCAGCACGTGGATACCCCACGCGAGGTTCGTGTCGAGCCACGCGTAGCCGGTCGCCTGCTTGCTGATGTTCGTCACGGTCCACTGGACACCGCCGCTGACACAGGCCTGCGACAGCTTGAGGCGCTGCTTGGGCAGGCCGGCCAGCAGGTCGGTCGGGATCGCGATCGGCAGATCGGTCGGCAGGGTGATCGGCGTGTCGCCGTCGCCCGCGGCCGGCGGCGGGCTGGTGGTCGCCAGGTCGGACGGGGTCGGCTCGCCCGGCACCGGCGTGGCCACGTCGGGCGTGGTCGGCGCGGCGATCGGTGTGGTCGGCGCGGCGGCGGGCGCCGTGGTGCCGGTGACCTCGGGCGCCGACGTGGTGGCCGTCACGGTCGGCGTCGGGGTGGCGGAGCCGGTCGCCCAGGCGGGCGATCCCGCTCCCAGTGTCACAACACCTAAGCCAAAGGCCAGGGCAACAGCGGTCTTCCTAGCGCGCACGGTCGTGCGCACCCCCTCCCCCACAGCAGTCACGTGAGTGCCACGCGAATGTCTTCCCGGCGCCCGTCAAAAGCTGACATCCCGGTCGGCTCGGGCAACGCGGACAGCAATGTACCGATCAGCGAATATGGACGGTTAGGGCAGGGGGGCTCTAGAGCCCGGTCGCCGACCGACCGGCCCGCGCCGCCGTTTGGGCACACAGCACTGGCTACCGGACCGAGCCGTATGGCCGAACGGCTACTCCCGCAGCCGTTGGACACCCGGGTCGACGGACACCCGGGTGACGGGTTGGCCGGCGCGGGGTCCGATCAGATCAGCACGGATGCGGCCACCGCCAGGTCGCGGACGAACCCGGCATAGGCCTCGTCGCGGGCATCGGGCGGCGTACGCAGGATCGCGCTCGGGTGCAACGTCGCGACCAGCCGGGCCCCGGACCCGGGCGGCCCGTCCAACAGGCGACCCCGCATCCGGGTGACCCGGAACGACGGGCCGACCAGCGACTGACCGGCGGTCGCGCCCAGGATGACGACCACCGCGGGCCGGATCCGGTTGAGTTCCGCCGCCAGCCACGGACGGCAGGCCGTGACGTGACGCGCGTCGGGCGTCACGTGGATCCGCCGCGACCCGGGACCGTCCGACCGGAAGCGGAAGTGCTTCACCGCATTGGTGACCCAGACCTGGTCGCGTTCGATGCCGGCTTCGACCAACCCGCGGTCGAGCAGCTTGCCGGCCGGTCCGACGAACGGGCGACCACGCCGGTCCTCGACGTCGCCGGGTTGCTCGCCGACCAGCGCGAGCCGCGCTCCGGCCGGGCCCTCCCCGAACACGGCCCGGGTGCCGTCCAGGTCGGCCAGGTCGCAGCCGCGGCAGCCGGCGATCGCGGTAGCCAGGTCGGGCAGCGCCGCGCCGGCCGGCACGAACGCGGCGGCACCAGTTCCCCCGGGGTTGGCCATGGCGGTCTGCTCCGATCACTCGCCGGGGCGCGGACCCGCCCGGTCCCGGCCAACAATCGCGAACGGCTGGGCGGGCCGCCCGTCCACCCCCCTCCCTGCGGACGGACGACCCAGCCCAGCCGTTCAAGCCGGCGGCCGCTATCTCCCCCCGGACCACCCGCGCCAACTCCACACCTTCGGGCACGATCGCGAAGCGGATGTGGTTCGTCGCCAAGATGTGACTTACCCGAGATATGCCGCCCCCGACCAGCGGCTGATCCCGAGCCCGGAGCGGGGGCTCCCGGACCCGGTCCCCGCCCGGGCACCAGCGGTCGGTCAGGTCACCGGGCGGCCCGGACGCGGGCGGTCCCGTAGCGCCGGAGCGCCTCCCGCCGTTCCTGGGCGTGGCCGACGATCGGGCGCGGGTAACCGTTGGGCGGACCATCCGGCAGGGTCCACGGTTCGTGGACGGCCCGGCCGGTCACGTCGGCCAGCTCCGGGACCCAGCGCCGCACGTAGGTCCCGTCCGGGTCGTGGGACCGGCCCTGGGCGACCGGGTTGAACACCCGGAAGTAGGGGGCGGCGTCCGTTCCGGTTCCGGCCACCCACTGCCAGCCGTGGTTGTTGGAGGCCAGATCGCCGTCGACCAGGGTCCGGAGGAACCAGCGGGCGCCGTGGCCCCACCAGACGTGCAGGTCCTTGCACAGGAACGACGCGACGATCATCCGGACCCGGTTGTGCAGCCACCCTTCGGCGAGCAGCTGGCGCATGCCGGCGTCGACGATCGGGAACCCGGTCCGCCCGTCCCGCCAGGCCTGGGCGTCCGGACCCGGCTCGTCGTACTCCATCCCGCCCAGCGCCGGGGTCAGGTCGGCCCGGGCCGAATCCGGGTTGGCGGCCAGCACGTCGGCGTAGAAGTCCCGCCAGGCCAGCTCCATCCGGAACCGCTCGTGTCCTTCGCCGCGCCCCAGGCGCGCGAGCAGGGTCCGCGGGTGGACGCAGCCGTACTTCAGGTAGGGCGACAACCGCGAGGTGGCATCGGCGCCCGGCTCGTCGCGCCGGGTCGCGTACCGGGCGGCGTCGGCGTCCAGGAACTGCGCGAACCGCGCGCCGGCCGCCTCCTCGCCGGCGGTGGGCAGCGTCAGACCGGCGGGAAGCGCCGGGTCCGGCGGCACCGGGTCCCCGTCGGCCCGGGCCCAGCGCACCTCCCGGGGCGCGGCCGGCGGCTTCCGGACCCCGTGCGCATACCAGGCCCGGTAGTACGGCGTGTAGACGCGGAAGGGCGTGCCGCCCGCGGTGTGCAGCCGACCGGGCGCGACCGCGTACGGCGAGCCGAGCGGGCGCAGCTCCCGACCGTCGCGGGCCAGCGCCTCGGCCACCCGCCGGTCCCGCCGCGTCCCGTACGGACCGTGATCGGTCGAGCAGTGCACGGTGCCCGCCCCGATCTCCCGGGCAACGGCCGGGACGACCTCCACCGGGTCCCCGGTGCGGACGCACAGCCGACCGCCGATCCGCTCGTCCAGCTCCCGCAGGCAGCGGTAGAGGAACGCCAACCGGGCGGCGCCGGCCGGGCCGCGCAGCGTGTCGTCGAGGACGAACAGGGCCAGCACGCCGGGGTCCGCCGCCGCCGTTTCGTCACACGCCGCGAGCAGAGCCGGGTGATCCGCGAGGCGCAGATCCCGCCGGAACCACATCACCGCGGCGGTCACCGGTCAACCGGCCCGGCCGGCCCGCGTCGTCCGGAGCGGCCCAGCGCAGAGCGGGGTGACAGCAACACGATGAGCAACCTCCGGGGAGAACTGAGCGGGCCCGGCTCGATCCTCCCGCGCCGGCCGGTGGTCCGCCCGCCGGGACACCGGCCGCCCGGCCGCGGACCACCACCGCGGACCACCGGCGCACCGGTTGCGCGGGCGACCGGGCCGCCGCGCGACCCGGCGACCGTCGCGGGACCCGGGCCGGGCCCGGCGACAATCGATCGCGGGTCGTGTCGCATCCTTGACACCGGTGCCGGGGACTCCGGTAGCGGAGTAGCGGGCCGGATCCGGTCGGTCCCGGTCACCGCGGCGCCGCCGCCCGCCCGCCACCCGTTGCGCTAAGTGGGCGAACTGGGCAGCGCGAGCGAGCGGTGTCAGGCACCCTGGAAGAGGTCCGGAAACAACCGACAGTCACCAGCGCCGATGACGAGCGGAAGGATCTACCAGTGGACGAGCCCGTGGACCTTGAACGGTCCCGACTGCTGCTCGTCTGGTTGCAGGCCCGTCGCGCTGTGGATCATTGTCTCTCGGATCTGCTGGCCGCCGGGCCGGCCGGGGAACGTCGGGTCCGCGAGCGCCTCACCCATGTCGATGACCTGGAGAGCCGGGCCCGGCAGGCCTTTGTCCAGTACCGGACGGCCGCGGCCGCACCCGCCGCGACGGGTAACGCCCACGGCGCGCGGGACTGGTCCGCCCCGACGCCCACCGCCCCGCCCCACCTGGATCTTGTCCCGTCCGACCCCAACGACGACGACGATCTGCTTGAGGTCAGTCGATCGGTCGGGCGAGGTGGACGCGGACACCGGTGAAAGATCGACAAACCGGGCAAGACAAAATACCCCGCGTGCGCGCCGTCCGACCCCGCCGCTTCCGCGCGGCACTGCTTGCCTCAGCACTGTTCCTGCCGCTCGCGTTGATCTTCAGCGGGTGCGGTGGACCGACGTCGGCCGCGGCCGCGACCCGGGTGGAAAACAAGCCGGACGCGTTCCAGACGTCCGGGCGGACCGCCAAGCTGCTCATCCACGCGCCGGCCGATCTCGGCGGCGCACCGGTTCCGCTGGTCATCGCGTTACACAGCCTGCATTACGACAGCGCCAACGCGGAAACGGTCTTCGGACTCGACCAGCTCGCCGACCGCGACGGCTTCGTGGTCGCGTATCCGAACGGCGTCGGGGGATCCTGGAACGCCGGCACCTGCTGCGGCTCGGCGGCGGCCCAGGACCTCGATGACGTCGCCTACGTCCGGGCCGTCATCTCCCACCTGGAGCAGCACTACCCGATCGACCGGCGCCGGGTGGTGCTGATCGGCCTCTCGAACGGCGGGATGCTCGCCTACCGGTACGCCTGCCAGTACCCGGACGAGATCGCCGGCATCGGGGTCGTGGCCGGCAGCCTGCAGGTCGCGGGATGCCAGCCCAAGACGCCGGTGACGGTCGTGTCCGTGCACGGGTTCACCGATGGTCTCGTCCCGTACAACGGCCTGGCCTGGTCGACGGTGCTCCAGACGCCGATCACGTCCACCTCCCGGAGCCTGGCTCCGTTCCGCGCCGCCGACCGGTGCTCGCCCCCCGCCCCGACCGGCGATACGACGCTCACCGACGGTTCCGGTTTCCCGCGGGCGGCCAACGCGCCCCCGGCGGCGCCGGGCGCGACGCTGACCTTCAAGGTCGAGACCCCGTGCCTGTCGACCGCCCGGGTCGTGGAGTACGACCTGACGAACATGGGCCACGGGTGGCCGCCCACCAGCGGCGACCGCGCCCTCGACACCGCCGGGGTGATCTGGCGGATCCTCGCCGACGCGCGCTCCGAGCGCACCGGTCCCGACCTCTGACCGGCGGTCCGGTCGGTCCGGACAATCGGGTCGGCGCCGTGGTGGGCAGCGCCGACCCGATTGTCCGACTCAGCTCGGCTTGAACGACGCCGTCAGGATCCGCTGCAGGTTCTCGGCCCCTCCGGCCGGCGTGGCGGTCGACCGGGTGATCAGCACGTAACTGGCCCCGGTGCCCGGCACCGCCCGCATCACGTACTCGACCGGCTGGCCCTCCCGGGTGTAGACGGCGACGAACTCCTGGGCCGTGGTGCCGTCCCCGCCCACCACCGGGCCGAAGCGCTCCTGCCGGTAACCCGGGAGGTTCGCGAACTCGGACGCCTGGACGGCCTGCAGCGCCTGGGCCGGGGTCTTGCCGGTCTCCCGGGCGACCCCGACCATCTGCGCGCCGAAACCGCTCGCGCCGGCGCCGGTCTCGGCAAAGAACAGGCCGGTGTTGTCCCGCCGTTCCTTCCACGCCGCCGGATGGGAGAACGTCGCCTGCTGTGCCGGGTCGGTGACGGCCGCCCAGGTCGCGGGCACGGTTGTCCGGGCGCCGGCGGTCGGGGCAGCGGTCGGCGCGGTGCTGGCCGGGGCGGTCGCCGGCGTGCTGGCCGGGGTACCGGTCGTCGCTCCGCTGCTCGCCGTCTTGTCGGACGGATGGACCTTCTGCCAGCCGAACGCGAGTCCGACGCCGATACCGAGCGCGACGACCACCGCGACGAGGGCCAGGGCGACCCACCGCAGGACGGCGACCGGGGCGCTCCGGGAGGCCTCGTCCTCGTCGTCGTAGTCGTCGTCGTAGTCGTCGTCGTAGTCGGGGGCCCCGCCCGGACCGGATCCACGTCGGCCGCGACCTTCGCCCATCGCGACGACGTCGCCCGGTCCGGTCATCGGGCCGCGCGGACCGGCTACCGCACCGGGCGCACCGGGCGGCGGGCCGACGGGTCGGGGCCCGACCGGGCGCGGCCCCACCGGCCGCGCGCCGGGCGGCGGGTATCCGGCCGGCGGACCGCCGGCCGGGGAACGCTCCGGGTAGCCCTCGGGCGCATAGGCGGCCGGGGGATAACCGGGCGGGGGGTAACCACCCGCCTGACCGCCGTTCGGGGCGTACCCCTCGGGCGCGTAACCCTCGGGCGCAGACCCGTCGGACCCGTAGCCCTCCGGCGCGTAACCCTCTGGCGCGTAACCCTCCGGCCCATACCCCTCCGGCGGGCGGCCGTTCGGCGCGTACCCGTTCGGCGACCCACCGCTCGGAGAGGCGCCGGGCGGCGGATAGCCGCCCGGGCGGGCGGGGGCGGATCCGGGCTCCGGTCCACGGGCCTGCTCGTAGCCGGCCGCCTGGTACCGGGTCGCGTCGTAGCTGCCCCGGGTGTCGCGGCCGGGCCGGGCCGGGTCCTGGTAGTCGGCGTCCGGGTGGTCGCCCTCCCGGTAACGGGGGTCGGAGTAGTCGGCGTCCGGATAATCGGCGTCCGCGTAGTCCGGGTCCGGGTAACCGCCCGGGCGGTATCCCTCGTCCGGGCCTCGCGGATCCGGGCCCCGCGGATCCGCGTACGGCGTCGGCCGGTAGGCCGGGTCCGGCCGGTCCTGGTACCCGGGCCCGGAACGCTGGCCGAACGGGATCGGGTCGAAGGTCTGGTTGTAGAAAGCCTCGTCGTCATACGCCGGTTCGGCCTCGTACGGCGGCTCGGGCTCGTAGGGAGCACCCGGCGCCCGCCCGCGCGGCGGCGGGCCGTCGGGCCGGCGCGGCGGAGCAGGCTGACCCGAACCGGGCTGACCCGAACCGGGCTGACCCGAACCGGATTGGCCCGGACCGGGCCCCGGATAGTCGCCGCGATAGTCGGTCCGGCCGGCGGCCGGGGGCCGCGGTCGGCCACGGCCGGGTGGGTCTCCCGACCGTTGTGCGCCGTCCCCCACGTCCGCCTCCCGTCGCCGTGCCCCGTGGCCCACCGGTGTACCACGCACGTTGCTCGCCCGTTGCGCCCAGGTGGTGCAGTTCATGCCGGTGTGGACCGGCGGACACGCCCCGCGTCCGGTCAGCCGACCTTCGGCCGCGCGCGGTCGAGGATGGACACCAGGTCGAGACCCGGCGGCAGGGTGCCGTACGCCTGCCCCCAGTCGCCGGCCAACCGGGAAGCGCAGAACGCGTCCGCGACCGCCGGATGGCTGTGCCGAACAAGCAGTGCGCCCTGCAGAACGAGCGCCATCCGCTCGACGATCCGCCGGGCCGACGATTCATCGGGGCCGCTCAGATCCTGCCGCAGCGCCCGGGCGGCCGCGTCCAGCCGTCGGTCGGCGCCGGCCGCGGCGTCGACCTCGGCCGTGAACGCCTCGACGCACCCCGGCTCGCGCACCATCGCCCGCAGCGCGTCGAGGGCGTTGACGTTGCCGGTCCCCTCCCACAGCGAGTTCAGCGGCGACTCCCGGAAGATCCGGGGCATCCCCGAGTCCTCCACGTAGCCGTTGCCGCCCAGGCATTCCAGCGCCTCGGCGGCGTGCCCCGGGCCCCGCTTGCAGACGTGGTACTTGCCCATCGCCGTGCCGATCCGGCGCAGGGCCCGTTCCGCCGCCGGATCCCCGGCGCCGCCCGCCGCCGGACCGTCGAGGGTGGCGGCCAGCCGCATCCCCAGGACCGTCGCCGCTTCCGACTCAATCGCCAGGTCGGCCAGCACGTTGCGGGCCAGCGGCTGCTCGGCGACCGGCCGGCCGAACACCTGGCGATGGGCTGCGTGGTGCAGCGCGCTCGCGGTCGCCAACCGCATCCCGGCCGCCGTGCCCAGCACACAGTCCAGCCTCGTCACGGCGATCATCTCGACGATGGTCGCAATCCCCCGGCCCTCGTCGCCCAGCCGCCGACCGACGGTCCGTTCGAACTCGACCTCGGCCGAGGCGTTCGAACGGTTCCCGAGCTTGTCCTTGAGTCGTTGCAGCCGGAAGGGGTTGCGCGTCCCGTCCGGAAGCACCCGGGGAACGACGAAGCAGGTCAGGCCGCCGGGTGCCTGGGCCAGGACCAGGAACACGTCGTTCATCGGCGCGGAGCAGAACCACTTGTGCCCGGTGATCGCGTAGCTGCCGTCGGCGAGCGGGGTGGCGGTGGTGAGGGTGGCCCGGACATCCGAGCCGCCCTGCTTCTCCGTCATCGCCATCCCCGCGAGCGCGCCGCGCTTGGTGCCGGCCGGCCGCAGCCCCGGGTCGTAGGTCCGCGACGTCAGCAACGGTTCCCAGACGGCGGCCAGCTCCGGATCGACCCGCAGGGCCGGTACCGCCGCGTAGGTCATCGAGGCCGGGCAGGTATGGCCGGCGTCAACCTGCGACCAGATCACCAGCGCGGCGGCCCGGGTGGCGTGGGCGCCCGGCCCCGGCTCGGCCCACGGGCCGCCGGCGATCCCGGCACGAACCGCCATCCGCAGCAGGTTGTGGTAGCTCGGGTGGAAGGAGACCTCGTCGATCCGGTGGCCGTAGCGGTCGTGGGTCCGAAGCTCCGGCGGGTAGCGGTTGGCCGTCTCCCCCCATTCCTGGGCGCGCGGCGCGCCGGCGATGCCGCCCAGGGTGGCCAGCTCGTCGGCCGCCCCGGGGGTGGTCCAGCGGCCGGCCGCCTCGACCAGGGCCTGGTCGTCAAGGAAGACGTTGTGACGCGTCATCGGCGGTACCTGGTTGCGCACCTCGTGCGTGGCCGGCACGTTCCCACCTCCCCGGCTGGTCCCGGCCCGCCCTCGCGGGCCGGGACCAGCCTGCCACCCCGCGGGTGGTGCGCGGTGACGCCGGTCGGGGACGAACCCAGCGGGGGTGGGTGTCAGGCCCGTCACCGACCGGCAGCTCGGGGTACCGCTAGCTCAGAGCGTGGCCCCGGTCGGTGAGAGCTTCCTGAAGCGGTTCTGAGAGATCGCTGAGAGTCCGTCCCGTCCCGGGCCCGGGACGGATGCGGCGCCAATCGTCACAAAGATCAACCGGCGCGGCATCGACCGCGCGGTGGATCGCCATCCGCGCGGTACGGTGGGACGTCGTGAATGGGGTGGACGAAACCGCCGGGCCGCACGGTCCGCGCGAGGTTCGGTAAGCGGGCGGGGGACCAGCAGTGTCAGGCGTCAGGCGGCGGCCCGGCCGTCGGTCCGAGCGGCTGACCGCGGGCCGGCGGTCGGCGCGTACGGTTCTCAGGCAGCCGTTGGCCCCGCTTCAGGATCTACTCAGGCGCAGTGGGGACCGTCAGCCCGGTGACGACGACGCCGCACCGACCCGGACCACCGGACGCCTCCACCCGGCCCGACCCGCCCGTGGGGCCGGCGGCTCCCCCGATGGCGGGCGGGGCCGGGGCGGTGGCGGGCGAGGCAGTGGCGGCCGGGGCGGTGGCGGGCGAGGCACCGGAAGCGGCCGGCGACCCGGGGCGTCCCGCCGGTTCGGGTGTTCCTCCTGTGAGCCAGGGAACACCCGCCTACGGTCATACAGATTCGCCCACGTCCGGAAGGCCCGGTGAGCCCGATGAGCGGTACCCCGACGCGACCCGGCGGCCGGTCGAGATGAGCACTCAGGATCCGTGGTCACCCTGGTCCCGTGACGCGAACCGGCGCGGCAACGACGACGGTGGCGCCGTCGGCGGCCGGCCCGACCAGGGCGCCCGCCAGCCCGGCGCGCGACCGGACGGGTCCGGTGACCCCGGCCGGTCCGGCGATCCGTCCCGGCCCGGGCCGACCCCGCCGCCCGGTGAGTCGCCCGGCGCCTGGTGGAGCACCCCGTGGGCCGGCGGCGAGCAGTCGGCGCCGGCCGGGGGCGGTTCGGCCGACCCGGCGCCCGGATCCGCCCATCCGACCGCGCCCTACGGTCACCCGGCCCCGCCGGCCGCGCCGCCCGGCTGGGGAACGCCTCCGGCCGGTGGTGCCCGGCCCGGGTCTTCGCGACCCAACCGGCGCATCGCGGCCGCCGCGCTCGCGATGGTCCTCGTGTCGGCCGGGGTCGGTGGCCTGGTCGGCGCGGCCGTTTCCGACGGCCACGACAACGGGGGCAGCGTCACCAGTGCCGGGCTGACCCAGAACTCCAGCGGGGGCAACTCCGCGATCTCACCGGCCGCCTCGGGCACGGTCGCCGCGGCGGCCAACACCATCCTCCCCAGCGTGGTGACGATCTTCGAGCAGTCCAGTTCGGAGAGCGGCATCGGCTCGGGTGTGATCATCCGGTCCGACGGTTACATCCTGACCAACAACCACGTCGTGTCCGCGGCCAGCCAGGGCGGCACGATCAGCGTGAAACTGTCGGACGGCCGGACCTACCCGGGGTCCATCAAGGGCACCGACGTGTCCTCCGACCTGGCCGTGGTCAAGATCAACGCGACCGGCCTCAAGGCGGCGACGATCGGAAACTCCAACGGGCTGCGCATCGGCGACCTGGTGATCGCGGTCGGCAGCCCGCTCGGGTTGTCGGGCACCGTCACCTCCGGCATCGTCAGTTCGCTGCACCGGCCGGTCAGCACCGGCGACTCGAGCGAACAGCAGGACGAGAACGCGGTGCTGGACGCGGTCCAGACGGATGCACCGATCAACCCGGGTAACTCCGGCGGCGCCCTGGTGAACGCCCGCGGCGAGCTGGTCGGCATCAACTCGGCGATCGCCACGGTCGACAGCGGCAGCAGTAGCCACTCGCCGTTCGGCGGCCAGCAGCAACAGGAGTCGGGGAACATCGGGGTGGGCTTCGCGATCCCGTCGACCTACGCGGCGTCGATCGCCGGTCAGCTGATCGCGACCGGTACCGCCAAGCACCCCTACATCGGGGTCTCGGCCTCGACGGCCGGCGTCGTGAACCAGCAGACCGGCGACGGCACCGGCGCGCAGATCCAGCTCCTGGTGGGTGGCGGCCCGGCCGCCTCGGCGGGCCTGAGCAAGAGCGACATCATCACCAAGGTCGACGACCGGACCATCACCAGCGTGAACGGACTGATCGCGGCGGTGCGTTCCCACAACATCGGGGACACCGTGGCCATCACCTACACGCGCGGTGGCCAGACCCACGTCGTCGACGTGAAACTGACCCAGCAGCAGTGACCGGGCAGATCGGAGCCCATACTGGGTCACCGACCGGAGTCCTTGCGTTCAGGACCACGTTTTCGGCAAAGAATTTCCCTCGTTCCCCAGGGGGCTGCCGTCGGGGGGCAGCCGTAGTGGTACTACCGTCTGAGCCCGACGCCGCCCTCCTTCGGCCGGCGTCTCCCTCACCGGACGAGGCAAAGGACGTGAAGCGTGGGCGTGTCCCCCCGCAGACTCGTGATCACGGCCGCCGCGGTTGCTCTGGCCATTCCCGCGCTCGCCCTGCCGGCGAGCGCGGCGGGAGCCTCGAGCAGTCCGCCGCGACTGGCGTTGCCGGGCTCCATTCCGACGTGGGCGACCGCAGGTAACCTGCGCGGCGACGCCCCGACGGGAAAGCCCCTGGCCGTCACCGTGAATCTGGCGCTGCGCGACCCGGCCGACGCGGAGGCCGCGGCCACGGCCGTCTCCGATCCGACGAGCCCGTCCTACGGTAAGTACCTCACGACGGCCCAGTTCAAGGCCCGCTACGCGGCGACCGACGCGACCGTCCAGGCGGTCCGCCAGTGGCTGACCAGCTCCGGGCTGGCCGTCGTGTGGACCTCGCCGAGCAATCGCTCGCTGAACGTCATCGGTTCGGTCGGCACGATCGAGAAGACCTTCGGCACCGACCTCAAGACCTACTCCCACAACGGCGCGATCCTGCGGGCCCCGGCGTCCACCGTGACGCTGCCGAGCTCGATCGCCGGCACCGTGCTGTCGGTCAGTGGTCTCACCCAGTCGCTGACCAAGCCGTCGTCGACCACCGACGCCCCGCCGACCCCGGTGTTCAAGAGCCCGCCGGTCTGCTCGAGCTACTACGGGCAGAAGACGCCCAAGGACTACGCGCTCACCAGGAACGTCCCGACCGCCTACGGCAAGACCCAGCCGCTGGCCGTGTGCGGCTACACGGCCAAGCAGGTGCGCGGGCTGTACGGCACGTCGAACCTGGTCAAGGCGGGCGTCAACGGCCGGGGAACGACCGTCGCGGTGGTCGACGCCTACAACTCGCCGACCATTGCGGCCGACACCAACCAGTGGGCCGCGGCCCAGGGCGAGCCGGCGCTGCGGCCCGGCCAGCTCAAGCAGGTCGTCCCGGCCAGCTACAGCTACGGGTACGACGACACGGTCAACGGTGACCAGTGCGGCGAGCAGGGCTGGTACGGCGAGCAGACGCTCGACGTCGAGGCCGTGCACGGGATGGCCCCGGCGGCGAACATCACGTACGTGGCCGGCGCGAGCTGCCAGGACAACGACCTCAACGACGCGGTCCAGAAGATCGTCGACTACCACCTGGCCGACATCGTCTCGAACTCCTACGGGGACATCGGCGAGGACCTGCCGGCCGACGACATCAGCGCCAACCACGCGACCTTCGTGCAGGCCGCCCTCTCGGGCATCGGGATCTTCTTCTCCTCCGGTGACGACGGCGACGAGGTCGTCCTCGACGGGGCCCGCCAGGTCGACTACCCGGCGTCCGACCCGTTCGTGACCGCCGTGGGTGGTACCTCGGCCGGTATCTCCAGCACCGGCACCCGGCTGTTCGAACTCGGCTGGCAGACCGCCACCACGACGCTGACCAACGGCGCGTGGACCCCCGCCCCGCCCGGAACGTTCCAGGCCGGCGGCGGCGGTGGGGTCAGCACCCTGTTCAAGCAGCCGCTCTACCAGCGAGGGGTCGTCCCGACGGCCATTTCCGAGTACGGCGGTCTCACCACCCCGCACCGGGCCGTCCCGGACGTCGCCGCGCTGGCCGACCCGAACACCGGCTACCTGGTCGGTCAGACCCAGACGTTCTCCGACGGGTCGGTCAGGTTCGATCAGTACCGGATCGGCGGCACCAGCCTGGCCAGCCCGCTCTTCGCGGGAATGGAGGCGCTCGCCCAGCAGACGGCCGGGCACCGGCTCGGGTTCGCGAACCCGACCATTTACCGGGCCGGTAGCCGGGCGTTCTACGACCCGGCCAGCTCGGACCACACCACCGCCGTGGTCCGGGTCAACTACACCAACAACGAGGACGCCTCCGAGGGTTACGGAATCGTCCTGCGGACGTTCAACCTCGCCCAGACGATCGACCTCCGACCGGGTTACGACGACGTGACCGGTGTCGGAACCGTCAACGGGCCGGCTTCCATCAAGGCGCTCGCGGGGCGCTGATCCACGGGGGTTCCGGCGCCCGCGAACACTACGGCCGACGGCGCCGGAACCCCTCAGGGTTCCGGCGCCGTCGCATCTTCCTGCCACCGAAATGGTGAACCAAACCGGCATAGGTCGCTGACCTGCGAATAGTCGACACCTCCGCCATGCCGGAGGGCTCGACTTGTGTGGCCGGGTCTGTCGTCTTTCAGCCAACCCCCACACACCTGGACCACCGTCCGCATACCGTTTGAAGGGACAGCGGTCGCGTCGCCCTATTCTCTTTTCCGGGCGTGCCGGGGGGCCGCGCATCGTGGGGGCACGGCACCGGAAGGTGTGGGGGATGGACGGCGACGGCAGGCTGGTTCTGCGTGCGCGACTTGGCGACCGCATGGCCCTGGATGAAATCTACGAACGGCACGCCGACGCGGTCCACACTGTCTGCCTGCACGTCCTGGGGGACGTGGACTACGCGCGGACGGCGACCCAGACCACCTTCGCGCTGGCCGTCCAGGGGCGACTGTCGCCGCTGTCCGACCCGGAGCGGCTGTGTGACTGGCTGGCTGAGCTGGCCCGGGCGGCTTCGCTCAACCAACCGCTGCTGACCCGCCAGATGCACAGCCGGATGGCGGACGGTCCGGTGGCCCGCGACCTCGACCCGATCGCGTTGCTGCGGTCCGCGGTCCTGGTCCCCGCGCCGCCGACGGTCCGGGCCGCGCTGAGCCGGACGTTCGACACGATGGCGGCCAAGCTGGCCCGGGAGGCCGCCGCGGCCGGGTTGCCGCCGGTGGCCAGCCTGCGGCCGCCGTTCGTCGCCCGGGCGTTGGCCGAGCAGCACATGGTCGATCTCGACCCGTCGACCGGCCAACCGGCCCCGGCGGCCGCGGTTTCGGCGCCCGCGCCGACTCCGGTGCCCGCGCCGACTCCGGTGCCGGTTCCGGCGGTCCTGCGCGCCGGGACCGCTCCGGCCGCGGTCGATCTCGTCAAGCGTGTCGATCTCGTCAAGCCTCCGGTCGGGACCGAGCTCGTGCCGGCCGCCGACCCGGTCGGCGACGGAGTCGGCCGGGAGGTCGTCCCGTTCGTTCCGCGGCCGCCCCGTACGGCCGCGGTCGCCCGCCCGACCCTGGTCAACGGCGCGGTCGTCTTCCCGACCCGGTACCCGGTCGAGGAGGATTTCTTCGACGGCGACACCGGGCCGCTGCCGACGATCGCCCGGACCGTGGCCGCCCCGCTGCCGCTGCCCCGGGACCGCTACCCCGGGTGGGACATCGGGTGGATGCCGGTCGCCCGCGACGACGCCGCGGCCCGGGCCCGTTCCGGCCCCCGGTTCGCCGACGGGGACGACAACACCCTGCTGGCCGACGTTTCCCAACCGCTGGGCGCGGCCCGCCCGCCGAGCCGGCCGGTCCCGCCCGAGTTCCGGCTGCGGCCGGCCCTGACCGTCGCGGCGTCCCTGGTGATCGCCATCGCCGGCGTCACCACCGCGGTGAACTGGCCTGCGGCCGGCCTGCGGGACGGCAGCCTGCGGCCCGGCGTGCCCGATGTGGTGGCCGTGATGCCCGATCCCGGCTCACCGAGCGCCACGGCGACCGGTCCGACCGGTACCGGCCACCCCATGGTGGTCGCGGGGGCCTACACCGACGTCGCCTCCCGGGACGGTCTGTCCGGCGGGGCCTCGTTGGCCGTGCCGATGCCGTTCGGGTCGTCGACCGGCAGTCGTTTCGTCATCACGGTGGCCGGCGGCCGGGTGGTCACCAAGGTCACGACGCCGGGCGGCAAGGTCATCGTCACCCAGAACCCCACCGACGGGGGGAGCCCGCCGGTCACCGACCCGCCCGTCACCCAACCGCCGGTCACCGACGAACCGGCCCCGCCGGTCACGCAGCCCCCGGTCACCGACCCGCCGGTCACCCAACCGCCGGTCACCGACGAACCGGCCCCGCCGGTCACCCAACCGCCCGTCACCCAACCGCCCGTCACGGTCGATCCGGCCCCGCCGGTCACCGACGAACCGGCCCCGCCGGTGACGGACCCGCCGGTCCAGGGTCCGGTCACCGACGCACCCGCGCCGGTGACCGAGCCGACGGTCACCACAACGCCGACGGCCGACCCGACCCCGTCCACCGCGGCCGTCTAGAAAACCGCCGGACCACCCTCGACCACCGCGTCGCCGACGTGGATCGCCCCCGACCCGCGCACGAAGGCGTACACCCCGCACTTCATGTGCCCGTAGGTCTCCTGGAGTGCCCGTGGGACGTTGACGTCCCGGACCGCCGTCGCCGGGTCGACCGAGGTCGCCGCGCACCGCCCGGTCAACGCCGCGACGTGCAGCCGGACGGCGCCCGCCCCGGAACCGACGGTCACGTCCCGACCGGGCCAGTCGCGCTCCGCCCAGGCCGGGACGCCGTCCAGGTAGATGTTGGCCCGGAAGCGCAACGGATCGAGCCGGGCCCCGACCCGGTCCCCCAGATCGGCCACCGAGGCCAGATTGATCAACGACACCGCGTTCATCATCTCCGGCGAGGTGACAGCGACATCGGTGAACCGGTAGCCGGCCGAGCTCACCAGCCGCGGCCGGCCGCCGAGACCGGGCCCGAGCACCGCGGCCACCAGCTCCTCGAGCACCTGCCGGCCGGCCGGCGTGGCCAGGTCGGCCTCGACGTGCTGATCCCCGTGGGTCAACGACAACAACCCGGTGGCGTCGTCGTACCGGCTACGGACGGAGGCCAACGCCTCGTCCTTCATCAACATCACGAACCGCTGTTTGGGCAGCGGCACCGGCTGGGCGGGATCGAAGGCGGTGTCCGGCCGGGCCAGCGCGTACACCCGGTCCATCGGCACCCCGTGACCCTCGGTGAGGGGAATCGAGTCCAGCGGCTCCGGGGACATCCCCTTCACCGGATATCGGTAGAGGGCCGCGACACGACCAGGCACAGCCGCCTCCTTCGCCGGTAGCCGGAGCGACATTACCGGGACATTCCTCGGCAACGGACGGAACCTAGCGTGACTATCGGTGTCCATGGCCGGCGTCGTCCACCGCGTCGATGAACGGGCCGGCCGGCTTCCACCGCAACCTTGGAGTGATCGTGACGGTAACCGCCCCGACCGACCCGGCCATCGCCGTCCCGATGCCCCCGGCCCACCCCCTCGAACCCTTGACCGCGGCCGAGCTGACCGCCGCCTCGGGCGTCCTGGTGGCCGAGCGGGGCCTCGGGTCGCAGTTCCGGTTCGTGTCGATCGAACTGCGGGAGCCACCCAAGGCCGCCGTCCTGGCCTGGTCACCGGGCGACGAGCCGCTCGACCGGCAGGCGTTCGTCGTGCTGTACGAGCGGGGGGTGCGGGCCACCCACGAGGCGGTCGTGTCGCTGACCAGCCGCACCGTGCCGGAGTTCCGCACGGTGCCCGGCGTCACCCCGCCGATGATGCTGGAAGAGTTCCTGGCCTGCGAGGACGTCGTACGCGCCGATCCCCGCTGGCAGGCCGCCATGCGCCGCCGGGGCGTGACCGACTTTTCGATGGCCATGGTCGACCCCTGGCCGCCCGGCTACACCGGCCCGCCGGACGACCCGGCCAACGGGCGGATCGCCCGCCCGCTCACGTTCCTGCGGACCGCCGCCGACGAGAACGGCTACGCCCGGCCGGTCGAAGATCTCATCGCCGTCGTCGATCTCGACGCGATGACCGTCCTGGGCGTCGAGGACCACGCGACCGATGAGACGCTCGTGCCGATCCCGACCGCGGGCGGCAACTACATCCCCGAACACTTCCTGACCGACCCGACGAACACCCCGGCGTTCGACCGGCTGCGCGACGACCTGAAGACCATCGACATCACCCAGCCCGACGGTCCGAGTTTCACCGTCGACGGCCATCACGTGCGGTGGCAGAAGTGGTCGATGCGGCTCGGCTTCACCCCCCGCGAGGGGCTGGTGCTGCACCAGGTCGGCTACGACGACCGGGGGACGGTCCGCCCGGTCGTCTACCGGGCCTCGATGTCGGAGATGTTCATCCCGTACGCCGACCCGGCCCCCGTGCACCGGCTCAAGAACGTGTTCGACATGGGTGAGGTCGGCATCGGGCTGCTGGCCAACCCGCTGGACCTGGGGTGCGACTGCCTGGGCGAGATCTTCTACTTCGACGGCGTCGTCAACGACCAGGACGGTCAGCCGGTCACGATCCCGAACGCGATCTGCCTGCACGAGGAGGACGTCGGCATCGCCTGGAAGCACACCGACTTCCGCAGCGGCCAGGTCGAGGTGCGCCGGATGCGGCGGCTCGTCGTCTCCATGATCTGCACGGTCGGCAACTACGAATACGGCTTCTTCTGGTACTTCTACCTCGACGGGACCATCGAGTTCGAGGCCAAGCTGACCGGGATCATCTCCTCCGGGGCGGTCCCCCCGGGCGGCGAACCCGGTTACGGCGTGATGGTCGCGCCGCAGGTCTACGGCCCGCACCACCAGCACTTCTTCAGCGTCCGGCTCGACCTGTCGATCGACGGGCCGGCCAACTCGGTCGTCGAGGTCGACTCGGTGCCGATCGAGCGGGGCCCGGCGAACCCGACCGGTACGGCCTGGAAGACCGTCGAGACGACGCTCGCCTCCGAGGCGTCGGCCGCGCGGGACGTGGACGCGGCGAAGGCCCGGTACTGGAAGGTCGTCAACCCGGAGAGCCGCAACGGTCTGGGCGGACCGGTCGGGTACAAGCTCATGCCCGGCCACACCGCGCCGGTGCTGGCCCAGCCGGATTCGGCCTTCGCCGCCCGCGGCCGGTTCGCCGCCCACCAGTTGTGGGTCACGGCCTACGACCCGGACGAGCGGTACGCGGCCGGCGCCTACCCGTACCAGTCGGCCGGCGACGAGGGCCTGCCGGCCTGGACCGCGGCCGACCGGCCGCTGGAGGGCACCGACGTCGTCGTCTGGTACACCGCCGGCGCGCATCACATCGTGCGGCCGGAGGACTGGCCGGTCATGCCGGTCACCCGGGTCGGCTTCGAGCTCAAGCCGGTCGGTTTCTTCGACGGCAACCCGGCGCTCGACCTCCCCCGCTCGACCCCGCACGGGGCCTGCCACCACCACGGCTGACGTCCACCCCGACCGACCCCGGACGACCCCGGACGACCCCGGACGACCCCGGACGACCCCGGACGACGGGGATGGTCGCGCGGGTGGGAGCCGATGGGGCCAGCACCGGTCCCGGTTGTGGTCCGGGGACGCTATGGACATCAGCGGCCAACCGCCCGTACCGTCCGAGCATGGGTCGTTGGCTGCCGCTTGTTTCTCGAGCGCACGTGGATTTCGGACGGGTGGCGAGCGCGTTGTGTCGCGCTGACCGCTCCCGCTGAGAAGTCCACCGACCCCGCCGCACATCCGGAGCGCAGCCATGCCCGCATCTGTCCTTTCTCCCGCGCCGGTCCGCTGGGACCCGCCCGCGGCGATCCGCGGCACCGTCGTCGTCCTGCACGGTCGGGGCGAGCACGGCGGCCTTTACGAACGGTTCGGCCGACGGCTGGCCGCCGACGGCTACGCCGTGGCCGGACCCGACCTGCCCGATGGTGAGGACGCGGCGCTGCTCGGAGCGGCCACGACCGGCCCGCCCGGCACCCCGTTCATCCTGATCGGGTCGGACACCGGCGCGATCCGGGCCGTCGAACTGGCCAGCATCCTCGAACCCCGGCCGGACGCCCTGATCCTGGCCGGGCTGCCGCTGTCCCGGCTGACCCGGTTCGGTGGTGGCGGCGCGGTGCTGGCCGCGCCGGACTGGGACGCCGAGGTGACGGCCCGTACGGCCTGCCCCGTCTACGCGGCCCGGCTCAGCGACGACGCGCGGGTCTCCCGGGGCGCCCTGGCCGAGCCGGTCGGCCCCGTGCCCAGCGTGCTCCCCGACCTGCCGACCCTGGTCATCCAGGGTGCCGCCGACCCGGTCGCCGACCTGGCGGCCGTACAGGCGTTCACGGCCACCTCGCCGCAGGCGTCGCTGGCCGTGGTGGCGGCCGGCCGGCACGACATCCTCAACGACACCCTGCACCGCAGCGTCGCCGCCCACATCGTGTTGTTCCTCGAAGCGATGCGGGCCGGGCAGACCCTGGTGACGGTCGACCCGGGCTGAGCGGCACCGGATCGGGCCGGTACCGGCCCGATCCGGTGCCGACGGTCCCGAACGGGGACAACCGGTCGGTGCCCGGCGCGTCCGGAACGCGCCGGACACCGACCGGTTCACCCGAAACGGGCGATAGGCCCCCTAGGGTGTTGCCATGCCCGTCCTCGCCTCCAGCCGGGCGGGAAACCTCGTTCGGGCGGTGCTCGCCATCCTGGTGATCACGCTGATGTTCCGCGAGATCTACCTGCTCTGGTTCTTTCACACCGGCGCGTGGACGAGCCGGCCGGCACAGATCAAGTACTGCGGGGAGTGGTACGACCGCGACTCCGGCGTCGGCCAGCAGAGCCACACCAGCGCCGAGGCCCTGGCCGGTGGTTCCCTCCGGCACGTCTGGCGCAGCCCGGTGAACAAGCCGATCATCGCCCACAAGCCCGGTTCGGCCTGCCCGCAGTGGTTGTTCGCCAAGGTCAGCAGCAACGGCTACGTCGCGTACCGGATGTCGGACTGACGGTCACGCCCACCGGGCGCGCGGGACCTCCCGGCGCGCCGCGCGGTCAGTTCTGGGCCGCGGTGCCCGGCTGCCGCTCGGCGGTGACCTTCTCGCCGGCCCGCTGGGCATTGACCGCGGGGTCGCCAACGGCCTGGGTACCGGGCGCCTGGGTACCGTCCGTCGGGCCACCGACGGTCGTCGCGCCCGGCGCCGGTCCGACCCGGCCGGTCCCGTTCGGGCCAGCCCCGTTGAGGCCGCCGACCCCTGGTGCGTCGGCCAATGACGAATCGACTCCCGGGCTGGACAGGGGGGCGGTGGTGGCGGCGTCGGCCACGATGTGCACCCGCGCGTGGATCGAGTTGCGCTGGGCCAACGCGGCGCGAACCGCGCGGTGCAGGCCGTCCTCGAGGTACTGGGTGCCGTCCCATTCCACGACGTGCGGGAAAAGATCGCCGTAGAACGTCGAGTCGTCGTCGAGCAGGACGTCGAGCGCGAGTTCCCGCTTGGTCGTCACGAGCTGGTCGAGGCGCACCTGACGGGGTGGGATCGCGGCCCATTCACGCTGGCCCAGCCCGTGGGCGGGATACGGACGACCGGCCCCGACCTGCTTGAAGATCACCCGTCCACCTCCTGGGGATCCTCACCGGCCATCGACCGCCCCAGCGTAGAACGTCAATCGCGATCGCGGCCCGACACGCCCGGGCCCGGGGGGTTTGATCCCCGGATGTTGCGCTGGCGTTGATGAATTGCCCGCAAAGGCGCTGGGATCATCCGAAAAAGCACACCGCGCGCCCACCCTGGCCGCCCACCCGGGTTCACACAGCGCCCCGATACCCGGACGCCCGGTACTCCGCCCCCAGCGGACCGGTACGCCCCGACATCGGTCTTGACGGCTGCTCGTCCTCATATTTAGGTTAACCTTACTTCCGTCGTCGCAAGGAGTCCCCGTGCCCAAGAATGACCCGACCATGGCTCGCGATGCCGAACGGGCCCGGACCGCCCGGACCGTCCTCGCGGGTGCCCGTCACGGCCTGCTCACGTTGTCCGGGGAGCGCATGCGCGGCTGGGTCGGGTTGCTCGACGACGGGGGAGAACCGATCATCCTGGCCGGCGCGGCCAGCCCGCCCGCCGCCGCCGGCCTGACCGGCGGCCACGCCCGGGTCGACGTGCCGGGTCCGGTCGGCGAGCGGGTCATCCTCATCGGCGACCTGCGCCCCCGGCCGGGAAGCGCCGAGCAGGTCACGGCCCGGCTGTCGACGCCGGAGCGGCCGGTCGCCCTGGTCGGGGCGGAGGCCGGTCTGGCCGCCGTCGCGCTCTCGGTACTGGAGGTCGTCCTGTGCCAGCCGGCCCCGGTCGAGCCGGCCGCCGTGGACCGCGACCGGGCCGGCAGGGTCCGGACGCCCGGCGGGACCCGACCCGGGACCCGGGTCACCGGTCGCGAATGGGCCACCGAGGCGACCGCCCAACGGATTCCGCTCGCCGCCTACGCGCTGGCCGAGCCCGACCTCGTCCTCGCCTACGCCGGCGACCTGACCAGTCATCTCAACCACGCCCACGCGGAGCAGGTCCGGCAGTTGGCGGCCGCCGCCGAACGGCTCGGGACGGTCGCCGGACCGGGCGTCGGCGAGCTCATCGGCGCCCAGGTCACGGGGCTCGACCACACCGGCCTGGACCTGTGGCGGATCGGTGGGGACGGCGCCGAGGCGGCCCGGCTGACCTTTCGCAACCCGCTGACGGCGCCCGGCGATCTGGGCGTGGAACTGCGGTGGTTGCTGGAACGGGTCCGCTGACCGATCGGGCGGGGGTCGCTGACCGGTCGGTCCGGCCCGCTCCGCGCAGATCAGGGCAGGCCGGCCGGTTCCCGGCGAGCCGGTGATCGTGCCACGATGACCTTGTGATGGACAGACGACGGAACCCCGAGCGGCCCGGCGACCGGCC
>JAMFSN010000232.1 GCA_026225295.1 Frankia alni
CTCGGGGTAGTAGTTGACGCCCCGGACGATGATCATTTCTTTCCGGCGCCCGGTGATGAACAGTTCGTCGCCGCGCACGAACCCCAGATCACCGGTGGGCACCCATCCCCCGTCGAACCGCGGGCCGTCGGGGCCGGCGGTCAGATACCCGGCCGTCACCGAGTCACCCCGGATCTCGATCTCGCCGACCCGGTTCTCGACGTACCCGTCGGCGCCGGCCACGACGACCCGCAGGTTCATGCCGCGCACCGGGCGGCCCAGGGCCACGATCCCGCGGGCCCGGGCGTCGCCCGGGGCCACGTCCACGGCCACGCCGGAACCGGCCAGCTGCTCGCGGTCGACCCACACGGTGACCGGCGCGCGGCCCAGCGGCGGGAACGTCACGGCCAGCGTCGCCTCGGCCATCCCGTACACGGGGAACATCGCGCTGGGCCGGAACCCGGCCGGCCCGAAGTGGTCGAGGAAGCGTTCGACCGAGGCGGCCGGAATCGTCTCGGCGCCGTTGAGCGCGACCCGCCACCGACGCATGTCCAGGCTGGGTACCTCGTGGGCCGGGACCGCGGCGACCAGGCTGTCGTAGCCGAAGTTCGGGGCCGGCGACACGGTGCAGCCCCGGGCCAGGAAGTCCCGCAGCCAGCCGGCCGGGTCCTTGACGAAGGTCGCCGGCGCCCACAGCGTCGTTCCGGCCTGGCTGAACAGGGCGCTCAGGGCCCCGAACAGCCCCATGTCGTGGAACAGGGGAAGCCAGATCCCGGCGTGTTCGTCCTGGTCGAGCCCGATCCCGGCGGCGATGGCGTCAATCCCGTGCAGCACGTTGCGGTGGGTCAGCACCACCCCCTTGGGGGACGCGGTGCTGCCCGAGGTGAACTGCACAACCGCGACATCCTCGGGACCGACCTGCGGCTGGCCGGGGCCGGCCCGGGTTTCGTCGGCGCCGGGCGTCCCGCCGTCGGGCGCCGTGGTCAGGCGGCGTGCTTCCAGCAGGTCGACACCGGCCAGGTGTTCGGCCAGCCGGCCCGCGATCCGGGCCACGCTGGTCCCGACCACCACCCGCCGGATATCGGCGACCGTGATCGTGCGGGACAGCCGGGCGGCGTACCCGGCCAGGTCCCGCGCGGACGTGGGGAGCGGCAGCGGGCAGGCGGCCGCGCCGGCCCGGGAGATCGAGAACAGCGCGATGAGGAAGTCGGGCGTGTTCGCGGACAGGATGCCGACCCGGTCGCCGGGCCGGACCCCGGCCGCGGCCAGCGCGGCGGATCCGGTCTGTGACGCCTCGGCCAGTCCGCGCCGGGTGATCGCCTCGTTCGACGACGGGAACGTGACGGTCGTGGTCGGGGAAGACGACGCGACGTGGTCGAGCAGGTCGGACAACGTGGGGGCGAGCGTCGGGGTGACCATGATGCGCACTCCTGGGCTGGCGGGGCCGGATGCCGCCCGCGCCGGATCGGGCGGGTTTACCGGAAATCACGGCGCGGGATTGGCGGGGCGCTGTGGTGGAAATGATGGAACGCGGAAGCCGGCTCGTCAAACAAAGCGTTCTGAAACACTATTGAGCGATCCGGCCGGCCGATCGGCGGCCGTTCTTCACCAGACGCGCCAGCCGTCTTTCCGTCGGGTTCGACAGTCGTTCATTTTCTCGTGGCCCCGGCTCGCTAACGTGTCGGCGCCGGCACGATCGCGAAATCCTATCGCGCGATTGCGGGAAGAATATTGCCAGCGGGTGGGCGGACGGGCAGCATGGCGAACGAATAAGGGGCATGGTCGCCCAGCAAAAAAGACTCCGCTTTTCGTCGACACCGACGCCGAAGCGGACGGGGGTGGGGTGCGTAGGCATTCGGGGGCCGGTGGACTGCCGGGCCGGGTGTGGACGTCGAGCGCCGCGGAAACTGTCGCCCATTTCATTGAGCCGGCCGGGCGGTGTGATGTCACCGGTCTTACGAGAGGTCGCAGCATGGTAAGGGATTCGCGTCGTCGGGTGCGGCGTTCGGCGCCGCCGGTGATGGCATTGGCGGGCCTGCTGGCCCTGGCCGCCTGCGGGAGCAGCTCGAGTGGCGGTGCGACCGCCGGGGGCGCGTCCGCCGGCGCTCCGGCGCAACCGAAGATCACGCTCAGCTTCCTGTCCTACAACTACGGCACCCCGGACCTCGGTGGAAAGGGCACCCAGGCCCTGATCGACGGCTTCGAGAAGGCCAACCCGAACATCACGATCAAGCCGGAAGGGGTGGCCACCGCCGACGCCCTGACCCGGGCCCAGACCGAGACGGCCGCCGGTTCGCCGCCCGACGTCGCCCAGATCGGCTGGAGCAAGGTGGCCGCCGCGTACCAGGCGCTGCCGGTCGTTCCCGTGCAGAGCATTCCGCCCGCGGCCGAGTGGAGCGCCGACACGGCCGGCTTCTCGCAGAATCTGCTCAACGCGGTGAAGAGTGGCGGCCAGGTGAAGGCCATGCCGTACACGATTTCGATCCCCGAAATCTTCTACAACGCCGACCTGTTCACCAAGGCCGGGCTCGACCCGGCCAAGCCGCCGACCACGATCGCCGAGGTCAAGACGGACGCCCTCGCGATCAAGAGCAAGGCGAAGGCCCAGGGCGTGTACTTCGGGGTCGTCGACCCGGGTAAGTCCGACTTCCTGACCCAGTCGCTCATCGCCAGCAACGGCGGCCACGAAATCGGCACCGACGGCCAGCCGCAGTTCGACCAGCCGGCCGCGGTCGCGGCCCTGGCGGCGATGCAGGACCTGACCAGGTCCGGTGCGCAGCCCGCGGTTCCGACCACCAGCGCGTTGTCGGCCTTCGCGGCCGGGAAGCTGGGCATGCTGGTCGAAAGCACCGCGGTGGCCGGAAGCCTGCAGAAGGCGGCGACCGGGAAATTCGACCTGCGCAGCACGGGATTCCCGAGTTTCGGTAGCCAGCCCGCCGCCCCGACCTTCTCGGGGGCCGGACTGGTGGTCCTGGCCAAGGACAAGGCCCACCAGCAGGCCGCGTGGCAGTTCATCAAGTACCTCACGTCGCCGGCCGGAATGACCATCATCACCTCACAGATCGGTTACCTGCCGCTGCGCCCGTCGCTCGCGACCGACCCGAAGTACCTGGCCCCGTTCTTCGCCACCAACAAGCTGCTCTCGCCGGCGCTCGCCCAGCTCGACCAGGTCACGCCCTACCAGTTCTTCCCCGGTAAGGGCGCCAGCCAGGCGGTCGTCGCCCTCCAGGACAACGCGGTCGCGCCGATCGTGCTCCAGGGCGCCGACCCGGCCAAGGCGCTCACGGCCGCGGCCACCAAGGTGCGCGGAATCCTCAACCAGAAGTGACAGCCGACACCGAGGTCGCTTCGCGCGCCGCGGGCCGCCGGGCCGGTGGTCGGGGCACCGCCCCCCACCGGCCCGGCGGCCCCGCGCCGCGCGCGCGGTCCTGGCTGTATCTCGGTCCGGCCACGATTTCGCTGGCCGTGTGGGTGTACGGGCCGCTCGTGTTCACCGGGGTCCTGAGCTTCCTGCACTGGAACCTGGTCTCCGACCACCCGTCGTGGGCGGGGTTGGGCAACTACGCGCGCCTGGTCGACCAGCCGGAATTCCCCCACGCGGCCTGGCACACGCTGCTGTACGCGGTCGGCATCCTGCCGTTCGCCACCGTCGTCCCGATGGCCCTGGCCATCATGCTGTGGAAGAAGCCGGGCGCGGTCAGCACCGGCTACCGGGCGCTGTTGTTCCTCCCGGTGGTCCTGGCGCCGGTCGCGAACGCGATCGCCTGGCAGTTCATCCTCGACCCGCTCCAGGGCGCCGCGAACGGCCTGCTGCAGGACGCCGGATTCGGCCCCCGCAACTGGTTGGGGGACCCGGCCACCGCGCTGCCGGTCATCGTGCTCATCACCGCGGCCAAGGTGGTCGGCCTGAACCTGCTGCTGTTCGGGGCGGCCCTGGCCAGCCTGGACCGTCGGACCCTGGAGGCGGCCCGCCTCGAGGGCGCCACCGAGTGGGAGACCACCCGCTTCGTCGTCGTGCCGCAACTGCGGCGGACCGCGGTCCTGCTCGGGCTGCTGTCCCTGGTGGTGGTCTGGCCGTGGATCTTCACCAACGTCGCGGTCCTGACCCAGGGCGGCCCGAACGGAGCGACCGACAACGTCTACTACCGGCTCTACACCTATGCGTTCACGTTCTTCGACGCCGGCACCGCGTCGGCCGCCGCGATCGTGATCTCGCTCGCGTTCGCGGTCCTGCTGGGCGCCTACGCCGTGCTCGGCCGTCGCCGGGCGGACCCCGGACCGGGCTCCGGGCCCGCCGGGTCCGGACCGGGGCCCGCCGGAGCCCGGCCCGAGCGGGGGAGGTCCCATGCCAGCGTTTGACCGGTGGCCGCGCCTGATCGGTCGGCACGCGGTGCTCCTCCTGACCGCCGCCGTGATGCTGCTGCCGCTCGTCTGGGCGCTCGGCTCGTCGTTCAAGCCGAGTACGACGATCTTCGACATGAGCCCGGTGCCGCTGCCGGCCAGCCTGGAGAACTACCGCACGGTGTTCAGCGCGTTCCCGCTGTGGCGGATGCTGCTCAACACGTTCGTCACCGCGGCCGGGGTCACCGCCCTGCAGGTTCTGGTCGCGGTGCCGGCCGCGTACGCGTTGACCCAGCTGACCTTCCGCGGGCAGCGGTTCGCGCTCGGCCTGGTGGCGGTCGCGCTGCTGGTGCCGGTGCAGTCGCTCATCATCCCGGCCTTCCTGATGATCTCCCACCTGGGCTGGCGGGACACCTACCCGGGGCTGATCGTCCCGCAGCTGTCGGGCTGCGCCCTGGCCGTGGTGCTGCTGCGCAACCACCTGCGGGCCCTGCCGCCCAACCTGTTCCACGCCGCGGCCCTGGACGGGGCGACCGCCGGGGAGACGCTGCGGTTCGTCGTCCTGCCGCTGCTGCGGCCGGCCCTGAGCGCGGTGGTCCTGCTGGTCTTCATCAACACCTGGAACGAGTATCTCTGGCCGACCCTGGCCGCGCCGAGCCCGAAGCACACCACCATCCAGGCCGGGCTGGCGTTGTTCCTCAACCAGGAGGGGCCCGAATACGGCCCGCTGCTGGCCGCCTCAATCCTCGCGACCGTCCCGGTCGTCGCGGTGTACCTCGTCGCGTCCCGCCGTATCGCGGACGCGTTCCTCCACGCGGGACCAGGGTGAACGCAGTGACCGATCAGATGACGGCGGTCCCGACCGACCTCGGATCCGGCGCGGGCGTCGCCGACCCCGACCCCGACGCCGACGGGTTGCTGCTCGACGGGGTCGTGAAGACCTACGGCGGCGCGCGGCCGGCCCTCGATGTGCCCCGGCTGCACGTGCCGGCCGGCTCCTTCACCGTGCTGGTCGGACCGTCCGGCTGCGGGAAGTCCACCGCGTTGCGGGTGTCGTCGGGCCTGGAGACCCCGACCCGCGGACGGGTGCTGCTCGGCGGGGTCGACGTGACCTCGACCCCGGCGGCCGGGCGCGGGGTGGCGATGGTCTTCCAGGACTTCGCGCTCTACCCGCACATGACCGTCGAACAGAACGTGGGGTTCGGCCTCCGTCTCGAGGCCCGGCACCGGCCGCGGCGAGGACTGAGGGGAGGTGCTGGCCCGCTGAACAAGGCCGAGATCCGCCGGCGGGTGACCGGCGCCTGCGAACTGCTCGGCCTGGGTGGCCTGCTGGAACGGCGGCCGGCCCAGCTGTCGGGTGGGGAACGCCAACGGGTCGGGCTCGCGCGGGCCATTGTCCGGCGCCCCCGCGTCCTGCTGCTCGACGAACCGCTCTCCGCCCTGGATGCCCAGTTGCGCCAGCAGGCCCGCGCGGAACTGGTCCGCCTGCACCGGGAGCTGGGCAACACCGTGGTCATGGTCACCCACGACCAGCTCGAGGCCCTGGCCATGGGGACCCATCTGATCGTCATGAACGGTGGCCGGGTGGCTCAGGCCGGCCCGCCCACCGACGTGTACCACCGCCCCGCCGACCCGTTCGTCGCGACGTTCGTCGGGAGCCCGCCGATGAATATCGCCCCGATGGCGACGACGGACGCCGGCCGCACGTTCGACGCGCCGGGCCGCCGGGTCCGCCTCGACCATCCGGTTCCCGGGCTGGGCGCCTCCGGGTCTTCCACCGTGCTGCTGGGCTGGCGGCCGGGGGACGGCGTGATCGGGGGGCCCGCGGAAGCGGACCGGCCCTCGGCCCCGGGCCTGGCCGTCGAGGCGACCGCGGATGTGGTGGAGTTCGCCGGCGACGCCGTCGTCGTCCACCTGACCGGCGACGGAATGCGGGCCGCGGTGACCGTGCCGGCCCGTGGTTCCTGGCCGGCGGTCGGCGACCGGGTCACGGTCACGGTTCCCGCTGAGCGGCTGCACCTGTTCGACCCGGCCGACGGCCGCCGCCTGCCCGCCGTCGGCGCCTGACCCCCGCCGGAAGAGCCGGCGCCGACTCGGGTTACCCACCGCGAGTGACATCGCCAGCGAGGTCCCCAGCGACCGCTGGCACTTTCCGATCCCCGGGCTGGGCGTCGTTGTCCGCGGGCGCCGCGGCGGAGGCGGTGGGCATGACAGCCACCAACCCACGGTGACTGTCATGCCTACTCGCCATCTCAAGCGCATTGACGGGGCCATCGTGGGTCGAGTGTCGCGCGGCGGTCGCACCGGGGGATGAATCGGGCCGTTTGGCGGGAGCGGCAGCGTCAGGGGGCCAGGGCGGTCAGCATCAACGCACGAAAGATCTTCGTTGGCGCTGTCAGTCACCCGGAAAGCCACGACCGGCAGCGTCCCCGCACGCCCCCACGCCCGGCGACAACGACACTCCGTGGCCCCCCGGCAACTGTCATCGTCCCGGCGCGCTCTGACCGACGCCGAGTCTGCCAACCCGACGCAACCGCCCGGTCATCGCAACCGCCCGGCTATCGCAACCGCCCGGCTATCGCAACCGCCCGGCTATCGCAACCGCCTGGCTATCGCAACCGTCAGCGCCAACTCCCCGTCCAAAGAGCCTTGACGACGACCACCACGGGTCGGGACGGCCGGGCGGCGACCTCACCGGGGTGTGCTCGGGCCGTTTGAAAAAACGGCAGCATCAGCGCCGGTGACAGATCCGAGCTGAGCGGGTCAGCGCACGCCCAAGCCTGCACGGGCGGTGACACGACCCGACCGACAGGGGGAGTCAGGCGTCACGGAACGGGCCCGCCGCGGCCAGCGCCTCGAGGAACGCGCCGACCACGCCGTGCTGCTCGTCAGCCCGCCACACCGCGTGGACCGACAGCGTCGGCATCGGATCGACCAGCCGGACCGGCACCAGCCCGCGCGACTTCACGTGGCGGGCGCTGACCGACGAAGCGAAACCGACCACCGGCCGGGTCGTCAGGACCAGCGAGGTGGCGCCGGTGTCGTCGACCTCGTCGGCGACATTCAGGTCGATGCCCCGGTGCCGGGCCAGCAGATAGATCGCGTCGTGCATGGCCGGGCTCTGCTCGCGGCGGAACATCACGCACGTCTGCTGGGACAGCTCGCGGAACGGGACCCGCTCCCGGCCCGCCCACGGGTGGTGGGCGCCGACCACCGCCACCATCGACATGGTCATGAGCTGGCGGGAGTGCAGCTGGCCGGCCGGAGCCCGGCCGAAGACGATCGCGACGTCGAGTTCCCCGGCGGCCAGCGCCGTCAGTTGCGGGCCGGTGCGCTTCTCCCACAGCTTGACGGTCAGCCCCGGGTACTGGGCGTTCAGCCAGCGCATGGTCGGTTGCACGACGCACAGGCCGGCCGGGAAGTTGAACCCGACGTTGATCGTGCCGGACCGGCCGGCCGCCGCCTGCTGGACAGCCTCGGTGGCCTTCTCGACCTGCTCCATCAGCCGCAGGGCCTCGACCCGCAGCACCTCGCCGGCCGGGGTCAGCCGGACCTCGTGGGAGGTCCGCGCGACGAGCGTGACGTTCAAGGAGCGCTCGAGGCGTTTCAGCTGCTGGCTCAGGGACGGTTGGGCCAGGTGCAGCCGGGCGGCGGCCCGACCGAAATGAAGTTCGTCGGCGATCGCGAGGAATGACACGAGATGCTTGATTTCCATCGGGCCTCCCGCGCCACCGTACCGGCGGTGACTCAACGCAGGATGACGTGAATCTGTGGGCCGGCCGAACATCCGATGCTCGGAACCCGTCAGCGCGGCGCCCCGGCCGGCGCCGGGGCGGCGGTCCGGTCGTTCACCATCTCGTCCACCAGGGCGGTGTCGTGGGTATTGCCCTGGAAGCGGGGATCGTCGAGGACCCGCAGGAGGAATTCGCGGGTGGTGGTGACGCCGGGCCCGGTCGCGACCAGCTCGCTCAGCGCCCGACGCATCCGGGCCAGCGCCGCCGGGCGGTCCGGGGCCCACACCACGACCTTGGCCAGCATCGAGTCGTAGGTGGCCGGGATCCGGTAGCCGGAATGGACATGGGTGTCGGTGCGCACGAAGGGGCCGGCCGGCGCGACGAAGGTCTCCAGGAGGCCGGGGGTGGGCACGAAACCGCGGTCGGGGTCCTCGGCGTTGATCCGGCATTCGACGGCCACCCCGGTCGGCCGGATTCCCTCCTGCGTGACCAGTAGCGGTTCGCCGGCCGCGATCCGCAGCTGTTCGTGGACCAGGTCGATCCCGGTCACCATCTCGGTGATGGGGTGCTCGACCTGGAGGCGGCAGTTGACCTCCATGAAGTACCAGCCGCCGGCCCCGTCGACGAGGAACTCGAACGTGCCGGCCCCCACGTAGCCGGCCGCGAGCGCGGCCCGCACGGCGGCCTCGCCCATCTGCTCGACCTGGGCGAGGGACAGGCCCGGGGCGGGGGTCTCCTCGACGAGTTTCTGGTGCCGCCGCTGCACCGAGCAGTCCCGGGCGCCGAGGTGGACGCCGCCGCCCTGGCCGTCGCACAGGATCTGCAGCTCGACGTGGCGGGCCGAATCGAGGTACCGCTCGATGAAGACCCGGTCGTCGCCGAACAGCGCCCGGGCCGTGGTCCGGGTCTCGCGGTAGGCGCGGGCCAGGTCGCGGGCGTCGCGGACCACCCGCAGGCCGCGCCCACCACCGCCCGCCGACGCCTTCACGATGACCGGGTACCCGATCCCGGCCGCGAGCGCGGCCGCGTCGGCAACGTCATTCACGGTGCCCGGGCTGCCCGGTAGCAGCGGCAGCCCGACCCGGGCCATCAGTTCCCGCGCCGAAGCCTTGTCGCCGAGCCGGGCCATCACGGCCGACGGCGGCCCGACGAAGGTGAGGCCCTCGGCCGCGCAGACCTCCGCGAAGTCGGGGTCCTCGGACAGGAATCCGCAGCCCGGGTGGATGGCGTCCGCTCCGGTCAGCCGGGCCGCCTCGATGATCGCCGGGATGTTGAGGTAGCTGCGGCGGGCCGGCCCCGGGCCGATGTGGACCGCCGCGTCGGCCAGTCGGGTGACGGCCGAGTCGCGATCCTCGGTGGAATACACCGCGATCGTGCGCAGCCCGCGTTCCCGGGCGGCGCGGGCGATCCGGACGGCGATCTCGCCCCGGTTCGCGATCAGCAGGGCCTTCATCCTCAGGCCGCCCGGGTCTGGTCGGTGGCCGCGAGGGCCAGCAGTCGTTCCCCGAACTCGACCGGGGTGCCGCTCGCGACGAGGACCTCGACGACGGTTCCGGTGGCGTCCGCCTCGACCGGGATCATCAGCTTCATGGCCTCGACGATGCCGATCTGCTGGCCCGGAGCGACCTGGTCACCGGGCTGGACGAACGGCGGGGCCCCGGGTTCCGGCGCCGCGTAGAACACCCCGACCGTCGGCGCGGTCACGTGGTGGTGGGCGGCGGCCGGTTCCGCGGCGCCGTCCTCCGGACCGGTCCCGATGGAACCGCCGTCGGTCGGCGCCGCCCGAGCCACCGGCGTGGTCGCGGCCCGGCCGTCGGCCGGCTGGTCGTCCGCCCGCCGGCCGTTCGCGCCGGCCGGTACGGCGGCGAGCGGGTCGACGCCGACGGCCACCTCGACGGTCAGGTCGCCGACCGCGACCGACACCCGGACCGGCAGCGTGGGCGTGTCCGCGGCCATCGCCGCCGCGCACCGTCGGACCGAACCGAGCAGCTCGTCGACCGCCGCCGGGCCGGGGTCGGCCGGCCGGGGGATCCCGGCGCTGATCGTCGGCCGGGGGATCCCGGCCGTGGTTGCCGGCCGGGGGATCCCGGCGCTGGTCGGTGACCGCATCAGGCGCTCGCCTTCTGTTCAGCCGGTCCGGTCTGGACGGCGAACCGCGCCGGGTCGGGCGCGCCGAAGCGGCGGAACCGCTCCCAGCGCCGCTCCACCAGGTGGGCCGGGTCGTTCGGGATCAGGGACCGCAGCGTGGTGGCCAGGGCGCCGCGCATGAGGTCGACGGCCGCCAGCGGGTCGGCCTGGGCGCCCCCGTCGGGCTCCGGGACCACCCCGTCGACGATCCCGAGCCGCAGCAGATTGCGGGCGTCGACCCGCAGGGCGTTGGCCGCCCGGGGGGCCGCCGCCGGGTCGTCCCACAGGATCGCGGCGCACCCTTCCGGGCTGATGACCGAGTAGACGGCGTTCGACGACATCAGGACCCGGTCGGCCACGGCGAGAGCCAGGGCGCCGCCGCTGCCGCCCTCGCCGGTCACGACCGCGACGATCGGCACCGGAAGGGCGCCCATGAGTCGCAGGTTCTCGGCGATGGCCACCGACTGGCCGGTCCGTTCCGCCTCGATCCCCGGGTACGCGCCGGCCGTGTCGACGAAGGTGACGACCGGCAGCCCCAGCTTCGCGGCCAGCCGCATGAGGCGGGCCGCCTTGCGGTAGCCGGCCGGGTTGGGCATGCCGTAGTTGCGGGCCGCGAGCTCGGGGCCGGTCCGGCCCTTCTGGGTGCCGATGGCCACGACCGGGATGCCGGCCAGCCGTCCGAGGCCGCCGACCAGGGCCGGGCAGTCGGCCGTCATCCGGTCGCCGCGCAGCTCGGTGAAGTCGTCGAGCAGGCCGGTGGCGTAGTCGAGGGTGGTCGGACGCCCGAGCGTGCGGGCCAGGCGGACGACCTCCCACGGGTCGCGGTCGGGCAGGGCGTCCGGATCGGTGACGACCTGGTCGGGGCCGATGTGGTCGGCCACCTCCGGCTCCGGCCGGGCCGCCGTCGGGCCGGTCGCCCCGGGGGCCGCGACCGACAGCAGCCGACCCAGCGCCGCGCGCAGCTCACCGCGGGGGCGGATGAGGTCCACGATGCCGTGGTCCTGCAGGAACTGCGCGGTCTGGAAGCCGTCGGGCAGGGTCTCGCGGATCGTCTGGGCGATCACCCGGGGGCCGGCGAACCCGAGCCGCGCCCCCGGCTCGGCGATGATGACGTCGCCGAGGGTCGCGAAGGAGGCCGCCACCCCGCCGAAGGTCGGGTCGGTCACCAGCGAGACGGTCAGCAGACCGGCGGCGTCGAGCCGGCCGAGAGCCTGGCTGGTCTTGGCCATCTGCATGAGGGCCACCACGCCCTCCTGCATCCGGGCGCCTCCCGAGGCGGTGACGATCAGCAGCGGGACCCGGTCCGCGAGCGCGGTCTCGGCGGCCACCGTGACCGCCTCGCCGACCGCCGCGCTGAGGCTGCCGCCGAAGAACCGGAAGTCCATGGCCGCCACCACCAGGCGGTTACCGAGAATCTGGCCCCGCGCGCACAGCACCGCCTCGTTCATCCCGGTGCGCCGCCGGGCCGCCGCCAACCGCTCGGGGTAGGGCCGGGTGTCGGTGAATTCCAGCGGGTCGGTGTCGGGGATGGTCACGTCGAGCAGGTCCACCGAGCCCGGGTCGAGCAGGTGGTCGATCCGGTCGGCGGCGGTCATGGGCGCGTGCCACCCGCAGTCCGGGCAGACCCCGGCCGCCCGGGCCAGGCGCGGCCCGTAGACCATCTCGCGGCAGCCGCGGCAGATGCTCCAGGCCGGCGGCGCCGGGCGGTCGATCGCTTCGAGAATCCCTGGCA
>JAMFSN010000233.1 GCA_026225295.1 Frankia alni
CACCCAAACCACCCCCTCATCACCACTCGGCGACGCCATCACCAACGACTTCCGCATCACCATCCCCTTCGTCCCCTCCGGCACCTACACCACAACACTCACCTACACCGCCATGAGCGAATAAACCGTCAGTCAATGCGCCACGAATCAATAAGCCACGAGCCGATGACCGTAACCACCTACCCCCGACACAGGTGATTCCGTGACGACAACACAGCCGCACGCATCCCGCCGCCCGGGCCCGGCCCAGGCCGCCGTCCTGGCCTGGACGGCCCTCGCCGCCGTCGCCGCCGCCCTGGTCGTCCCGACTGCGGCGACCGCTGCCACCCCGGCGCCGCGGCCCGCTACAGTCCCCCGGGGGGTGGGGCCCGCAGAGATCGCCGCCCGGGCCGCGAACCCCGGACTGGTCATCGGGGTCGATGACGGCCGGGCCACCGCCCGTGACGGTGACCATCTCACCTACGCCATCACGGTGACGAATCGGGACCGGACGGCCGCCCGCGGCGTGCGGCTGACTCAGACCGTGCCGACCGGCCTCCGTTTTGCCTCGGCGGACCGGAACGGGAAGTTCGCGCACGGGCAGGTCGCGTGGACCGTCGACCTGCCGGCCGGCGGGACCATCGATCTGCACACCGCGACCGTGCTGATGTCGGCCCCCGCCCAGCTCGCCCGGCTCGCGACCGTGGCCTGCGTGATCACCCGGTCCGCCGCCCGGCCGACCGTCTGCGCTGCCGACCTCGACCGCCTGCCGGCCCACCCGGGTACCGCCAGCGGCGCGAATTCCCACCCGAACGGCTCTTCCTGGATCACGTCCTGGTGGGTCTGGCTCAGTGCGGTGGGTGGCGCCGCCGCGATCGGCGTAACTATGGCGCGCTTCAAACGCCGGCCCGATGCACCAACCGATCATCTACCGCACAGTGAACACCTCCTGAGCCATGATCGCTGACCTCGGTACCAGAACGACGCTCGACGACGTCGCCAACACGCGCCAGACGCCTTCGCCGACCACGATCGCGGTGGTCACGTCGCTGTCGGCTTCCCTCTCCCGCCGCTCGACCGTCCGGCCTGCGGTGGGTGCCGCGCCGCAGGCGAGCGACACGCCCACCTTAGGTGAACTGACGCTTACCGTGACCGCATGATGACGCTGCCGTTGCCGTCGGGTGCTTGGTCGGAGGACCGGTCTCTGGTCGCCGTGTTGAGAGCAGTGCAGTCCGCAGGATGGTCGCGGTGGTCGCCCGGCGACACCTACGACACCGTCCTGCGGACGCTGCGGACCAGGACACCGCGCCTGGAGTGGGCGATCGTCGCGGAGATCGAGCATGCCGGGGTCGGGCGCGCGCCGCCGCGGGCCCGCTACGGACCACGCGCCGGGTTCGATCAGGCGTTGGAGGCGCCTCTGCGGGAGCGGGAGAAAGTCCTGCGGCGCCATGACGCGCGACTGCTCGATCTGGCCTTCTCACTCGGCGTGGCCCACCTGGATTCCTGCACGGAGCGAATCGATTTCCTCGTCGCGACCGGGGTGTTGTGTCGGGTCCCCCGCCCGGCCGGGGTCTACCTCGTTCCCGCCTGGCCCACCCCTCTGCCGCAGGACCGCCTCGGCCTGACCCGCAACGAGCGCCTCACCGAGGACAAGCTGCGGTGGAATGAGGTGTTCGAAGCCGCCACCGATAAGATCATCCGGCTGTTTCGGCCCCACGCCGACGACCGCTGCTCCGCGGTGAACACGACCCTCGAGCAGGTCGCGGCCTGGTGGTGCCTCGACGCGGAAACCGTCCGCCACGCCCTGCTGGTGCTCCTCGACGATGACGACTTTACCGCCACCGCTGACCTCAGCCGGGTCGGCTCCTGTACCCCATTTCATCTCGCCGTTGACTGGAACACCTTCGACCGGACCCGGCTCGTCGTCGACCCCGACCCCGAGTAGCGGCCCGTTGTGCAGCAACACGACCGCAGCACTCTGTCACTATAAGCGACGTACTGACTACCCTCGTGTGGCGTGTGCTGTGAAACCGTACCTCTGGAGTTCGCGCCTGGAATGATGTTGCGATCTAGCAGACCCCAACGATCGCCGGGGCGCGTGTCCTCCCCGGCTGGCGCTCTTCGCCAGGGGACCCCCTGATCGGCTGGCAGGACGGTCCCGGTGAAAGACTCTGGAAGAGATCGCGAGAAGTTCTGGGTCCGCGGCCCGCGCGGGCCGCGGGTAAGGGGGAATTGTGACGGATCGCAGTGCGGGCGAGTGGGATTTCCAATCGCCACTGGCGGACCCGGCGCCCCCGGTTGACCTGGAGACCGAGGTTCCACACTCCGCGCGGATCTACGACTACCTGCTCGGCGGAAAGGACAATTACGCGGCCGACCGGGCCGCCTCCGTGGAGATCACCAAGGATTGGCCCCACCTGCCCGTGTCCATGCGGGCTAACCGGAACTTCCTGGCCCGGCTCACCGAGCAGGTGGCGACCGAACACGGCATCCGGCAGTTCCTCGATGTCGGCACCGGTCTACCGACGTCCCCGAACCTGCATGAAGTGGCCCAGCGGTTCGCGCCCGACTCGCGGATTCTCTACATCGACAACGACCCGATCGTGCTGGTCCACGCCCGGGCTCTGCTGGGCAGCACCCCCGAAGGTCGCACCGCCTATCTCGACGCCGACCTCCACGACCCGGACACGATCCTGGGATCCCAGCAGCTACGCGACCTCTTCGATCTGGGCCAGCCGGTCGCCGTGAGCCTCCTCGCGATCCTGCATTTCATCGTGGACGACCAGGTCGTGCAAGGCATCCTCGACCGGATCATGCATCACTTGCCGTCCGGCAGCCTGTTGGCCCTGTCGACCTGCACCGCCGACAGCGCACCTGACGAGGTCACCATCGGAGTGGCCGCGTACAACGCCGCCGGCATCCCCACTGCCGCTCGCGACAAGGCCCGCGTCGAGCGTTTCTTCGACGGGATGGACCTGCTGGACCCCGGGGTCGTCCTCGTTCATCACTGGCATCCCGACGAGCAGTCCGCCGCGATGGACGACACCCACGTCCACATGTACGGCGGACTCGCCCGCAAACGGTGAGCCAGAGGGAAATCCCGCCGGGTGAGAAACCCGAGCGGCTCGCCGGGGCCCTCGTCGCCTGCGATGCGCCGAGTGGTTCGGGTTCAGACACAACTTGGCGTTGTAAGGGAAGTACGAACAGAACTTGAGGAAGAACGGACTGAAGCCGTCGTCGACACCACTACATCCGGTCGATGCATTCCACCTTACGAAGGTCTGCCGCATCAGGTCGGGGGTCAGGTCGGCGGCGCCGATCACCACGTTGTCGTCGCCCATTTCTGCTTGGATGCCCGCGTTGTTGACCAGCACGTCCGGCCCTCCGCGGTCGGCCCCGACGGTCGCCGCGGCGGCCGGCACGGACGCGTCGTCGGTGACGTCGAGGTGGACGACCCGCGCGCCCAGCTGCCCGGCGGCCTGGCGCCCGCGCTCTACCAATGGCCAAGTTGAAGGGGTCTGGCGACGATCACGTGGTGGAGCGAGCTCCGCTCGAGTCGGCTGGGTCCGAGTGCTATTGGTCAACGTCGAGGCGGGCGGCGGGGTCGTCTGGCCAGGTAATGGGTCGGGTCGGGTTGATCGTGTGGAGGACCGCCCCAGCCCCAGACTCCTGTGACCCCACCGGCTTTCCACCCGAGGTCGGCATAACCGAGGACCCGGCCCAATAGGCGCTATGTCGATGTCGGCATCGCGCCTATAACCACGACCCGGCTTACGTCACCCACGTTCTGTCCGTCGCCGCCAGCTACACCGCCCCACCCACACCCATCGGCGCCGTCACCGGGCGATCAGCCGCCGCCCGCACAGCCCCCGCCGGCAGCCCGCTTACCCCGGCGACCTGTTATTCTTCGGAGCAAACACCACGGCGATCGACACGTCGGTATCTATCTCGGGAATGGAAACATGATCGACGTACCCCACACCGGCGCCGTCGTCCGCATCGAGCCCTACCGGTGGACCACCTTCCTCGCCGCGACCCGGCCCGTACCCACCAACCCCTAACCACCGGCCCGTCAAATACCGCTGGGCGTAGCCCTGGATACGTACAGCAGCGGCCGGAAACCCCCGACAAGGAGAAACAGCCACCATGGCGCAGAAAACGATCGTTTCCCTCATCGACGACCTAGACGGCGGGACCGCCGACGAAACCGCCACTTTTGGCCTCGACGGCGTCACCTACGACATCGACCTGTCCGAAAAGAACGCCACCACCCTGCGCGAAGCACTCGCCCCCTTCGTCGCCTCCGCCCGACGCACCGGCGGACGCGCCACTCGCCGCACCACCACATCCCGACCGGCCGCCCACGCTGGCAGCAGCGACGAAACCTCCGCCATCCGCGAATGGGCCCGCGTCAACGGCCACACCGTCAGCGACCGTGGCCGTATCGCCGCCACCGTCGTCGACGCCTACCGCAAAGCCCACTAACACCGAGGGTTCCGAGCCTTGCCCAAAGCGTCGGGCCACACCGATTGCCGACCCTAACAGCGGTCGAAAGTCCCGGCGAGTTCGCCTACCGCACAACCCAAAGGTAGGGCACCATCGGAACCGGCGCGGTCGAGAGCCATCCCCCGTTTGGCCCTCGACCGCGCGTCACCCTTCGGTCAGCCTCGCCACGCTGCCGAGGTCTTCACGTCGCCGGAGCGCGGCAATCCACCGCTCGACGTCCTCCGGAAGCCACACCAGGTAACGCGGGTGCCGAGCCGATCCGTTGATCGCGCCGATCGGGGCCGGCAACGTCGGATCTACCCGACACCGGTGATCAACGCTTGCTGCGGCACGCCCAAAATCACCGCGATATCCGAGGTGCCGACCACTCGCACCCCACCAGCCACGCGATCATGCTAGCTCCCCAGCAAACCGGTTCGGCGAGCCGTGTGCAGGGAAGGGCCCGGAGCTCGACGAAGGGACGAAGGCGGCGGGTGGAGACCCGCAGACACCGACGTGGGCACCTCCCCGGCTGGCGCAGTTTCTGGCGGACGAGTTATGCCGATGGCCGGGGGCACACTCATCTGCCGAATACCGTGCCTTCGCGTGGCGCCCCGCTTCGAGGCGGCGTCCGCGGTCCGGTTCTTCGAACGGCACCTGCGAGGCTGACCAGCGGGGAAACGGCGACCGCCTCGCTTCATGGTGCGCGTGGCTGGTTTGCCGAGGCGCGGACGCCCGGACGCTCAACCGGTTCGGTCCCCGGGCCGGCGTCGCGCTGCCCGGGATCGCGGGGATCGGGGGGATCGGCAAGACCGTTATCGCCGGTCGGGTCCAATCCCGGCTGGCCGGGCGATGGCTGGCTCACCGTCACCCACGTCGGGGCCTGGAACCCCGACAGCCTCATCCAGCAGGTCACCGCCAGCCTCGCCGACGGCGTCGCCGGGCATCCCGACCTCCACACGGCCGCCGATATCCTGACCGACCCCCAGGTCGACGATGTGGACAAGGTGAACACGATCGCCGGTCTGCTTGCCGACCACCCGATTTTGATCTTGTTCGACGACTTCGAGCAGAACGTGGCTCCCGGCGGGCGGGCCTTCACCGACGCTCGCTTCGCGAAACCTTCGCCGGGCTCGTGGTCTGGTCCGACCAGAGTCACGTACCACTTGCGGTCGTGCGGAAGGTCTGGCGATAGGCCGTGGGTGAGACGCCGATCGTGGTGGCCAGGTGTTGGCGCAGCGAGGCGCCGGTTCCGAAGCCGGCTTCGGCGGCGACGCGGTCCACGGGGAGGTCGGTGGACTCGAGCAGGCGCCGTGCGTGTTCGACTCGCTGTCGGGTCAACCACTGGCCCGGTGTCATCCCCACCTCGTCGCGGAAGTGCCGAGTGAAAGTGCGGATGCTCATCTGCCCCTGTCTGGCCAGGTCCGCCAGGGAGAGGGGCTGGTGGAGCCGGTCGAGCGCCCAGGCGCGCACCGAAGCGGTGCCGGCTCTCGCGGGTTCCGGGACGGGGCGCTCGATGAACTGCGCCTGACCGCCGTCGCGCCAGGGCGGCACGATGCAGAGCCGGGCGACCTGGTTGGCGACCTTGCTGCCGTGGTCACGGCGAACGAGGTGCAGACACAGGTCGATCCCCGCCGCGACACCCGCGGCGGTGAGCACGTCCCCGTCGTCCACGAACAGCACGTCGGGGCGAACCTCCACGGTCGGGAAGGAACGCTGGAAATGCGGCGCCTGGTTCCAGTGTGTCGTCGCCGGACGACCATCGAGCAGGCCTGCCGCGGCCAGCACATACGCCGCGGTGCAGATCGACACCACGCGGGTGCCGGGCCGCATGCTTGCCAGAGCGGCACCGAGTGTCGGGGGCAGCCAGTCCCGGTCAACGTCGGCACAGGTGGCAAACGGCGGGATCACCAGCGTGTCCGCGGTGGGCAGCAGCTCGGCCCCGTGCGCCACAGCCACGGTGAAGTCAGCCTCGGTGGTGACCGGACCGCCATCGACGCTACAGGTCAGGACCTGGTAGAGCGGTTCGCCGTCGTCACCGACCGCGGTGCCGAAGATCCGCACAGGGATGCTCAGTTCGAACGGATAGACCCCGTCGAGGGCAAGGACGACCACACGATGCATGGCCAGATCCTCACACATGCTGTCCATCAGGCCACTCGCTCGACGCTGTCACCGTCGGCTTGGCTCCTGTTGTAGCCCAACCGGACACGCGAAGGAGCACGATCATGCTTGCGATCGGTCAGGACACATTCGGCGGCCCCGAGGTACTCAAGATCGTCGAAGTACAACGGCCGGAGCCGGGCCTGGCCGAGGTACTCGTTCGGGTGCACGCGGCGGGGGTGAACCCGACCGACTACTGGCACCGCGCCGTCGGCGGCCTCGCGCACTCCGCGCCGATCCGGCTTGGCTGGGACGTGTCCGGCGTAGTCGAGGCCGTAGGGCCGGGCGTGACCCTGTTCGAGGCCGGCGACGAGGTGTTCGGAATGCCGCGCCAGCCGCAACCAGCGGGTGCCTACGCCGAGTACCTGATCTCGCCCGCACGGCACCTGGTTCGTAAGCCTCACCGACTCTCTCACGTGGAGGCCGCCGCCCTCCCGCTGGTGGCGCTGACCGCATGGCAAGCCCTCGTTGACACGGGGAACGTCCGACCGGGCCAGCGCGTACTCGTCCATGCCGCTGCCGGCGGGGTCGGCCATGTCGCGGTCCAGATCGCCAAGGCGCTCGGCGCAGAGGTCATCGGCACCGCCAGCGCAGCCAAGCACGACCTTGTCCGGGCACTCGGCGCCGACGAGGTCATCGACTACAACCGGACCGACTTCGCCGCCGTGGTCAGCGGCATCGATATCGTGATCGACACGATAGGCGGCGAGTACGGGCCGCGCTCGCTACGCACCTTGTGCCCTGGCGGTCTCGTCGTCTCACTCGCCTCCCCGAAAGAGGCCGCACTCGCCGGACCGGCTCGCGCGCTGGGACTGCGGTCGACGTTTATGGTCGTCGAAGCGGACCAGGCGGGCATGCGGCGGATCGCCGAACTCGTGGAATCCGGTCGGCTGCGCGCGGAGATCGATACGGTACTGCCGCTAACGCAGGCCGCGAAGGCACACGAACTCGGAGAGCGCGGCCGTACCACCGGCAAGATCGTGCTTAGCGTCGTCAACTGAACGCCCAGGCGCCGACCCGGCTGTGCCGACGAGGAAGCGCTCCCGACATAGTCGGGGGCCTTGCCCGAACTCCTCACCAGGTCCCTCGGTCGCCGACGAATTAACCGGCGCACGCTCACGCCGCGCGGCGGCGGCGCCGCTCGGCCCGTCCGAACAGTCGATCACGACCGCG
>JAMFSN010000002.1 GCA_026225295.1 Frankia alni
CCCAAAATCTCCGTCCGCTTGATCGAATCAATACTCAGATCCGCCTCAAGATCCAGATCCGGCTCCAACATCTCCGCCGGATAACCCGTCTGCGCCCCGATCACCCCAACAACCACCTCCGACAACGCGGCCAGGTCGAGCCCGGGGCGACCGGGCTCGTCGCGGCCGCCGGTTCCCGCCCCGCCGACGGCCCCACCCCGGCCCCCGCCGCCGCCGGGGACCGGACCGTGGCCGTTGGCGCGCGAGCCCACCGACAGCGCGGCCGACCCCGGGGCGGACCCCTGGCGCGGTACGAAGTTCTCGACCGCCGGGTAACCGATGGCGGCCGGGCCCGGTAGCGCGGCCGTACCCAGGGCCGAGACCGGCATGGCCGCCGGGTCGACCCCGAGGTACCCGAGCACGACGTCCCGCTGGGCGGCGACCAGTTCGCGGGTCGTGCGCAGGAACTCCAGCACGGTCGCGTCGACCGCCGCCGAACCGACCGGCGCGAAGGCGCCGGCGCCGACCGGGACGGCCGGGGCAAGCGGCGAGGCCAGCCGTTCGAGCTGGTCCAGGGGTTGCAGCCCGCCGGCCAGCGGGCGGCCGTCGGCGCTGCGCACGATCGCTCCGTCCACCAGCCAACCGGGCGCCCGCGGGGCGGGGGTGGCCGCCACGATCCGGGCATCCCGCCCGGCGAACAGCGGCGCCGCGTCGAGAGCGACCCCGACCGTGGCCAGCTCCGCGAGGGCGAGCAGCAACCGGCGCACGCCGGACTCGCCGGGCCCGTCGAGCGCGACCGCGCGGTGCGGCGCGTCGCCGAGAATCTTGCCGGTCAGGCCGGTCAGCACCCGACCGGGGCCGACCTCGACGAAGACCCGGGCGCCGGCCGCGTACATGTCCTCGATCTGGTCGACGAACCGCACCGGCTCGGCGACCTGGCCGGCCAGGCTGGCCCGGATGTCGTCGGGCGCGGTCGGGTAGGGCCGGGCGGTCGTGTTCGACCACACCGGTACCGACGGCGTCGCGAACGTGCGGGCCGCGACGGCGGTCGCGAACGTCGTCGCGGCCCCCGCCACGACCTCGCTGTGGAAGGCGGCGGCGACCGGGATCCGCTGGACGGTCAGGCCGGCCGCCGCGAGGGTCTCGACGGCCCGTTCGAGCGCCGGGGTGGGTCCGGAGATCACCGCCTGGCGGGGGGCGTTGTGGTTCGCGACGATCACGCCGGAGTCCGCCCCCAGCGCGGCGGTGATCTGCTCGATGGTGGCGCTGACGGCCGCCATGGTGCCCGGGTCGTCGCCGGCCGCGCCGAGGATCGCCTCGGCCCGGGCCACCGACAGGCCCGGCAGTTCGGCGGGGTCAAGGGCCCCGGTGGCGGCCAGCGCGACCAGCTCGCCGTAGCTGTGGCCGGCCGCCATGGCCGGCCGCACCCCCAGCGACGACAGCACGGTGTGGGCGGCGAGCCCGGCGATACCGAGCGTGGGTTGCGCGACCCGGGTGTCGGTGATCGCCGCGACCTGGGCGGCGGCCTCCTCGCGGGTGAAGGCGGTCGGCGGGAACATCGTGCGGGCCAACGGCCCGGCCGCGGTCAGCAGGGACCGCAGCCGGGGGAAGGCGACGAACAGGTCGGCCAGCATGTTCGGGCGCTGGCTGCCCTGGCCGGGGAACAGGAAGGCGACCGGCGGCGCGGTCGGCGCCCCGCCCGGTTCGGCCGGCGCGGTCAGCGACCCGTCGGCGACGAAGACGCCCACCTTGGGCGCGTGCTCGAACCGGCGGGCCCGCTCCAGGGCCGCGGCCAGGGCGTCGAGGCCGTCGGCGACCACCGCGACCTGGACGGTCCCCCGGCCCTCCTCGCTGATGGTCCGGGCCAGGTCGCGCAGCCGCCACGGGCGCCCGGCGCCTTCGCCGACCCGGAGCAGCTCGGCGAGCTTCTCCATCCGGCGGCCGGCGGCGGCCCGGTCGGCGCCGCGGAACAGGAACAGCTCGCTCGGCCACTGGTCCAGGCCGTGGGCGGGCTCCGGCGCGCCGTCGTAGGCGGACAGCACCACGTGGAAGTTCGTGCCGCCGAACCCGAACGCCGACAGGCCGGCGTGCCGCTCGGACGGGGGGGCCGCCCACGGGCGGGCCGCGTCGTCGAAGAAGAACGGGCTGGTCGCCTGGTCCCAGTACTCGTTGGGTCGGGTGACGTTCAGGGTCGGCGGCCGGATGCCGGTCTCGAGGGCCTTCGTCGCCTTGATCAGGCCGGCCAGCCCGGCGGCACACTTGGTGTGCCCGATCTGCGACTTCACCGAGCCGACCGAGCAGTTCCCGGGCTGGGCGCCGCCCTCGGTGAACACCTCGGTGAGGCTGGTCAGTTCGGTCCGGTCGCCGACCACGGTGCCGGTCGCGTGGGCCTCGATCAGCCCGACGTCGGCCGGCGAGATCCCGGCCCGCGCGTAGGCCCGCTCGAGGGAGAGCACCTGACCGGCCTTGCGCGGCGCGGTCATGCCCAGGGCCCGACCGTCGCTGGAGCCGGCCACCGCGTTGATCACCGCGTGGATGCGGTCACCGTCGCGTTCGGCGTCGGCCAGCCGCTTGAGCACAACCACCGCCACGCCCTCACCCAGGCAGATGCCGTCGGCGGCGGAGTCGAAGCTACGGCTGCGACCGGTCGGGGACAGCGCGTGGACGGAGGAGAACAGCAGGAAGTCGTGGACGCCGTTGTGGGTGTCGACGCCGCCGCACAGCACCATCTCGGACGTTCCGGCGGTCAGTTCCTTGCACGCCGCGTCCAGGGCGGCCAGCGACGAGGCGCAGGCCGCGTCGAGGGTGAAGTTGACCCCACCGAGGTCGAGCCGGTTGGCGACCCGCCCGGCGATCACGTTGGCCAGCAGGCCCGGGAAGGAGTCCTCGTCCATGACCGGCAGGTGTGCCTCGAGCTCGGCCGGCATGGTCTCGAAGTACGACTCCCAGGCCGACCGGAACCCGTAGGCGGCCGACAGGTCGGCGCCGGACTCGGCGCCGAACACCACCGACGTGCGGGCCCGGTCGAAGGGGCGCCGGCCCTGCTGCTCGGGCCGGCCGCCGCGGCCGGCGCCGTTCTTCGCGACCCCGGTCGGGCCGGGCACCTCGTAGCCGGCGTCGGCCAGCGCCCGGGCGGTCACCTCCAACGCCAGCAACTGCCCCGGTTCGATGCTGGTCAGCGAGTTCGGCGGAATGCCGTAGGCAAGGGCGTCGAAGGGCACCGCGGGCAGGAACCCGCCCCACTTCGAGGGCACCCGCCGGCTCGAGTTCTTAAGAACGGATTCGGGGTCGTAGTAGACGGCCGGGTCCCAGCGGGAGGCGGGCACCTCGGTGACCGCGTCGACGCCGCCGACGATGTTCGCCCAGAACGCGCTCACGTCGGGGGCGTCCGGGAACACCGCCGCCATACCGACGATCGCGATGTCGAGCGGGCGGGCCGGCTCCCGTACGACGGCCGCCGGGCGGGTGGTCACGCCCAGGTCGGCGGCCCGGTCGGCGAGCGCCGCGGTCGCCCCGTCGGTCACCTGGGCGTGCAGGTCGGCGACCGTGGTGACCGCAGACCGCAGGCCCGCCACCTGCCCGATCATGAACATGCCGTCGCGGGCCTGGGTCTCCGCGTCGACCTCGACGACGACGCCGCCCGACCGGCGCAGCCCCTTGCTGGCGATCCGCAGCCGGCCCAGGTTGAGCTGCTCGAGCTCCTCCCACATCTGCTGGCGGGCCGCGCCGCTCGCCGCGAGCTGCCGCTTGGTCTCCAGGAAGGCCCGCACGTAGGACGAGTCGACGCACCGGGTCGCGTGCCCGGGGGACGTCTCCAGCAGGACGGTCTCTTCGCAGCCGACCGCCGCCGCCTGGAAGCCGGGCATGATCGCCCCGGAGCTGACCGACTCCTCGGTGAACAGGTACGCGGTGCCCATCAGGACGCCGATGCCGGCCCCCCGCTCGGCCAGCGGGGCGGCCGCGGCGGCCACCGCGGCGGCCGACCGCTCGTCGTGGACCCCGCCGGCGAACAGCAGGTGCAGCCCGCCGAAGAACTCCGCCGCCGCGGCCGCGGGCAGCTTGTCCCCGAACGCGAGCAGGCCGGCGATCTGGGCCTCCCAGAGCGGGAAGCTGGCCCGCGGGCCCACGTGGCCGCCGCACTCGCGCCCCTCGAAGACGAACTTGCGCGCGCCGTCGGTCAGAAAGCGGTCCAGCAGCCCCGGCGACGGGACGTGCAGGAAGGTGTCGATGCCGGCCGCCTCGAGCGGCGCCGACTGGGACGGCCGACCACCGGCGATCAGCGCGCAGGGCGGGCCGACCTCCCGGACGGCGGCCAGTTGGGCTTCGCGCAGCTCGGGCGGGGCGAAACCGAGGACCCCGACCCCCCACGGCGCGTCGCCGAGCAGGGCCGCGGTCTCGACGAGCAGCGCGCGGCTCTCCGCCCCGCTCATCAGCGCCAGGGCCAGGAACGGCAGCCCACCGCCGTCGGCGACGGCCTTCGCGAACGCGGCCCGGTCGCTGACCCGGGTCATCGGCCCCTGCACGACCGGCTGGGCCAGACCTCGGGCCGACGCGAAGCGGGAACCGGGGGCCAGCGGGCGGGTCCGGGCAGCGGCGGCGAGATGATCGGTGACGGCCTCGCGCACGGCCCGGACCACGCCGGCGGCGCTGACGTAGCGCTCGGCCAGCGGGCGGGCGAAGGCGCCGTCCTGCCCGACCGGCAGCAGTTGGGTGCGCAGGTCGCGGGCGCCGAGCCGGTGGGCGACGGCCGCCTGGTCGGCACCGTCCCCGGTGTCCGCGAGGGCACCGTCGGCGGCGTCCTCGCCGCCGGTGTCCGGGCTGACGTCGAAGGTCTCCACGCCGGTGCCGGCCCCCGTGATCCCCGGGACGCCCGCTCCGGCGCCGGCCGGCGCCGGAGCGGGCGTCCCGGTCGCGACGGTGGCGGTGTCCCGGCCGACCAGCTCGGCGACCGGCAGATCGGGCCGGACGTAGACCCGGTGCCCGCCGACCAGCGCCGTCTCGCTGCCGTCCATGGCCCGCACCGCGCCGGCCACCTCGACCGGCAGTTCCACCTCGCGGACCAGCGCGAGCTGGACGTCGAGGACCACGCCGGTCGCGCCGAGGGCGATCGCGGCGGCCGCCGTGTGCGGTCCGATGCCACCGGCCGCCCAGACCGGCAACCCGGGGCCGTCGTCGGCGAGCAGATGCTGCAGCAGGGTGAAGGTCGTCAGGTCACCGACCGGTCCCCCGGACTCGGCGCCCCGCGCGATCAGCCCGGCGGCGCCGGCCGCCGCGGCCGCGCGGGCCTGGGCCACGTCGATGACCTCGACCAGGACCCGGCGGGCTCCGTCCCCGGCGGCGGCCGGGATGGTCCAGGCCGTGCCGGGCGCGAACGCGACCCCGGGCCCCAGGACAACTGTGTCGACCCGGTCCGGCAGCGCGACCGGACCGGTGTCGCAGCCGGTCGGCACCCGGACCCCGAAGCGCCCCGGCGCGAAGCGTTCGGTGTCGGCCAGCGCGGCGCGGGCCGCCGCGGCGTCCCGCCCCAGATCGAGCACCCCGAGGCCGCCGCCCCGCTCGACCGCCGCGACCAGGGCGGCCGTCGGTTCGACAAAGGGGGAGATCCCCAGAACCAGCTCTCGGCTAGCGAGGACGGTGCTCATCGGCTGTCCTTCCTGACTCGGGTCCGATTCCGCGATGCGCGGCCCGGTCCGAAGTCGGCGGCACGTGAGGGGCTGCTCTCCCGGCGGGAGGCAGTGGGCGTGTCGCGACGACCTTCACATTCCTTACGCGGGTCCCCGTGGCTGTCCCGCAGGCAATCCCGATGGGTGCCGCAGTGGTGGCGCGAGACGGGCACATCGGGCAGGATCTTCCCGGTCGGTCGACAGAACGGCCCGGGCCTGGGGCTGGCGCCGTCCCGGTTTCCCACCTCGGCGGACGACGTGCGGGCACGCCCCTGGCCGATCGTGCGATTCGCCGGAAGGTTGTCGGGGCATGAACCCAGCGGCGGCAGACCACGGGACAGCTGACCCGGGATCACCACCGCGCCCGGTGGCCAGATACGACGAAGGCCCGTCACTGGTGTAGAAAGGCCCTTTGCCGCACCGGAACCTCCTGAGACCCGGCGGATGTGCATACACGCGGGTTGCGCAGCCCCCGCGTCGTCGGGGCGATCCTAACGGGTGACCCAGCAGCCCCCGCGCAGGTGTGGGGTAGTGGCCTCAGCGTGTCCCCGGGGGGACGACCCCGGGTTGGTGGCCCATGTACGGACAACACCCCGGAGCGTCCCGCCCGCCGCCCGACCGGTCTGCCTCGACCGGTCGTTCGGCGCCCGGATCAGCGCCGGGCGAGCGGCGCGGCGGCGGCCGCCCGGCTGGCGGCCGGCAGGGCGCCGACCTCCCGCTGCCAGGCCAGCGCCAGCTGGGTCCGGTTGGCGCAGCCGGTCGCCACCAGAGCGTGGGTGAGGTGGTGCTTGACCGTGTCGACGCTGATGCACAGGGCATCGGCGACCTGTCGGTTCGAGCAGCCCTCGGCGACCAGTCGCACCACGTCGCGCTCGCGCACCGACAGCTTGGTGGTCACCGACGGGACCGGCATCGACTGGATGTGGAAGCGCAGCAGGTTGCCCAGGTGCCGGCCGACCACCGCGCACACGGCCCGGTCCCGGGGACCGAACGCTCCCGGGCGCGGGTCGAGCAGCGACACGAACGCGCCGACCCCGGCCGGGGTGGCCAACCGGACCAGCAGCTTGGCGTGGATGCCGTGAGCCTTGAGGAACTGCTCGAGGTGGGCCCGGATCTCGGGCCGCCCCGGCACGCCGAACTCCTCCAGCGTCAGCAGCCCGCGCTCGCGCATCGCGGTCAGGCTGTCGGCGTCGGTGAACGCCTCCAGCGTGCGGTAGCGCTCGAGGAACGGCTCGGCCATCCGCAGCGCGATGCCGTGGCCGGCCGGGCGGCGGTCCTGGAAGGCCTTCTCGAACGACGAACCGATGAAAAAGGCGCTGTGGCGATAGCCGAGGTGACGGGCCATCCCTTCCAGCGCCGTCTGGCGGAAGACATCCAGCGTCGGGGCCCGTTCGCAGCCCTCCACGATCCGCAGGATGCCGCGCAGCTCGGCCGGGCCGAGGACCACGTCGCGCTGGTTGACCATGGGACGACCGCGCATCGGCGGCTTGGCCGCGGCGCCGGGGCCTTCCAGTGGCGCGAGAGAACCGTCGGCCAGCACCCGCCGCGTTCGCGGGGTGTGGCGGACCGCGGGGCCCGCGGCCTTGCCCGCCAGGGTGGTCGTCGTCTCGTCGCCGCGAGCACTGTAGGAGAGAGCTGTCACGGACGCCTCCGAAGCTTGACCCACTCCGGGGGGATGGAGTGGGAGCCATTCGATACTGACCGGCAAAACGCCACAAGACCGGACAGCTGGTGACCAGAGTGGGCGTAGTCGGTGTGAGCCCCAGACGGTAGTACGAACTACGTGAGAGTAAAGAAACAGACAGTGTTCATTGCCTTACGCCACAGTAAGGTACTTGGGCAACCGACCGGTAACAAGTGGTCGATCACCGCCCGTGGCGTGCTGTAACGCCCGCCCGACTCCCCGATCAGCTCTAGATCAAAGGTTGTCCCGGCTCGGGGATTCAGGACTTTAGTCCCGGCCAGAAAGGCCCCGAACGGCGCACTTTTCACCATGGGTGATCTGCCGTCTAGCACTTTCGAGTCAGAGCGAGCGGTGGTCAGTGGCCAGTACGGGCCGCCCGGGGACTAGCTGGGGTCCGCTCTCAGCCCTTCGGCCGGCGGCCCGGGGACACTCCCCGCGATCCGGCTGGGCAGGGTGGCTGGGCAGGGTCAGGAGCGGCCGCGGGCCGCCGAGGGCGGCGGCACCAGCGGACCGACGTCGCCGTCCGGCGCCTCGTCCAGGTCGATCACGACCGGGGCGTGGTCGCTGGTGCCCTTGCCTTTGCGGGCCGCGCGGTCGACCCAGGCCGCCTTGACCCGTCCGTCGACCTCGGCCGAGGCGAGCACGAGGTCGATGCGCATGCCGGTGTCCTTGACGAAGGACAGGTTGCGGTAGTCCCAGTAGGTGAAGAACCGCTCGTCCGGCCAGCGGCGCCGCAGCACGTCGGTGAAGCCGGTCGCCTCGATCGCGGTCAGGGCGTCGCGTTCCGGCGGGGTGATGTGGGTCGAGCCGACGAACGCCGCCGGATCGAAGACGTCGGCGTCGGTCGGGGCGATGTTGAAGTCGCCGGCCACCACGGCCGCGCCGGCCGCGTACGGGCCGACCACCCGGGCCAACGCTTCCAGCCAGGTGAGCTTGTAGGCGTAATGGGGGTCGTCGGGCGTCCGCCCGTTCGGTACGTACACCGACCACACCCGGACCCCCGCACAGGTCGCGGCGATGGCCCGCGGCTCCGGGGCGGGGAAGCCCGGACCGTCGGCCAGGCCCCGCTCGACCTCGGCCAGGCCGACCCGGGACAGCAGCGCCACGCCGTTCCAGCGCCCGTCGCCGTGGTGGGCGGTGGCGTATCCGCGGCGGAACAGATCCTCGTCGAACGCCTCGAGAAAATCGGGGTCGGACAGCTTGGTCTCCTGCAGGCAGACCACGTCCGGCTGGGCCCGGTCGAGCCAGTCGACCAGCCTGACCTGGCGCGCCCGGGCGGAGTTCACATTCCAGGTGGCAATCCTCACCGGGCCAGGCTAGTGCCTGGCCGACGCCCCGGACCGGGGGTGCCCGCCGGGTCCGGGCGTCCACCGGCGGCGGGCGGGCGACCCGCGGCGCGGACCCGGGCGTCACGTTGCCGGCGTGGCATCAACGGGCCCGAACGGATGCCCGGGCGCTTCCGGCCGAGTGATGATGCGCACATGACCGACGAGGCGAGAAACGATTTCGGGCTGGCCTGGCGACCGACCCGGGGCGGATGTTTCCACCCGACCAGCCAGCTCGACGAGGCCGGCCGAGCGATCTGCTGCCCCGAACCGGTGGCGGTCCGGGGGCAGCTGATCGTGCCGGGGGGCACGGCCTACGTCGTGGACGCCTGCGCGTGGCACGCCGATCAGCTGCGGGCCGCCCGGCCGTTACGCTGAGCGCCCGTCAGGCGACGGTCCGCAGATCGCGGGTCTCGACCACGGCGCCGTCCGACACCACGAGCTGATCGAACGCGCCTTCCACCTCGGCGATCCAGAACGCGTCACCGAGCGTGAGCGGGTCGAGCTCGTGGCGCAGCGACCGGCGTCGCAGCGGACGCCGCCGGGCCAGCACGACCCGCAACGGACCGCTCCCGCCGAGCAGCGATCCCCAGGCCGCGGTGACCGCCGATCCGGGGGCGCGGCCCGCCGCCGGCGCGGCACCGCTGCGCCAACCGAGGATGGGCGTGCGCTCCAGCGCCCGGTCGATGACGCCCGCCCCGGCGCCCGACAGCCGCCAGCGCAGGAGCCCGACCCGGCTGGTGACCAGCTCGACCGACAGGCCGGACAACGGAAGATCGGCCCGATCGAGGATCCGCTCCGGACCGCCCGCCACCGTGGTGCCTTCGGGACCGCGCCGCGATGCGGAGCCGGCGCGGTCGCCCGGCGACGTGGCGCCCGCGGGACCGCCCGGTGATCCGGTGCCGTCGGTACTACCCGCGGTCCGCGCATCTACCATGCCGATCCCCCGATTTCCCCGGCCGGCGCGGTCGCCCGATCTCTGGCCCCGACCGGCGTTCGCGCCGCGGCTGAAGCAACCGGGCGCCTGCCACGAGCGTGGACCACCGGACCACGGGCCGGCATCCTCCGCCCGGGGTGAGCATCGGCGTGCACCGCCCGCCGGCCGACTCACCGGCGTGGGCCCCCGGCCGCCGCCCCGACCGTCCGCGATCGAGATGGCGTATTGGACTGGCCGCCGAGTCCCCCCGCCGAAGCCCGTACCCACCGCGATACCCACCGCGGTGCCCCCCTCGGCGACCAGCCCTCTGCACCATCCATCAGGTCGGCGAGGAGCGCTGTCGGCCAGCCGACACCC
>JAMFSN010000234.1 GCA_026225295.1 Frankia alni
GTCGGGGTCGGGGTGGCCGCGCCCTGCGTGTAGACCTCGCGGAAACGCAGTTCCGCGGTCTGCCCGACGAGATTCACGACGTCGTTGCGGCCCTTGCCGGGCACGGAGATGTCGATGGTGTTGCCGGCCCGCTGGACCGTCGACTCCGCCACGCCCAGCCCGTTGACCCGCTGCCGGATGATGTCGACCGCGCGGTTGACCGCGTCGGACGAGATCTTCTGACCCTTCTGGGCCGGCTTCGGCGTGAGGATGACGCTCGTGCCGCCCTGGAGGTCGAGACCGAGCTTGGGCGTCAGGTTCCCGGTGCCGACCATCGTCGCGTACAGGACGACGATCAGGCCGACCAGAACCCAGATCCGGGTCCAGGACTGACGCGACCCCGGCGTCCGAGCCGACCCTCGTGCCAACGGATTTCCCTTTCCTTCCGAGCCTCTACGGCTGCTCGCGCCCGGCCGCCCGGCCGGTTGCGGCGCGGGTCATGGCGCACATTGCGGCAACCATATCGTCACGCACATGTGATGTCGGCCACGGAACGGCCTTCAGAGCTTCTTCGGGGCAGACGAACCGCCGGACCCGGCGTCGTCCGCGTCGTCGGTCCCGCCCGGGGTGGCCGGATCGGATTCCCGGGGACCGGCACCATTGTGGTTCCCGGCCCCGGCCCCGTTGAGATCCTTGGGGGCCGCCACGTCGGTGGGCTCAGGATCGGCGAACCGACCCAGGGCCGCGTCGTGGATGGCGTCGTGACTTTCGACGACGTCGTCGTCCGGCGCGTCGTCCCCGGGCACCTCAGCCGGAGGAACCACCCGCGCGACCGCGGCCCGGGTGAAGCGCAGGACGACGTCCGGAGCGACCTCGAGCAGAACATCGTCGCCGTCGGTCTCCACCACGGTGCCGTGCAGGCCGGCCGTCGTGATCACGTGCGAGCCGGGCTCAAGATCCGTCTGGCGCTGCTGCTGCGCGGCCCGCTGCCGCCGGCGGGACGACAGCATGAAAGCAATCACGCCGCCGATCAGCAGGACCCAGATCACGATGCCGAAACCGCCGCTACCACTCTTGCCGGCAGCCACATCGGCAACCGCGATTACACCCACGTCGTCACGCCTTCCTGTTCAGGTCAGGTCGATCCTATGCGTCACCACTGAAACGACCGCGAGGCCCGTCGAGTGCCGACGTCACTCGTTGAACAGGAATGGGGTCTGTGAGCGGTTGAGCGAGTCGGCCAGGTCGACTCCCAGGTGGGCGAACGCGGCCGGCGTGGCGACCCGCCCCCGCGGGGTGCGGGTGAGCAGCCCGGCCCGCAGCAGGAACGGTTCGGCCACCTCCTCGACGGTGCCCGGCTCCTCACCCACCGCGACGGCCAGGGTGGTCAGCCCGACCGGACCCCCGTCGAACCGGTGGACCAGGGCGTCCAGGACCGCCCGGTCGAGCCGGTCGAGCCCGAGCGCGTCGACGTCGTAGACCCGTAGCGCGGCCCGGGCCACGTCGTGGGTGACGACCCCGTCCGCGCGCACCTCGGCGTAGTCGCGCATCCGGCGCAGCAACCGGTTGGCGATGCGGGGGGTCCCCCGCGACCGGCCGGCGACCTCCGCCGCGCCGTCCGGGGTGAGCCGCACGCCCAGCATCTGCGCCGACCGGGTCAGGACCCGGACCAGGTCGTCCGGGTCGTAGAAGTCGAGATGGCCGGTGAAGCCGAACCGGTCACGCAACGGGCCGGTCAGCAGGCCGGCCCGGGTCGTGGCGCCGACCAGCGTGAACGGTGAGACGTCGAGCGGGATGGCCGTCGCCCCGGGACCCTTGCCGAGGATGACGTCGACCCGGAAATCCTCCATCGCCGAGTACAGCAGTTCCTCGGCCGGCCGGGCGATGCGGTGGATCTCGTCGATGAACAGCACCTCGCCGGGACTCAGCGAGGTGAGGACGGAGACCAGATCGCCGGCCCGTTCGATCGCCGGCCCGCTGGTCATCCGCAGCGGGACGGTCAGCTCATTGGCGATGATCATCGCCAGGCTGGTCTTACCGAGGCCGGGCGGCCCGGACAACAGCACGTGGTCGGGCGGGCGACCCCGCCGCTGGGCGCCGGTCAGCATGATCGTGAGCTGTTCGCGCACCTTGGGCTGCCCGACGAACTCATCGAGGCTGCGGGGCCGGAGCCCCGACTCGAAGGCCCGCTCCTCGTCCGCGGCGACCGCCGAGACGATCCCGTCCCCCCGGCCGTCGCCCGGCCCGGCGCCATTCGGCCCGGCGCCCGCGAAACCGGGGCCGGCCGGGTCGGGGCCGTCGAAGTCGGGGCCGTCGAAGTCCGGTCGGTTCATCCCGTTGCCGGTCACCGCACCACCCCGCTCCCCCGTCTTCCGCGCTCCCCGGTCATCCCGACTCCCCTGTCATCGCGGCCGCAGGACGGCCAGCGCCTGGCGCAGCAACGCCGCGACGTCCGGCTCGTGGCCGCCGACTCCGGCCGCGGCCTCCGCGCCACCCGGCGGCCCGGACAGCGCCGCGATCGCGGCTTCGACCTCGCCGGCCGTGTAGCCCAGCCCCAGCAACGCCGAACGCACCTGGTCGAGCGGGCCGGTCGGCCCCGGCTGGGCCGGCCCGACGACCGGTCCGTCGGGCCCGCGGGTGGCCCCGACCGGCCGACCGAGCCGGTCCTTGAGATCCAGAACGATCCGCTGGGCGCCTTTGCGCCCGATACCCGGGACTTTCGTCAACGTGGCCAGATCCTCCTCGGCCACCGCCCGGCGGATCACCTCCGGCTGATGGACGCCGAGGACGGCCTGGGCCAGCCGCGGCCCGACCCCGGAGGCGCTCTGGAGGGCCTCGAAGACGTCGCGTTCGTCGGCGTCGGCGAAGGCGTACAGCGTCATCTCGTTCTCGCGGACGACGAGCGCCGTGGCCAACGCGGCCCCCTGCCCGACCCGGAGGGCCGCGAGCGTCGACGGCGTGCACTGGACGAGCAGCCCGACCCCGCCGACCACGATCACAGCGGACTGCGTGGTGATCGCGGCGACGGTGCCGGCCACCGACGCGATCATCGCCGACCGCCCGGGCGCGCCGCCCCGGACGCCGCGTGGAGCCGGGCCAGCGCCGGCGCCCGCCACAGGTGACACAGCGCGAGCGCCAGCGCGTCGGCCGCGTCGGCCGGCTTCGGCGGGTCGGCCAGCCTCAACAACCGCGTGACCATGAACGTGACCTGTGCCTTGTCGGCGCGGCCGCTGCCCGTCACGGCCGCCTTGACCTCACTGGGGGTGTGCAGCGTGACCGGCAGCCCGCGGCGGGCGGCGGCCACGATGGCCACCGCCCCGGCCTGCGCGGTACCCATCACGGTGCGGACATTGGCCTGGCTGAAGACCCGTTCGACCGCGACCGCGTCCGGCCGGTGCTGGTCGAGCCAGCCCTCGACGCCCCGTTCCAGGGCACACAGGCGGGCGGCCACGTCGTCCGCGGCGGGCGTCCGGACCACCCCGACCGCGATCAGCGCGGCCGGGCGGCCCGCGGCGCCCTCGATCACGCCGAGCCCGCACCGGGTCAGCCCGGGGTCGACGCCCAGCACCCGCATCCGTGCCCACCCCCACCTCGACGAACGCCTGTTCGAGACCCTAGCCGGGCGCCCGGCCGGGGCCCATCGGGACACGCCGGGTGAGACCACACCTGAGCCGGCGGCGCCGGGTAGCGTCACCGAAGTGTCGGAAATCGCCATGAACGCCGACGTTCCCGCAGTCGCGCCGGTTGTCGACCAGGTGAACCTGGACGCCGGCCAGATCCGGCTGTCGGGTCTGATCGCCCGACCGGCCCAGGGCCCGCCCCGCGCGACGATCCTGGCGCTGCACGGCGGCTCGATGCGGGCCGCGTACTTCCACGGCCACGCGGACCCGAGCCTGTCCCTGTTGACGCTCGGTGCCTCGCTGGGCTTCAGCGTGCTGGCTCTCGACCGCCCGGGCTACGGGGCCTCCCGACTCGCGGTGCCGACCGGCCTCGACCCGGCGGCCCAGGCCGATGTCCTGTGGCGGGCGATCGACACCCATGCGGCCGGCGAAGGACTCGGCGGCGGGCTGTTCATCGTGTCGCACTCCTTCGGCACCAAAGTGGCGCTGTACATGGCGGCCCACGACCGGGGCGACGAACTGCTCGGGCTCGACGGGTCCGGAGTCGGCATCGGGTGGCACCCGGACATGGCCGGCAAACAGAACACCGCGGCGGACGACCGCACGTTCTTCTGGGGCCGCGAGGGCGACTATCCGCCCGGCACGTTCACCCCCGGGGTCGCCCCGCTCGCCCCGTTCCCGCTGGCTGAACGACGGGAGTCCGCAAGCTGGCCCGAGGTGTTCCCCGGGGTGGCGTCGAAGGTGCGCGTCCCGGTGCGGTACACCGTCGCCGAGCACGAGCGCTTCTGGAGCGACGATCACGACGTGCTGGACCGGACCCGGGCGATGTTCTCCGGCGCCCCGCGCTTCGACGCCCGGATCCAGGCCGGGGCCGGCCACAACATCAGCCTCGGCTGGGCGGCGCGGACCTACCACCTGGGTGCCCTGGCCTTCGCCGAGGAGTGCCTCCTGGCCGCCCGCCCGACGGCCTGACGCCGCCCCGGACCGCCGCCGCGAACCCGCGTCAGTGGGCCCTGGGGAGTCAGGCGGTGACCAGCTCCATGACCTCGTCGGAGATGTCCGCGTTGAACCAGACATTTTGAACATCGTCCAGGTCTTCGAGCGCCTCGACCAGTTTCAGGACCTTGGCGGCCGGCTCGGCGTCGAGCGGGACACTCACGGTCGGCAGCCAGGAGACGTCGGCGGACTCGATGGTCAGGCCGGCGTCGCCGACCGCCACCCGCACGGCGTGCAGGTCGGTCGCCTCGGCCACCACCTCGAAGGACTCACCGAGGTCGTTGACCTCCTCGGCGCCGGCCTCGAGGACCGCGAGCAGCACGTCGTCCTCCTCCAGCCCGTCCGTCCTGGTGATGATGACGACGCCCTTGCGGTGGAACAGGTACGACACCGAACCCGGGTCGGCGGCCGTGCCCCCGTTGCGCGTGATCGCCACCCGGACCTCGGAGGCGGCCCGGTTGCGGTTGTCGGTCAGGCACTCGACCAGGACGGCGACGCCGTTCGGACCGTAGGCCTCGTAGGTGATCGGCTCGTAGGTGACCCCGCCGTCCTCGACCCCGGAGCCCCGCTTGACCGCCCGCTCGATGTTGTCGTTCGGGACGGACTGGCCCTTGGCCTTGGCGATCGCGTCGGCCAGGGTCGGGTTGCCGGACGGATCACCGCCGCCGGTGCGGGCCGCGACCTCCACCGTCTTGATCAGCTTGGCGAAGAGCTTGCCACGCCGGGCGTCGACGACGGCCTTCTTGTGCTTGGTCGTCGCCCACTTGGAGTGACCACTCATGTCGCGCCCCTCAACTCCCGCACCATCTCGACGAACAATCCGTGGACCCGCGTATCGCCCGTCAGCTCGGGATGGAACGCGGTCGCCAGCAGATGATCCTGCCGCACGGCCACGATGCGCTCCCCGGCGCGGGCGAGAACGTCGACCCCGTCCCCGGCCTTTTCTACCCATGGTGCCCGGATGAACACCGCGTGGACAGGTCCGCCGGGCACCCCGGCCACCTCGACGTCGAGCTCGAACGACTGGGACTGGCGACCGAACGCGTTCCGGCGCACCACCACGTCCAGCCCCCCGACCAGCGGCTGGTCGGGGCGGCCGTCGAGCACGTCCGCGGCCAGCAGGATCAGGCCGGCGCAGGAACCGAAGACCGGCAGGCCACCGGCGACGGCGGCCCGCAACGGCTCGAGCAGGTCGAAGACCCGCAGGAGCCGCCCGATGGTCGTCGACTCACCACCCGGCAGCACCAGCCCGTCCAGACCGCGCAGTTCCGCCGCGCGACGCACCGCGACCCCGGTGGCGCCCGCGGCGGACAGCGCCCGGACGTGCTCGCGCACGTCCCCCTGCAGGGCCAGTACCCCGATCGTGGGGCGCCCGGCGCACGGCGGCGCTCCGGTCACCAGCCGCGGTCGGCGTAGCGGTCCGCGGCGGACAGCTCGGTCGGGTTGATGCCGACCATCGCCTCGCCCAGGCCCCGCGACACCTTGGCCAGCACCTCGGGGTCGTTGTACATGGTCGTCGCCTCGACGATCGCCCGGGCCCGCCGGGCCGGGTCGCCGGACTTGAAGATGCCGGAACCCACGAACACGCCCTCGGCGCCGAGTTGCATCATCAGCGCCGCGTCGGCCGGGGTGGCGATGCCGCCCGCGGTGAACAGCACGACCGGCAGCTTGCCGAGCCGGGCCACCTCGGCCACCAGGTCGTAGGGCGCGCGCAGTTCCTTGGCGGCGGCGAACAGCTCCTCGCCGGGCAGGGCCGCCAACCGGCCGATCTCGCCCCGGATGGTCCGCATGTGGACGACCGCGTTGGACACCTCACCGGTGCCCGCCTCGCCCTTCGACCGGATCATCGCCGCGCCCTCGCCGATCCGCCGGAGCGCCTCGCCGAGGTTCGTCGCGCCGCACACGAAGGGCACCGTGAAACGCCACTTGTCGATGTGGTGGTGCGGGTCGGCCGGCGTGAGCACCTCGGACTCGTCCACGTAGTCGACGCCCAGCGCCTGCAGCACCTGGGCCTCGACGAAGTGCCCGATGCGGGCCTTGGCCATGACCGGGATCGACACCGCTTCGACGATCCCGGTGACCATCTCGGGATCGCTCATGCGGGCCACGCCGCCCTCGGCCCGGATATCGGCCGGGACCCGCTCCAGGGCCATGACGGCGACCGCCCCGGCGTCCTCGGCGATCCGGGCCTGCTCGGGGGTGACCACGTCCATGATCACGCCGCCCTTGAGCATCTCCGCCATGCCCCGCTTGACACGCGCCGTCCCGACCTCGCCAGCGGTCTTCGCGGTCGCCTCGCCGGCCGGCGGGACCGCGGTGGCGACGCTCGGCGCGGGGGTCAGGTCCTCGGACATGCTGATGTCTCCGTCCTCAGGTGTGTAGTCCCATCGTACGGCGCCGGACCCGGCCGGGCTGGTGGCGTCGATGCGCCCCGGCCGGGGCGCTCACCCTGAGGCTCCGAAGGTCCCGGTCAGGTTCTGGGGATCAACATCACCCAGGTCTGGCCGCCGGCCCGCAGCGTGATGTCCTTGCCGTCGGGGCCGATCCAGTGGGTCGGGGACAGCGGCGTCGGGCGCGACCAGGTCACCGCGACGGCCCGGCCCTCCCGGTAGAACCAGGCCGTCCCCCGCCCGACCGTGCTGCTGTACGGACTGACGTTGCCGTTCACGTCCACGTACTTGTCGTTGTGGACCGGCACGTACTGGAGGATCAGGTTGGTCGCCCCGAGTCGGGCCCCGTCCGCCATCACGTCGGGGGTGCCGTCCAGGCTGACCAGGTACCGCCGGCTGGCCCGGTCGTAGGTGAACGTGAAGCGGGCCATCGGATAGGTCGCGGCCACCGTGGTCGCCGCGCCCCCGCCCGGCCGGGCCGCGCCGAAGCGGAACCCGACGTCGCGGGCCGGCAACGACGGGTGGGCCGTCAGCAGCGGGACCGGGGCGACGAACAGGTTGTGCGGGATCTGGCGGCCGTTGTCGCGGTGGAAGTAGGACGGCAGGACGTCGGCCGAGGCGTCGACCACGAACGCGTGGGCGACATCGTCGGCGACGCCCTTGTTCGCGCCGCTGAACGCGAGCACCGGCTTGCCGTACTCGCGCAGCAGCTCGATGTCGTTGGTGCGCGCGCTGCGGACCGGGCCGACGGTGGCGGGCACGTGGCTGGAGAAGACGGCCATCAACCGGGTCAGTCCGTCCTCGACCTGTTCGACGTACACGACGTCAGCGGCGTCCACCCCGATCTGGGGCCGGGCCGGGCCGACGTTGTCGACCTTGACCGCGAGGACCGGCCGGGGACCGGTGTAACGCAGACCCGACAACCACTGGTAGGGCGGCGGGCCGGCCGGAGTGGGCCGCGGGGACGGCGTGGGGGTCGGCCGGGCGGTGGCCGCCGGCACGGCGGCCAGGTGATGGTGGTGGGCACAGCTCGTGAGGGTGAGAATCACCGCCAGGCCCGCCGCCGCCGCCATGGCCGCGCCGCGGCCCCGTCCGCCCTGCCGGCCATGCATAGCTGGAGATTAGGACGGTTGGCGGGCTGGTGCGTGGTGCGGCGGGGTCAACGCGTCGTCAATTTCAAAATACTCGGATGTCGGACGATGGGCGGCCAGCCGGACGGCCCGCACCAGGCGCCGGCCCCGCAGCGCCCGCATGTCCCGCACCGCGTCGTTGTAGAACTGCCGGGCCAGCGCGACCCGCGCCGAGGCCAGGTCGACCTCGTGCAGCGCAGCGGACGCGGCCGGCGCGGTCACGTCGACGCCCGGCATCCGCAGCGCGCGGCTGAGCGTGTTCTCGACGTCCTCGGCCGCCGCGTCGAGCGGCGCCCCGGCCCGGATCCGGCTCTGCCCGGCGGCGGCGGCGCGGGCCGCCGAGCGCAACGTGGCGATGCTGGCCGGCGACGCGGGACCGCCCCGACCGGACCGGCCGGCCCGACCCGCGTCCGGCCCGTCGGTTCCAGCCCGCCCCTCGTTACCGGCCAACGCCCCGCTACCGGCCAACGCCCCGTCTCCGGCCAACGGCCCGTCTCCGGCCAGGCCCGCGGTGCACCGGTCGGCCAGCCGCATCGCGGCCCCGGCCCGCCCGGCCAGCGCGATGATCAGACCGGCCCGGGCGTCGGCGACCCGGGCCCCGAGCCGGTCCAGACGGGTGGCCAGCCAGGTCAGGTAGCTCGCGACGAGCACCACGAGCAGCACCACCGCGACGACGGGGGTCATGGCGGCGCGATCGCGGTCAGGGGCGCAAACCGGGGGTCACGCAAACCGGGGGTCATTGGTGGTCAGGTTAGCCACCAACCGTTACGACGACGCGTCGGCCGCCGCTACCGAAACCCGGGAGTCCCCGGCCACCATCTCGTACACCCCCACCACCCGGCGGGCGACCGTCGGCCAGTCGTAGCCGGCCGCGGTGCGCCGGCCGGCCGCCGCCAGCGCGGCCCGGGCGGCCGGCGCGCGCAGCAGTTCGGCCAGCGCGTCGGCGAGGGCCTGCTCGTCGGAGACGCTGAACAGCCGACCGGAACGCCCGTCGTCGAGGACCCGGCGGAACGCGTCGATATCGCTGGCCACGACCGGCGTCCCGGCCGCCATCGCCTCCAACAGCACGATGCCGAAACTCTCCTGCCCGGTGTTGGGGGCACAGTAGATGTCGCAGGAGCGGAAGAACCGCGGCTTGTCGGCGACCGACAGGCGTCCGAGCAGCTCGACCCGGTCGGTCAGTCCGGGCGGCACCTGCTCGCGGATCTCCTCGGCGTCACCCGGACCGGCCACCAGCAGCCTTGCGTCCGGTACCCGTCCGACCAGCGCCGGCAACGCGCCCAGCAGGACCTCCAGGCCTTTCCGGGGTTCGTCGGTGCGGCCCAGGAAGCCGACCGTCCGGCCCTCCGCCGGATGACCGGGCAGCGGGATGGCCCCGGCGAAGGTGCCGACCGAGACCCCGTTGGGGATCAGGACGGCGTCGCCGCCCAGGTGCTCGACGATGGTGCGGCGGGCCGCCTCGGACACCGCGATCCGGGCCCGGACCTTCTCCAGCGCGGGTCGCAACGCGCCGCCGGCCGCGGTCAGGATCTTCGAGCGGGGGTTCGACGTATGGAACGTGGCCACGATCGGCCCGTCGCCGAGCAGGCAGGCCAGCAGGCTGACGCTGGGGGCGGTCGGCTCGTGGGCGTGCAGCACGTCGAAATCGCCGTCCCGTAGCCACCGCCGGACCCGGGACGCCGACACCGGCCCCATCAGCAGCCGGGCGACCGAGCCGTTGTACGGGACGGGCATCGCCCGGCCGGCGTGCACGGCGTACGGGGGCAGGTTGTCCTCGTCGTCGGCCGGGGTGATCACGGAGACGTCGTGACCCAGCGCGATCAGGGTCTCGGCGAGGTCGGCGACGTGGACCTGGACGCCCCCGGGCACGTCCCAGGTGTACGGGCAGGCCAGGCCGATCCTCACGCGACGGCTCCCGGCTGTGCGGATCCGGCCGGGTCGGCGGATCCGGCCGGGTCGGCGTCGCGCCAGACCCGCTGGAGCATGTGCCAGTCGGCCGGGTGCGAGGCGATCCCCTCGCCGTAGGCGTCCGCGAGCACCTGCGACATCGTCGCGACGTCGGTGTGGGCGACCGGCGGATGGATCCGGGCCACCCAGCCCCGGGTGGCCCCGGCCCCGTCGAACCACAACGTGACCGGCAGCAGGGTGGCCCCGGTGGCCAGCGCGAGGGCGGCCGGGCCGGCCGGCATCGTGGCCGCGCCGCCGAAGAACGCGACCGGCACCCCGGCGGCGGAGAAGTCGCGCTCGGCGACCAGGCACAGCATCCGGCCGTCCCGCAGCCGGTCCCGCAGGATCTCGAACGGCGGGTCCGCGCCGGTCAGCGGCAGCACCTCCATCCCGAGCGACTCCCGGAACGCGACGAACCGGTCGAACAGGGCGGCCGGGCGCAGGACCTCGGCCACGGTCGTGAACGGCACGCCGGTGGCCACCAGCCAGGCGCCGGCGTGGTCCCAGTTGCCCATGTGCGGCAGGGCCAGGATCGTGCCGGTTTCAGCCGCGTGCGCGTCCCGCAGGAAGTGCTCGTCGAGGGCGTTCATCCGGCCGACGATGCGCTCGCGGGGCATGTCCTGGAGCCGGAAGACCTCCAGCCAGTACCGGGCGTAGGACCGCAGCGCGGCCCGGGTCAGCTGGTCGAGATCGGTACCCGGACGCGCGACCCGGGCCAGGTTCGACCGCAGCCGGCGGGTCCCGGGACCGTCCCGGCGCCAGGCCCGGTCGGCCGCCCAGCGGAACAGCGTCCAGGCCACCGGCTCGGGCAGCCAGCGGACCAGCCGCCACCCGGCCGCGTAGGCCCACCCGAGCGCGCGTTCCCGCGACCCACTGCCCACCAGTTCGTCCGGCGTCAGCGGGCGGCGACGGATTCGGTGGTCAGGTCGCCGACCGGCCCCTTCGGCGGCGGCCCGGACCGGCCGACCGTGTGCTGGTTGTACACGTGGATGATGCGCTGCCCGACGGTCAGAACGGTCGCGCCGACCAGGAACCACAGCGCGATCGGCAGCAGGTAGGGCACGCCCAGCCCGTACAGGCCGGCGGCGACGAGGATCACCAGCAGGCGCTCGCCGCGTTCCGCGAAGCCGACGTCGCAGGTGAAGCCGAGCCCTTCGGCGCGGGCCTTCACGTACGAGGTGATCGACCCGAACACCAGGCAACCGATGGCGGCCCCGCACAGCGGCAGCGAGTCACCGCGCCCGGCGTACCAGAGAGCCAGGGAGCCGAACACCGCGCCGTCGCCGATCCGGTCGGACGTCGAGTCGAGGAAGGCTCCCCACCGGCTGGAGATGCCCCGCGACCGGGCGATCAGGCCGTCGAGCAGGTCCGAGAACACGAAGAGTGTGACCAGGACCGTGCCCAGGAAGAACACGCCCCGGGTGAAGAACCCCAACGCCGCCCCGGCGACGCCGATGGTTCCGATGATCGTCACGAGGTCCGGTGAAACCGACGAGCGCGCGAGTCGTTCCCCGAGCGGATCGAGGATCCGCTGGATCTGGGGTCGGGCCTTGCTTGCGAGCATGTCCGTCCTGTCATCGGCCCGGCCGGACCGGCCGGGCGAGCGCCGTCCTGGGCCGTCCCCGGCCCAGCGCGAGATCATCGACGGATGCGCCGATGTATCGGTTCAGTATATCGCCGGCCCGAGGATCCGGACCGCCGCCGCGTCAGGTGGCCGGCCGCCCGACGTCGACGGGGTGCTGTTTCGGCCCATGGCCACCCCCCGCCCGGCCCGTGTCGTGTCGTGGGGCCGTAAGCGGACACGTCCGTGTCCGCTGCCGGCCCCACGACAGCTGCCGGCCCGACTCAGGTGGCGAGCCAGGCCTCGGCCAGCAGCTCGCGGGTCTGCGGGAGCAGGGCCGGCAGGACCTTGGTGCCGCCGATCACGGGCATGAAGTTGGTGTCGCCACCCCAGCGCGGCACCACGTGCTGGTGCAGGTGGGCGGCGATCCCAGCCCCGGCCACGTGGCCGAGGTTCATGCCCACGTTGAAGCCCTGGGCGCCGCTGGCGACCCGCAGCGCCCGCAGGCAGTGCTGGGTGAACACCGCGACCTCGGTCGTCTCGGCCGCGGTCAGCTCGGCGTAGTCCGAAATGTGCCGGTAGGGCACAACCATCAGGTGGCCCGAGTTGTACGGGTAGAGGTTCAGCACCGCATAGACGTCGGCTCCCCGCGCGACGACGAGGCCGTCGGCGTCCGATCCCTTCGGGATCTCGCAGAACGGGCACGAATCGTCCGTCGGTTTGCCTTCGCCGCGGATGTACGCCATCCGGTGCGGGGTGTAGAGCCGCTCGAACCGGTCGGGCAGGCCGGCCCCGTCCTGCCGCTCGTGCTGGGCTCCGGCCCGCGGCTCGCGTTGCTCGGTGGCCCGCGGCTCGCGTTGCTCGGTGGCCCGCGGCTCGCGTTGCTCGGTGCCGTCTGGCGCGCCGGTCACAGGTCACCCCTCCTGCCGCTCGGCACATCCACGCCAGGCGACACTAGCTGGCCGGCGGCCCACGCGAGGACCGTCCCGCCCGACCCCGGCCGCAGGCGGCCCGGCCCCTGTGGGTCGAATGTGCTGACCTGCCCTTATCCTTCCGCTATGCGCGATCTCGGCCAGTTGCCCAAGGGACATCTGCACCTGCACCTGGAAGGCGCGATGCGGCCCGCGACGCTCGCCGAGCGGGCCGGGCACTACGGCATGGACGTCCCCGAGATCAGCGGTTTCGGCAGTTTCACGGCTTTCGTCGGGATGTACCGGGCGGCCTGTGAGGTGCTCCGCACCAAGGAGGACATCGCCCGGTTGCTGACCGAGGTCGTCGAGGACGCGGCCGAGGCCGGCGCGGTCTGGGTCGAACCGGCCTGCTGGCCGGTCCACCACCGCGACGTTCTGGGGTCCGACGCCGACGTCCTCGAGTTCCTGCTCGAGACCGCCGCCCGCGCGGCGCGGCAGACCGGGGTCGGCGTCGGCCTGATCGTGGCCGCCGACCGCACCCTCGATCCGGCCGAGGCGGTTGACCTCGCCCAGCTGGCCGCGCGCTACGCCGGCCGGGGCGTGGTCGGTTTCGGCCTGGCCAACGATGAGGACGGCTTCCCGCCGGAGCCGTTCGCCGAGGCGTTCGCGATTGCCCGGGCGGCCGGTCTGCTCGCGGTGCCGCACGCCGGGGAGCTGGCCGGGCCGGCGAGCGTGCGGGGCGCGCTCGACGAACTGGGCGCCGACCGGGTGCAGCACGGGGTGCGGGTCATCGAGGATCCCGAGCTGCTGGCCCGGGTGGCGGGCGGAGGGGTCTGCCTGGACGTCTGCCCGACCTCGAACTTCCTGCTGGCGGTCGTCCCGGCGCTGGCCACGCACCCGTTGCCGATGCTCCTGCGGGCCGGGGTCCGGTGCAGCGTCAACGCGGACGACCCGCTGCTGTTCGGGTCGGGCCTGCTGGAGGAGTACGGCGTCTGCCGCGAGGTGCTGGGACTGACCGACGACGAACTGGCCGGCGTCGCCCGGGCGTCGATCACCTTCTCCGGCGCGCCGGCGGACCTCAAGACCCGGGCGCTCACCGACATCGACCGCTGGCTGGCCACCCCGGCCTGACCCGCGGGGCCGGTCGGAACAGCGCAGCCGGCCTGACCAGCGAACTTCAGCGTCGGTTGACGGGCCGCAGGATCTTGTACCCGAGCACATAAAGGGCCAGGTAGGCCATGGTCACGGCGATGGGCAGGCCACCGGCCGGGCCGGCCAGCATGAGCAGGAACAGCACCATCAGGGCGGTGATGAGGCCGAACACCACCGGCAACGAGACGCCGCCGGGGATGTAGGTCATCTCCTCCCGCGCCGGGCGCTGGGCGAGGTCGTCACGGTCCATGCTCGTCGTCTACCCGGGAAGACACCGATCGGACCCCACTTCCGGGTAACGACCTGATCACGAATTCCTGTGGACCAGTTCGCTTCTGGGCCCGCCCGCGCCGGGTCCGCTGCGGGGTCGGCATCGGCGCGGTCGACACGCCCCGCTGGTGCCGACTATGAGGGTGGGTTGGCGGCGTCGGTTTGGCAGGGTCGGTTTGGCAGGGTCGGTTTGGCAGGGTCGGCGTCGGTCAGAGTGCGCCGGGACGATGACGCTTGCTGGGGGCCTGCGGAGTGTCGTCGTCAGCGGGTGTGGGGACGTGCGGGGACGCTTCCAGTCACGGCTTTCCGACAACTGGCGTCAATGAAGATCCATTGTGCGTTGACGCTGTCATCAGGACGCCGCTGACGCTGCCGTTCTCCCGGCACGGTCCGATCAAAACGTCACCAGCCGCCGGCCCATCTTCAGGGTCAGGGCCAGAGCAGCTGACGGGTCCAGCTGTCGCCGTCGCGCCGGTACCGGACCCGCAGGTGCTGGCGATCCCGGTCGGCCGACCAGAACTCGACGTGGTCGGCGACGACCGCGTACAGCGTCCATCCCGGCGCGACCAGGTCCGGGTCCCGGGCCAGTCGCTCGCGGGCGGCGTCCACGGCGATCGCGCAGGCCTCCCGGCTGACCAGCGGGGTGCTCTGGGGTCGTCACCCGACGATCATCGCTCAGAACCGCGATGGACAGAACCGGGCCCGGAAGACCGGATCGGACGCTCGCGGGTCGCGGCCGGTGCGATCACCGCACCGGCTCGACGTCGGTGATCAAGGGAAGTCCTGGGTGGACGTGGCAGGACTTGAACCTGCGACAACTCGCGTGTGAGGCGAGCGCTCTGCCAGCTGAGCTACACGTCCGTCGCGTTTCCGCCGGGCCGGACCGGGCCCTACGCCGAACGATGGAAATGTTACCGCACCGGTCACCCCCGCCGGCCGGGGCGGGCGTACGGACCGGCGTCAGCTCAGAACCCGGCGTCAGCTCAGAACGATGTCGGTGGGGGCGGCCGGCACCGTGCGGCCCGGTTCCAGCGAAATGGCGAACCCCTTGGCCCCGGCCACGGCGGGCGCCACGGTCCCCACGTCCACCAGCGTCACCGACCGGGAGTCGACGTCGAACGCCCGCACCCCGACCGGTGTGCCGGCCGCGTTGATCGCCCACAGGACGTAGGTGGCGCGGGCCGGATCGTTCGCGGTCAGGCCGGCGGTGACCACCCGGACCCGGGGCCCGGCAATGACAACCTCGGCCCCGGCCCCCTGCTTCGGGGACAACGACACCGTCCGGGTGCCCGGACCGACCAGGCCGGCGAGCAGGGCGTTGCGCTGCTCGAGCTGGGCGTCGCGCTGTTGCAGCTGGGCGTCGCGCTGCCGCAGGGCCGTCTGACGGTCGGCGGCCCGGCCCGACTCGATGGCGCCCCAGGCGACGAGGCCCCCGACCAGGGCCAGGGCCACGACGACCGCCATCACCGCGATCAGGGCCCGCACCGGGTCCGGGCGTCGGTGCCGGCGCCGAGAGCCGGCCCGGGAAGCCCGGGCCCCGCCGGACCGGCTCTCGGGCATTCGCTCCGGCGGGCGACCGGCCGGTCCGGCGGCGGCCGCGAGGATCGAATCCCGCAACCGGGGCGGGGGCTCGATCGCCGCGACCCCGCCGGCCAGGTTGGCCGCCACCACCGTCAGCTCACTCAGCACGTCCCGGCACAGCGCACAGTCGTCCGCGTGCTCCAGGAAGGCCCGGTCCTCGTCGGGCTCGAGCGCGTGCAGCACATGGGCCGCCGCCAACTCGTCGAATTCCTCGTGGCCGCTCATGCCGCGGCTCGGCGCGTCCGTCCCGCTCATCGGACGTCACCGTCGCGCGGCCCCAGGAAACGGGTCCGCCGAGGCGGTCGGGACGGCTCAGGCGACCGGTCCGCGCGGGGCGGCGGCGGCCCCTCGGGCGCGGCCGCCTCGACCCAGGCCGACTCGTCGGCGGGGGTCGGCTGCGGCCCCCGGGGACGCGGGGCCGGCGGGCTCTCCCCGTCGGCCAGCGGGATCTCCAGGGCCCGGCGCAACCGGCGCATCCCGGACAACATGCGGGTCTTCACGGTGCCGAGCGGAGTTCCGGTCAGGGTGGCGATCTCCCGCTGGGTGTACCCGCCGTAGTAGGCGAGCAGCAGCGGTTCCCGCTGCTCGACCGGCAGCTCGGCCAGGGCGGAACGGACATAACGGCCCCGGACGCCCTGCCAGACCTCGGCCACCACGTCGATCGCCACGTCCCCACGTCCCTCCAGCACCTCGACCGGAGCCCGGCGGCGGCGCTGGTTGTCCTCCTTACGGACGGCATCGACGGCCTTGTGGTGGGTCATGGCCATCAGGTAGGTGGCAAAGGTGCCCCGCCGCTCGTCGAAGCGGCCCGCGTCCCGCCAGAGGGCCAGGAAGACGTCCTGGACCACGTCCTCCGCGAGCAGGTCCCCGCCGAGGATGCGCCGGGCCAGCGAGTAGCAGGCCCGGCCGTACCGGTCGTAGACCTCGCCGAGCGCCGAATGATCACCGCGTGCGAGTCGCACAACGAGTTCCCGATCACCCGACTCCCCATGGGACGGGCGGACCCCGCCCGGATCATGGGTCACGGTTGTCCTTAAATCGTGGGTCTGTTGGCGACCGCGGGTGGTCGCGTGAACACGATATCGGGTGCGGCGCAGACCATACGCCCCTCATGTTGCGCCCAACAGGCCCGGATGGACGACAAAAAACGATCCACTTCCATAACCTGGTTTCCAACGGGACTCAGAGAGGGAACTATCTCGTTACATGGGTAGCTCACCCGCTGGACCGCACCGCTGAGAGGCCGCCCGATGACTACACGCCACGATTCGATTACAGCGGAGTTCTCTCTCCGCCTCGTCGTGCCGGGGGGTACCCCGGTACCGGTCACCGCATCTGTGCGGTACGACCCCGCGGATCCCTACGCGGTGAGCATCGGTTTCCGTACCGGGGCCGACGAGGTGGTCGAGTGGACCTTCGCTCGCCAGCTGCTCAGCGACGGGGTCCGGCGCCCGACCGGTGAGGGGGACGTCCAGGTCTGGCCGGCCGCCCAGTCCGGCGGCCGCGTCGTCTGCCTGTCGCTGTCCAGCCCATCGGGCCATGCCCTCTTCGAGATGCCCCGCCCCGACGTCCTGGCGTTCCTGCGCCGGACGTACGCGACGGTGGCCCTCGGCGGGGAAGGCGACGCGATCGACCTGGACGCCGAACTCGCTCTGCTGCTGTGGAGCGGTCCGGAGATCTGAGGACCGCCGGGCCAGGTCCTCGACGGGCGGCGGCCGGCTGGGCGCTCCTCGCGGCCAGGTGCCCGGTGGCTCCGATCTTCCTTGACCCACCGCGTCCCGGGTGGTCCGGGCGTCCCGGGCCCGAAATGGTCCGGCTGCTTCGGGGTTCGGGCGCCATAAGGGTCCCGGACCACGACCCGCGACGAACCCGTCCCGAGACCCACAAAACCGGCGGCCGAGCGGCCGCCGGTTTCCGCGTGCCCGGAAATAGGCCCTCGGGCAACGGGCGCGCGACGCTCGCCCGACACCCGTGGGGGCGTTCGACGCGGGGCCGATCCGTCCGCTAGAGTGCTGCTTGCACGCCGCTACGGCGGCTACGCGGACGTGGCTCAGTTGGTAGAGCATCACCTTGCCAAGGTGAGGGTCGCGGGTTCGAATCCCGTCGTCCGCTCGGTACACACATCGAGGTCGAAGGATACGCCGGACCACGGCCTCTACCGGCGGAGTGGCCGAGTGGTTTAGGCAAGGGCCTGCAAAGCCCTGTACGCGGGTTCGATTCCCGCCTCCGCCTCGTTTTACCGGCTCGGGCGATTAGCTCAGTGGGAGAGCGCTACCTTGACACGGTAGAGGTCACTGGTTCGATACCAGTATCGCCCACCACCCGAGAATGGGCCTCCGGCCCATAGAGAAACGCCCCGGACTCCGCGGTACGGGAGTTGGGGCGTTTCTGCGTTCCGGCCCGAGCGGGGTCGCGAAGCCCCTGGCCACCCGGAAAGCGCCACCCGCCGGGGGCCGGGCACCGGGCCGCGCTCGCCGGGGCGGAAGGCCAGACCGGGCGGCCGTTCATAGGCTCTCGCTATGCCCATGATCGCCGTCCCCGACGCCGAACTGACCGAGCTGCGCTCCCGACTGCTCAACACCCGCTGGCCGACCCCCTGGCCCATCAGCGGATGGGACGCCGGCACCGACCCCGACGAACTGCGGCGTCTGGTCGGCTACTGGGCCTCCGACTACGACTGGCGGGCCCACGAAGCCGCCATCAACGCACTCCCGTCCCACCGGGCCGACATCGACGGAACCTCCGTCCACTACCTGCGCTTCGACGGCGAACGCCCCAGCGCCCTGCCGATCATCCTGACCAATGGGTGGCCCAGCTCCTTCCTCGAGCTGACCGCCCTCGCCCGCCGCCTCGCCACGCCGTCGCGGTACGGCGGCGACCCGGCCGACTCGTTCACCGTCATCGTGCCGTCACTGCCCGGATTCGCTTTCTCACCACAGCAACCGACCCTCACCGAGCCGGCCCA
>JAMFSN010000235.1 GCA_026225295.1 Frankia alni
CGGGGCGACCGACATGGCGCTGGTCACCGGGGCCGTCCGGCTGCACGCCGGCCTCGGGTCCCTGCGCACGGTCTGGGAACGGGCCCCGCGCCAGGCGCTGGCCCGGCTGCACGTACTGGCCGCCCGCGGCCTGGTCACCGACGCCCAGCTCGGCCGGCCGCGGACCGCCGACAACGACGGCGCCCGGTCGGCAGGCGGCGATCTCGCCCCCGACGCATCCGTCGACGACCCGCTGGGCCTGGGGGTCGCTCCGTCCCTGGCCGAAACCGGTGTCCGCCTCGACGGGCTCGCGGATCTCCTGGTCAGCCCGACCACCGCGCCGGCCATCGTGGTCGCGGCCGTCACCCACGGCGAACTGCTCGCCCTGCGCCCGTTCGGGACGGCCGACGGCCTGGTCGCACGGGCCGCGGCCCGCCTGGTCCTGGTGTCCCGGGGCCTGGACCCGAAATCGATCACCGCCGTCGAGGTCGGGTACGTCGAGGCCGGTGGGTATGCCGAGGCGGCCCACGGCTATCTGTCCGGGACCGCGGCCGGGTTGTCCGCCTGGGTGACGCACTGTGCCCGGGCGGTCGAGCTCGGCGCCCGCGACTCGCTGGCGGTCTGTGAAGCCCTGCAGCGGGCCCAATAGGGACGAAGTCCCGCCGGCAAGCCCAATAGGCACGAAAGTCCCGCCACGCCCGGTGGACCCGGACGGGTCGACCCATGCCCGGCGGGCCGGAAAAATTTGGTTCCTGCCGTGTTTGCCCGTTGCCCAGTCGGGCATTTCTCCGTTGCCGCTGCGGGGCTGACCCCCAGACCCCCGGCGAGCGCCACAGGATCGGCCCGTCCCCCCGGCGCCGAGTCCCGAAACGGCCCCCGCATCCCCCCGCGGGGGCCGTTTCATGTCCCGGGCCGTTTCATGCGGCCGGCCTCCACAGGGGCCCGAAACCTTCCTTTTAACACATGTGGGCCCTGTGGAGGGGGGACTCTCCACAGGGCCGGCTTCCTTCATGGTGGGTACGTCGCCACCCAGTGAAGGGCTTGCCATGACCCCTGCATCCCCCGGCGCGACGCTCGCCGATCCGAACGAGCCGCCCCGTCGCCCCCTGCTCGTCACCGACGATGCCGGGTTGCTCGACGACCTGCTGCGCGTCGCGGCCGCCGCCGACGTCGCGGTGGATGTCGCGCCCGACGCCCATCTCGCCCGCCGGGCCTGGGGCCGAGCGCCCCTCATCCTGGTCGGCGCCGACCAGGCCCAGGCCTGCCTGCGTGCCGAGCTGCCCCGACGCGACGGGGTGGTGCTGGTCGGCATCGACCTGGACGACGCCGAGGTGTGGGAGCGGGCCATGCGCATCGGCGCCGATCGGGTGATCTTCCTGCCCGACGCGGAGGTCTGGTTGGTGGATGCGCTCGCCGATGCCACCGACCCGGTCGGGCACCGTTCGATCGTGATCGCCGTCGCGGGTGGTCGCGGCGGCGCGGGCGCGACCAGTCTGGCGGTGGCCATGGCGATCTCCGGCCGCCGCCGGAATCTGCGGACCGTGCTCATTGACGCCGACCCGCTCGGCGGCGGAATCGACCTCGCGCTCGGCGCCGAAGAGGCGTCCGGGCTGCGCTGGGGTGATCTCTCCTCGACCCGGGGCCGGGTTCCGCCCCGGGCCCTGTCGGAGGCACTTCCGCAGGTCGACGGGGTGTCGCTGTTGTCCTGGGACCGCTGCGACGCACCCCCGGTCGAGCCGGAGGCCATGAGCGCGCTGCTGTCGAGCGTGCGCCGCGGAAGCGACCTGGTGGTCGTCGATCTACCGCGGGGCCCGGACGAAGCGGCCCGGATCGCGATGTCGCAGTCGACGGTCGCCTTGGTGGTCGTACCGGCCGAGGTTCGCGCGACGGCGGCCGCGCTCCGGGTGGCGGCGTTGATCGTTCCGCACTGCGCGGACGTCCGGGCGGTCGTCCGCCAGCCCGGACCAGCCACCCTGGCCGCAACCACGGTCGCCGACGCGGTCGGCCTGCCCCTGGCCGGGGTCATCCGGCCGGAGCCGGGCCTGTCGGAATCGCTCGAACGGGGCGAGCCGCCCGGCACCCGCCGACGAGGTCCGCTCGCCCGCTTCTGCGCCCGCTTCCTGGCCGAGCTGACCATGTCCGCGGACGGAGTGGCGGCATGACGAGCGGGGACGGGCCGCTCAACGGCAACGGGCCGCGACCGGGCTCGGCGGGATGGCCGGCGTCGGTCACGGCGTGGCCAGAGGACGGCCGGTCGGACGCGGCGCGGGTGGATCGGGGCCTCGTCGACGGAGTCCGGCGCCGGCTCGCCGGGACCGGCGCATCGGCCACGAGTGCCCAGGTCGCCGCGGCCCTGCGCGCGGAGGCCGGTCCGCACGGCGGTCGGGACCGGCTCGCGCTGACCACCGCGCTGCGATCGGAGTTGACCGGCCTCGGGCCGCTGGATCCGCTGCTGGCCGACCCGGCCGTGACCGACGTACTGGTCAACGCGCCGGACGACGTCTGGGTGGACGGCGGGGACGGGCTACGCCGCTCGACGGTCTCGTTCGAGGACGACGAGGCCGTCCGACGCCTCGCCGTGCGACTGGCGGTCGCCGCCGGTCGCCGACTCGACACGGCGTCGCCCTTTGTGGACGCCCGGCTGCCGGACGGGAGCCGGCTGCACGCGGTCCTGCCGCCCATCGCGAGCCGCGGCACGTGTCTGTCGCTACGGATCCCCCGCCATCGCGGTTTCACGTTGGCCGGGTTGGCCACGGCCGGATCGCTGACCCCGGGGATGGTCGCGGTGCTCGAGGCAATGGTGGCGGCCCGGCTGCCGACGCTCGTCTCCGGCGGCACGGGCAGCGGCAAGACCACCCTCCTGGGCGCGCTCTGCGGTCTGGTGGACCCCTCCGAACGACTGGTCATCGTGGAAGACGCAGCCGAGCTCACCGTCCCGCATCCCCATGCCGTCCGAATGGAGGCCCGACCCGCGAATGTGGAGGGCGCGGGAGCGGTCGGGCTGCGCGACCTCGTCCGCCAGGCGCTGCGGATGCGGCCCGACCGGCTGGTCGTCGGCGAGGTGCGGGGAACCGAGGTCGTCGATCTGCTGGTCGCCCTCAACACCGGCCACGAAGGCGGCATGAGCACCGTTCACGCCAACTCGCCCCGGGACGTGCCGGCCCGGATGGAGGCCCTCGCCGCGCTGGCCGGTCTCGGCCGGGAGGCTCTGCACAGCCAGTTGGCCGCAGCGGTGGCCACGGTCGTGCACCTCGAGCGGCCCCGCCACGGACCGCGGACCGTGGCGGAGATCGCCGTCCTGACCCGGGGTCCGGACCAGCTCGTCCGGTCGCTGCCGGCCGTACGCCGCGGCCCGGACGGCCCCGGAACCGGGCTGCTGGTCGCGGCCGGCGCCCCGCTGATCGCCCGGATGATCCACGACCGGGGGGTCGGTGTGCCCGAGCTGCTTCTGCGCCCCCCGGGCGCTGGTTTCCCGCCCGACGGGCCGGCCGGGTCCGACGGTAGCGACGTCGGCGACGGTGATCGGCTGACCGGGGCGACCGCCGGGTCCGACCCGTGGAGCCAGCCATGGTGACCCCGCTCGCCGCCGGGCTGGCGGCGGTGGCTGCCGCGTTGGCCGTGGCCCCACTCGGGCGTCGGCCACCGTTCATGGGGCACCGGCCCCGGACGCCGGGCCCGGGCCGCGGCCCGGGGAACCGCGACCGACCCGGCCGGCTCCGATCGGCCCGGGGACGAGCGGACGCATCCCACCCCGGCCGCCCGGCGACCAGGCTGCGGGGCGCGGCCCTGGTGGGCGGGGCGGGGTTCATCGGCTTCGCGGTGGCCGGTCCGGTCGCGGGAATTCTGGCCGGCGTGCTCCTGGTGGCCGGCCGCCGGTCCCGCCGTCGCGCCGCGGCCCGGGCCCAGGCGGACCGACTCGACGAGCTGGCCGCCGAGGTGCTCATGGCCTTCGCCGCGGAGGTCGCCGCCGGGCTCGCCCCCGCCCCGGCGCTGGAGGCGGCGATCGGCACCACCATCGCCGACGCCGAACCGGCGTTGGCCGGGATCCGGACCGCACTGCGGGCCGACGCCGACCCGGTGCCGGCCCTCACCGCGACCGGCATCCCGACCCTGGCCGATCTGGCCGCGGCCTGGGTGGTCTGCCACACCGACGGCCTGCGCATCGGACCGGTCGCGGAACGCCTCGCCGAGGTCGCGCGGGGGGAGGCGGCCCGCTCGGCCGAGCTCCGAGGTGCGCTGGCCGGGCCCCGGGCGTCCGGGAACCTGCTGGCGGTCCTACCGCTCGCCGGGATCGGCCTGGCCGCACTCGCGGGTGGCTCACCCGTGCACTTCCTGCTCCGGACGCCGGTCGGTGGGGCGTTCACCTTCGCTGGAGTAGGTCTGGAACTCGCCGGGCTGGCCTGGCTGACCCGGATGGCGGACCGCACCCGGGGCGCGGCCCGGCCCCTCGAACCGCCCGATGATCGGGACGGTCGGTTTCACCGGGACGACGGTGCGGGCATTCCGGACCGCGACCCTCCCCATGGCCGCCCCCCGGACGCCGATCATCCGGGCGACCCCGGCCTCGATCCGAGCGCGGGCGCGCCGACCCCGGCAACCGTACGGCGGGCCGTCCCGCGGACCGGCCCGCCGACAATCCCTGCCCCGCGGCGACCGAGGTGAACGCGCTGCTCGGCGCAGCCGGCTGCCTCGGCGGCGCAGGCGTGCTGCTCGGGACATCGTCCGTTCGCGACCTCATCCGCGCGCGGGCCCGTTCCCTGCCACCGGCGGCGGGCCGGGGTGAGTCCCCCGGCCCCGGCGGCGCGGCCACGCAGGTTCCGACGTCGCCCAATTCGGCCGACCGGGGCAGGTCGTCGGCGTCGCGGCCACGGTCGCGCCTCCCTCACCGGGCGGGGACCCTCGCCGGGCTGACCACCGGGATGACGGCGGCCGTGGCGCTCGGCGGACGGGACAGCGCCCCCGTGGGCCTGCTCATCGGGGTGGCCGCCGGAGCGGTCGTGGGCGTGGTGGTCGCCATCCTGGCCGGCGCCCTGGTGGCCTGGTTTCCGACCTGGCAGCCAGCGGTGGTGGCCCGTCGGCAGGCTGCCCGCCACGACGCCCGGCTCGTGGTGCGGCTCCCGGTCGGGCTCGATCTCATCGCCGCCAGTCTGGAAGCGGGGGCTCCGCCGGCCCGCGCGTTGGCCCTCGTCGGCGAGGCGATCGGTGGACCGATCGGCGACGAACTCGGGATCGTGGCCCACAGTCTGTGGCTGGGTGCGTCTCCCTCCGAAGCGTGTCGCCGGCTGCTGAGCGAGCGCGGCGCCGGCGTCAACCCGGCTCTGCTCGCGGTGGCCCGGGCCCTCGGGCGGGCCGACGAATCCGGAAGTCGGCTCGCGACGAGTTTCCGGGCGATCGCCGATGCGCAACGCGCAGACGCACACAGCCGGGCAATAGAAAACGCGCGACGGGTCGGGGTCTACGCCGTGGCCCCGCTGGGTCTCTGTTTTCTCCCGGCATTCATTCTTGTGGGGGTCACTCCGATCGTCGCGGGAGTCGTGACTCAACTGACCCGCTAGCGCCACCGTCCGGCGTGGGAGCACACGCTCCGTGGACAGCCGTCGCCGGAGAAATTGCCGGCTCGAACGGTATCGACGACCGAATCAGCAGGCCAGAGGCACTGATCTGACCGCGCCGGCCGGAGATCAAGCAACGTCGACGACACCCGCAACATCGGGCGCATTCATTCAATTCGCTCGCCACCCAGCATCGATTTTCTCCCGCCCGCCAGCGGAACGCAAATGGTTTTCGGCCAGCCGAACCCGCGCCAGCGACTTTTCCACAGGATCGTAAATTCCATGGCCATCATCGCTCAATCGGCCCAGGCTGTTGACACCGAATGATCCCCGTTAAAAGGAGCTGGCCATGTCCGCCCTCGGTGCTCTTACGCTGTTCCTGCTCGTGCTTCCGGTCCTTCGGGCCCACCGCCGACGCACCTCACCGGCGTTCTCACGGCTGCCTCCGGTGACGACCACCGCGGGAGCCCGCCGACCGGAGGCTCGGAAGCTCCTGACCGCGGCCGGGCCGCGCCGGGCGGCCGGGGCATACCCCGCCCATGGCACCGGCTGCGTCCCGTCGACGTCCGCTCCGGCCGCTCCGGGACTGCGGCCTCACCCGGCGGCGGCCGGCTCCGCGCCCCGGCGCTGGAGCCACGGCCCGTTCGGGTGGCGGTCGCGCCGGCCGGTCCCGCGGGACAGCGGGATGGCCACCGCCGAGTACGCGCTCATGCTCGTGGTGGCCTGTGGATTCGCCGTCGTTCTGTTCGGCGTCCTGCACAGCACCGCGGTGCGGGACCTGCTCGCCGGAGTGGTGCGCCGTGCCCTCAGCCAGTCGATCTGATGGCCGGTCGCTCGCCGGGCGGGCCGGACCACCCCGACCGGCGCGACGCGGGGGTGGCCACCGCCGAACTGGCCGCGGCCCTGCCCGCCCTCATCGCGGTGCTGCTCGCCGCCGTATGGGTTCTGACGGCGGTTTCGGCCCAGGAACGCTGCATCGACGCGGCCCGGGTCGGCGCGCGGGCCGCCGCGCGCGGCGAACCCGATTCCGTGGTGCGCCGGTGGGCCACCCGGATCGCTCCCCCGGGCGCCGACGTGACCGTCACAAGGATGGACGGCACGGTCCGGGTGGATGTCCGGGCCACGATGCGCCCCGCCGGTTCGGTCGGTCACCTGCTGCCCACGGTGTCGCTCGACGGCTCGGCGATCGGACCGGCCGAGCCCGATCTCGCCGGAGCCGGCGGCGGGAACGTGAGCAGCGGCGGTGATGGCGGTGGCTGAGCGAACCGCGGTCCGGGACCCGGGATCGGCGACGATCTGGGTCGTCGCCGCGATGGCGGTCCTGATGTGCGTGGCGGGGGCGTTCATCGCGAACGCGATGGTGGCGGTCGCCCGCCAACACGCCGCGGCCGCCGCCGACCTGGCGGCGCTGGCCGCCGCGTGGGAGGTGGCGCAGCCGGCTCCGTTCGGTGCCCCGGCCGGGCGGTCGGTCCTCGCCGACCGCGGCGGGACCGCGCGGGGCCCGGACCAGGATCCGACCCCCGGCCTCACGACCGGGTCAGCCGGAGCAACCGGTGCGGCCGGTGCGGCCGACCCCTGTGTCCGCGCCCGCGAGATAGCCCGCCTCAACGGCGCCGACCTCGACCGGTGTGCCGTTTCCGGCTCGCTGGTCGAGGTCGGCGTCGCGGTGGCGCTACCTGGTGCGTTGGAGGCGTTCGGGCGGGTCACCGCGCAGGCCCGGTCCGGTCCGTCGACCGGACCGGACCCGCCGCGCCGCCGGGGGTCCCCGGTCCGCGCGGCCCCAGCCGCTCTGCGGTCCGGTGGGGCCTACCGGCGCAGGCGGGCGAACACGCCGGTCCGGCCTGCATCCTCGCTGGTCGCACTGCCGTCAGCGGCGTCGGTCAGGGTGGCGGTGTTCGCACCATTCCCCGACCGCGCGTCGGGGTCGGCCGCATCGGCGGCCGGAGCAGTGGCGGTCCGGGAGCGGACGCCACGGGCGCTTCGGGGCTCCGGCTTGTCCATCCCGACCGTCGGGCGGGCGGCACTCACCGGCCGGACCTGGGTCTCGGCGGTGGCGTCGTCGGTCACCGGCCGCTTGACCGCCGGGAACGTGGTCACCCCGCGACCGGCGTGGGTATCGGCCGGGGCCACCGGAGCCACGGTGGCCGGTGCGGCGGACTCGACCGTCGGAGCGGTGGAGGCCGCCGGTGCGGTCGAGTCGATGGCGGTCGAGTCGATGGCGGTGGGGCTCTCCTCGACGTCCGCTTCCTTCTCTTCGCGCTCCCGGATCGCCGCGTTGGCGCGGGCCTCCTTGACCAGCTCGCGGTGTTCCCGGCGCCGACGGCTGTCCCGGGCGGCCCCCTTGGCCAGCAGCCACAGGGCGATCATCGCGACGAGTGTCGTGGCCAGGCCGGCGACGAAGAACGCCCAACTGTCGACGGTGAGTTTCTGGTGCAGGATTGTGACGTCCAGGTGCTGCCCATTCTCGACGACAACATCTGTGACCAGGCCGCCGACGAGCAGGACCAGCACCAGACCGAGAGTGATCATTTTTTCCTCCGGAAGCTGGGCTGTCGAGTCACGATCACTCATACCCCGCAGGAAGGTTTCAACCACCCTTAAGCGCCGACGAATCGGGGGATGTCGCTTTACTCCGGCCCTACCGGGCCGCCCCTCCGACCGACGCCGGGCTGGCTCAGTCGGGGGCCAGCCGACCCAGCACGAGGTCCAGCAACCGCACCGCTCCGGCCTTGTCCAGCGGTTCATTGCCGTTACCGCACTTCGGGGACTGCACGCACGACGGGCAACCGGTCGGGCACTCGCAGGCGGCAATGGCGTCCCGGGTGGCGCGCAGCCAACGAGGTCCGCGCAGGAAACCGCGCTCGGCGAAGCCCGCCCCACCCGGATGACCGTCGTAGACGAAGACCGTCATCCGCCCGGTGTCGGGATGGACCGCGGTCGATACCCCGCCGATGTCCCACCGATCGCAGGTCGCAAACAGCGGCAGCAGGCCGATCGCCGCGTGCTCGGCCGCGTGCGCGGAGCCGGGGATGTCCGCCTCGTCGATCCCGGCCGCCCGCAGCAGCGACGGCTCGACCGTGTACCAGACCGCCGTCGTGGTCAGCTCGCGGGCCGGAAGATCCAGGGGCTGCTCGCCGAGCACCTGTCCGGTCACGATCCGGCGGCGTTGGAACCCGACCACCTGGTTCGTCACCTGCACGGTTCCCAAATGCAGCTCGACCCCGTCCACCACCCGGGACCGGTTCGACGTGACGATCCTGATGTCGGTCACGTCCCGCGCGGAGGTCGTCCAGTCCGTGTCCGCCCGGTCGACCAACGCCACGGAATTCTCAAGATCCAGGTCGGCCACCACGTAGGACGTTCCCTGGTGCAGGTAGACGGCCCCGGCGTGGACCGTCCCGTGCGACAGCCCCGCGTCGACGGTGCCCAGCAACCGTCCCGTCGGAGCCTCGACGATGCGCACCGGAGCGCCGCCGACGCCCCGGATGTCGACGTCGGGGCGCCGCCGGTCAGTCCAGAACCAGCCGGTCGGCCGGTGCCGGAGCCGCCCCCGGCGCACCAGGTCGTCAACGACGACCCGGGCCCCGGGGCCGAACAACGCGAGATCGGCCTCGGTCAGCGGCAGCTCGGCGGCCGCGCACTCCAGATGCGGGGCCAGGACGTACGGGTTCGACGGGTCGAGCACGGTCGCCTCGACCGGGCGCCCGAACACCGCCTCCGGATGGTGGACGAGATACGTGTCCAGCGGATCGTCACGCGCGACGAAGACCGCCAGGGCGCCCTGGCGACGACGCCCGGCCCGGCCCGCCTGCTGCCACAGGGACGCCAGCGTGCCGGGATAGCCGGCCATGATCGCCGCATCCAGGCCGCTGATGTCGACGCCCAGTTCGAGCGCGTTGGTGGCGGCCACGCCGAGCAGCTGGCCGGACCGCAGTCCGGCCTCCAGCGCGCGCCGCTCTTCGGGCAGATAACCGGCCCGGTAGGCCGCAACCCGGTCGGCCAGCTCCGGCGACGCTTCGACCAGGGCCCGGCGGGCGGCCGCCGAAACGACCTCGGCGCCGCGCCGGGAACGCACGAAGACCAGCGTCCGGACCCCGTCGGCGACGAGATCGGCGAGCAGGTCACCGGCCTCCGCCAACGCGGACCGGCGCACGGGCGCTCCGTGCTCACCGCCGCCGGTCCGGGGGACGGGAACAGCACCGGTCACCCCGACCTCCGGCGCGGCCCCCACGGTGCCGACCTGCGCGGTGCCGACCTGCGCGGAGCCGACCTGCGCGGAGCCCGCCGGGCCACGCGCCCCGACCCGGCCGACCCGTACGTCGGGTCCGACGTCCGGATGGCCGCCTACGCCCGGAGCGCCCAGCCAGGACAGCGGCGGCTCGTACAGCACGAACTCGGTCGCTCCCCGGGGCGACGCGTCGTTGTCGACCACCTGCACGGATACGCCGGTCAGTCGTTCGGCCGAGGCCCCGGGCTCGGAGACGGTCGCCGACGCGAGCAGAAAGATCGGTTCCGAGCCGTACCGGGCGCACACCCGCCGTAGCCGACGGATGATCTGCGCGACATGGGAGCCGAACACCCCCCGGTAGCCGTGACACTCGTCCACCACCACGAAGCGCAGACCCCGCAGGAAGGATGCCCAGCGCTTGTGGGAAGGCAGCACGGTGCGGTGGAGCATGTCCGGGTTGCTGAGCACGAGACTGGCGTGCGCGCGGACCCAGTCCCGCTCGGCCAGCGCGGTATCGCCGTCGAACGTCGCGGCGCGCACCCCGACCAGCCGCAGGTCACGGACGGCCCGGAGCTGGTCGACGGCCAGCGCCTTGGTCGGGGCGAGGTAGAGCGCGCGAGCCGATGGGTCGGCGAGCAGACGGCTGAGCACCGGCATCAGATAGCCGAGCGACTTCCCCGACGCGGTTCCGGTCGCCAGCACCACTCCGCGCCCGGCGTAGGCATGCTCGGCCGCTTCGGCCTGGTGGGCCCACGGCTCCTCGACCCCGGCCAGTCGCAGGCGCGACACGAGCAGCGGATCGACCCAGTCCGGCCAGGGCACCGGCCGGCCGGGCCGGTCCGGGACATGCTCCACGTGCGTGACCGACCGGGCCCGTCGCTGGTCGCGCAGCAGGTCACCGAGAATCTCGGCGCCGCGGCCCGCAAGGGCAGTCGTTCCGTCCACGTCGACCCACGCTAGGGCATGGTCGGGCAGATCGGTCGGATCGCGAACGCCGAGCCCGGGATCACCGTCGCCGTGAGGCGGATTGATCCGGTCGTGGGAGGGTAGGTGCGCCGATGACGTCCGGCGCCCGCGATGGGATCCGCATGCTGGCGCGAATCAAAGTAGGAGGACCACGTGGACCTGTCGCTCACTACCCGCTCGGAAGGGGACCACACGATCGTCGCGGTGGGCGGCGAGATCGACGTCTACACCGCGCCGAAACTGCGTGAGCAGCTCATCGACCTCGTGTCCGCCGGGCAGTACCACCTGATCGTCAACATGGAGAGCGTCGAGTTCCTCGACTCGACCGGCCTGGGCGTGCTGGTGGGTGGGCTGAAGCGGGTCCGGGCCCACGACGGCTCGCTGCGCCTCGTGTGCACCCAGGAGCGCATCCTGAAGATCTTCCGGATCACCGGACTCACCAAGGTCTTCCCGATCCACTCCTCCGAGGAAGAGGCGTTGGCGGCCACGGACTGACCATGACCGCCCTCCGCGAACTCCTGCCCCGTATCTGCCGCGCGACCGGTCCAACGGTCCGCCGTCACCTCAGGACCCCGTGATGGCGGCCGTCGAACTGCGTTTCAGTCCGCTCGACGAACACGTCCGCACGGCCCGGCTCATAGCCGCGGCCGTCGGACGTCGTTCCCGGGTGGCCGGCGTCCTCATCGATGAAGTGAAGCTGGCCGTCGGTGAAGCGTGTGCCCGGGCCGTCGCGCTGCACCGCCGCGCGGCGCCCGGCGAACTCGTCCTGGTTCGCCTCATCGGCGACGAGCAGACCTTCACCATCGAAGTCCGGGACTACGGGCCCACCGGGGAAGACCTGCCGCCCACCCAGGACGGCACCCGGCTGAGCGCGATCCAGCTGCTGGCCGATGACGAACTGCTGGCCGGTGGCCAACCGGTCGGCCTTGGGTTGGCCATCATCGAAGGGTTGGTCGACCGGGTCGCGTTCGCCCCGGCCACCGACGGTCCGGGAACCGTCGTGACGATGTCCTGGCCGCTGCCGGTCGACGGCATCGACCTCGACAACGACGATCTCGATGCCGTCGACCTCGGCACCGGCAACCTCAGTGCGGTCGAGCTCGGTGCCATCGAAAAGGCCATCGAAGAGGCCGTTGACGACCCCGCGCCAGCCGGGAGCGCGCCAGCCGACACCGGGCCGGGCAACGCCGGTCCCGGGGAACCCCGCGGATCGGGCGGTGACGGGGAGCTGGTCCGGGCCCGGCACGACGACTTCGCCTGAGCCGGAAGCCTCAGGGCCGGGAGCGGCCCGCGCAAGCGGTTCCCGGCCGGGTGCGCGGCACCCCGTCGGCGCGGTGCGCTACGCCCGTTTCGCCGCTCCGACCTGCACCTTGGTCACCAAGAATCACCAAAAATCACCCAAATCGCGACGATCACCCAACGGCGGTCGGTCCCCGGACAGTTCGGGGGACCGACCGCCTTTCGTCCTATACAGGCTTCCGGTCACTCGCTGGGACGCGCACGTGTAAAAGATGTGCGGTTAGACTGCCCGGCATCTCACAGGTGAATCGCACCACGTGATCATCTGCACGTTTCGTGATCGGACGCCCACCGGATCGACGGATGTCCCCTGTCCGACGAAGGTTCCGGCTCGGTGGGGGCCGGCCGCGGGGCGCCCACCACCCGGCCGCCGCCGTCCGTCGACGGCCGGGTTCATGCGCACGGACCAGACCGGGAGGGCCTATGTCCCCGCAAACTGTCGCGGCGTCGACGAGCCCAGGTATCGACCTGTCCGGGGGCCAGACGACCCTCGTCGTCGGGGTCGCCGCCGTGGCAGCCGTGGCGCTGCTGGTCGCGGGATACCTGGTGCGCGAGGTGCTTGCGGCCAGCCAGGGCACCCCGAACATGATCGAGGTCGGCAAGGCGGTCCAGGAGGGCGCGTCGGCCTACCTGCGCCGGCAGTTCCTGACCCTCGTGCCGTTCGTCGTCGTCATTCCCTTCATCCTGTACATCCTGCCGGCAGACACGACAGGCACCAAGATCGGCCGGTCGCTCTTCTTCGTGCTCGGTGCCATCTTCTCGGCCCTGGTCGGGTTCGTCGGGATGTCGCTGGCCACCCGGGCCAACACCCGTACCGCGGCCGCCGCGATGGAGCGGGGTGAGCGCGCCGCGATCCGGGTCGCGTTCCGCACCGGCGGGGTGGTCGGCATGTTCACCGTCGGGCTGGGTCTGCTCGGTGCGGCGATCGTCGTGCTCATCTTCACCAGGAACGCTCCGCAGGTCCTGGAGGGCTTCGGCTTCGGCGCCGCGCTGCTCGCGATGTTCATGCGGGTCGGTGGCGGCATCTTCACCAAGGCCGCCGACGTGGGCGCTGACCTGGTCGGCAAGGTTGAGCAGGGTATCCCCGAGGACGACCCCCGCAACGCGGCGACCATCGCCGACAACGTGGGTGACAACGTCGGTGACTGCGCCGGCATGGCCGCCGACCTGTTCGAGTCCTATTCGGTGATGCTCGTCGCCGCGCTGATCCTCGGCAAGGAGTCGTTCGGCGAGAAGGGTCTCGTCTTCCCGTTGCTGATCCCGGCCGTAGGGGTGCTGACCGCGATCATCGGCATCTTCGCGACGTCCCCCCGCACCAACGACCGGTCGGGCATGGCGGCGATCAACCGCGGCTTCTTCATCTCCGCCGTGGCCTCGGCGATCGGCATCACGGTCGTCTCGCTGGTCTACCTGCCCAACAAGTTCACCTCCCTGCCGGGCCTGGGCGCGTCGACCTTCGGGGGCAACCCGCGGGTCATCGCGATCGCCGCCATCCTCATCGGCATCGTGCTGGCCGCGTCCATCCAGCTCCTGACCGGCTACTTCACGGAGACGACCCGCAAGCCCGTCAAGGACGTCGCCAAGGCGTCGGTGACGGGCCCGGCGACGAACGTGCTGTCCGGCATCGGCGTGGGTCTGGAATCCGCGGTGTACTCGGCGCTGCTCATCGGGGCCGCCGTCTACGGGTCCTACCTGCTCGGGCACGGATCGGTGACCGTGGCCCTGTTCGCGGTCGCCCTGTCCGGCATCGGGCTGCTCACCACGGTCGGTGTCATCGTCTCGATGGACACCTTCGGCCCGGTCAGCGACAACGCCCAGGGCATCGCCGAGATGTCCGGTGACATGGACGAGAAGGGCGCGGCGATCCTCACCTCGCTCGACGCGGTCGGCAACACCACCAAGGCGATCACCAAGGGCATCGCGATCGCGACGGCCGTGCTGGCCGCGACCGCGCTGTTCGGCTCGTTCGTCGACACGATCACCGCCGCGCTGGGCGACAACGGAGTGAACGTGGCCGGGGCCCGGCTCTTCGACATCACCTTCCCCGACACCCTGGTCGGGGTGATCGTCGGCGTGGCGGTCGTCTTCCTGTTCTCCGGGCTGGCGATCAACGCGGTCGGTCGGGCCGCCGGGCGGGTCGTGCTCGAGGTCCGCAAGCAGTTCCGCGACCACCCGGGGATCATGGAGGGCACCGAGAAGCCGGACTACGGCGCGGTCGTCGACATCTGCACCCGGGACTCGCTGCGCGAGCTGATCACCCCGGGCACCCTCGCGGTGCTGGCCCCGATCGCGGTCGGGTTCGGCCTCGGCTACCCGCCCCTGGGCGGGTACCTCGGCGGCGCGATCGCCGGCGGCCTGCTCATGGCCGTCTTCCTCGCGAACTCCGGTGGGGCCTGGGACAACGCCAAGAAGCTCGTCGAGGACGGCGCCTACGGCGGCAAGGGGTCCGACGTCCACGAGGCGACGATCATCGGTGATACCGTCGGTGACCCGTTCAAGGACACCGCCGGCCCCGCGATCAACCCGCTGATCAAGGTGATGAACCTGGTCAGCCTCCTGATCGCGCCGACCGTGGTGAAGTACTCGATCGGGACCCACGAGAACAAGCCGCTCCGGATCGCCATCGCCCTCGTGGCGGCGGCGATCATCGCCGCGGCGATCATCATCTCGAAGCGGCGGGCCACCGACTTCGGCGACGACGAGCCGCCGGCGGTGGCCGAGCCGCGCACCACGGTCGACACCGGGGCGCACGTCTGACCCTCTGATCGGCTCCGCCAACCACCGCGGGTCCCCGTTCTTCCTGGTCAACCAGGTCGGGCGGGGTCCGCGGGAGCCGATCGGGGCGCCTGGGCGGCCACCGTCCACCCCGGGGTGGGCGCGACCACCGACGACCGGGCCCCGAACTTCCGGTTTTCCACCGTGCCGCATTTGTCCACAGCCCGACAGTGAGGACGGGTACCGGAGCCGGGCCCAGGTACCGTACGTTCTGCGGGGCGCGAAGCCACCAGCCGGTGACCAAGCGCAACGACGCGCCGGGCGACCGGTCGGCGGTACGGGCTACCTTCGGTGAGCCTGGGGCCAGCCGGCGGGCGTACCGTCTGACGCTGTCGCACCTGTCACGCACCATGAAGCCCACGAGCATCGGGCGGTCGTCGCACCATCTCTGACCACCCGCCCGACCAGCACGACGCCGCACCAGACACCATCGGCACCGAAGTCGACGCACAACAGTTCAGGCACAACAGTTCATGCACAACCGCTGAAGCACGACCGTTGAGGCATGACCACGACAGCCCCGGCACGGGGCGGTCCCTGCACCGAGAGTGTCCCTGCACCGAGGAGAACTGTGCCCCCGCGCACCAAGCAGACGACCCGGTCCACCGCCGCGCCGTCCCGGCGGGCCCCCACCGGCCCGAACTCCGCCGGGCCCGCGGGCCCGGTGACGATCGATCCCGACGCCGGCCCGGTGGGCGCCGCGCCCACCGGGACCAGGCTGGTGATCGTGGAGTCCCCGGCCAAGGCGAAGACCATCGCCGGGTACCTCGGGGCCGGCTGGCAGGTCGAATCGAGCATCGGGCACATCCGGGACCTGCCCCGCAGCGCCGCCGACGTGCCGGCGAGCGCGAAGGGCAAGCCCTGGGCCCGCCTCGGCGTCGACGTCGACCACGGCTTCGAGCCGTTGTACGTGGTCACGCCGGACAAGAGGCCTCAGGTCAGCAAGTTGAAGGCGCTGGTGAAGGACGCCAGCGAGCTCTACCTCGCGACAGACGAGGACCGCGAGGGCGAGGCGATCGCCTGGCACCTGCTCCAGACGCTCAAACCGACCGTCCCGGTCAAGCGAATGGTCTTCCACGAGATCACCCCCCAGGCGATCCGGCGGGCGGTCGACAACCCGCGCGAGATCGACGAGAACCTCGTCAACGCCCAGGAGACCCGGCGCATCCTCGACCGGCTCTACGGCTACGAGGTCAGCCCGGTGCTGTGGAAGAAGGTCATGCCGCGGCTGTCGGCGGGCCGGGTCCAGAGCGTCGCGACCCGCATCCTGGTCGAGCGGGAACGGGCGCGGATGCGCTTCCGCTCGGCCGACTACTGGAACATCGAGGGCGTCTTCGCCGCCACCACCGGCCCGGACGGCCAGGC
>JAMFSN010000236.1 GCA_026225295.1 Frankia alni
CACCCAAACCACCCCCTCATCACCACTCGGCGACGCCATCACCAACGACTTCCGCATCACCATCCCCTTCGTCCCCTCCGGCACCTACACCACAACACTCACCTACACCGCCATGAGCGAATAAACCAATGAGCCCACCGGCTTTGAGACCATAGAAACAGTCCTCGGTCGCCGTCCGCCGACTTTCAACGGCAAGCCCCTTTTCTTCCCGACACAACAAACCGAGCCGGGGAGTTGCCGTAACGAGGCATCAGCAATGGCCCCCTGCCGACTCGTCCCTGGTCATGTCCAGGGGGCTGCCCAGCACACAGACTTCGCCCACCGGCACGGCCCCCCGTCAGAGCCGGCGAGCATGAGCCCGACCGGGCGGGCGCAACCCAGACCAGTCCCGGCCGCGAATCCGCCCGCACAACCGCCCCGCGCGCAACGGGGACGGCGCGGGGCCGAGGTTTCGCGGTCGGGGCTGGACCAACACCCCCGCTGCCCCTGAGTTCGGAGACCATGATGCGGCTAGGTTTCGTAGGTATGGAGGTCGCGCCGAGCCCGAGCGAGCGCTCCGGCTTGCTTGTCTTTCACATAAGATGAATCTACTATCGTGTTTTGTGAAGACCGGCCCGTCCGCGCTGACGCCTTTCCTGCGCTCCGACGCACAGGGGGCGGTCTTGGCCGAGACCATGCTCGACCCCACCGTCGAGCTGTCGATCTCCGAGATCGCTCGCCGTACGGGTCTCCTACCAGCTATCGCGCACCGCGAGGTCACTCGGCTTATCAAGGCCGACGTGCTACGTGACCGGCGCGAGGGCAACAACCGACTGGTCCGCGCCAACACCGACCATCCGCTGTGGTCGGTCATGTCGCAGATCGTCACCGAAACCTATGGGCCCGTCCCTGTGCTGCGGGACCTACTCAACGGGGTTGTAGGCGTGCGCGAAGCGTTCGTCTACGGGTCCTGGGCGGCACGTCGCGCCGGACGGCCGGGGCCTCCCCCCCGTGACCTGGATGTCATGGTCGTGGGGAACCCGTCCCGGACTGACCTGCTCGACGTCGCCGAAGCTGCCCGCGAACGGCTGCATATCGAGGTCAACATCCACACCACCACGCCGGCGACGTGGGCCGCCAAGGACGACCCGTTCCTGGCCACCGTCGCGTCCCGCCCCCTCATCGTCCTGATCAGCCAGGAGGCAACCGATGGCTAAGCCTGGCAAGCCCGATCCGCCGACGGACGACCTGGGCTGGCGGCCGGATGCTCCGGCCACGGACTTCCTCCTCGGGCGAGGGCAGATCGAACGCGTGGAGCCCAACCCCAGCCAGGCCCGCATGATCCTCGGGGAAAGCGCGCAAGCACCTTGCCTCAGCGCGTCTGCTGGCTACGACCGACGACGTTGCCGCAGCCTTCGTCACTGCGTACGACGCCGCGCGAAAGTCGTTGTCCGCGATGCTCGCGGTCCAAGGACTGCGTACCAAGGGCGGTGACGGCGGTCACCGCGTGCTCGGCGAGCTGATGCAGGCACAGCTTCCGGACTACAAGCAGGTGCTGCGGGAGTTCGACTGGATGCGTCAGAAGCGCAACGACACCGAGTACTACGACCCGGGCAGGCCGACCGCCACCACCCACGACGTCGCGGACGGCATCCTTGCCGCGGGGCGGATCGTCGACCTGGGCTGGACGTTCGTCGAGTTCGTGACCGCGACGCGGAGGTGACCGCAGGCGACAATGGGCGCCGGCCCTGTGCATCAAATGATCTAGAATCCCGCCACCTTCATTGGGCGGCATGACCTCCATGAACGGGTGCGCCGCCAGGGACTCGAACCCCGAACCCGCGGATTAAGAGTCCGCTGCTCTGCCAATTGAGCTAGCGGCGCGTGTCGCTCCGCATTCGCGTTGCGACGCAGGCAACTCTACCAGGTACGGGCTGGGGCAGCGTGTCGGGCCGGGGCGGTCCGGGCGGCCCCGGCTGGATGTCGTGCCGACGTGGGGTGACCCCAGTGATCGCGCCGGGTGCGTGTCAGGCTGGGTCCTCATGGACGCCCACCGCCGGCCCTCAGGTCGCGACCGCGGACGCCGACCGAGGAGTCTCGTTGACGTTGCGCTGGCCACGGTCGCCACCGGCGCGGGGGCGTGGGTGGTCCAGGCGGCGCCGGCCGTCACGACGTTCGGGGCGGCCCGCAACCGCCTCCTGCCCGGATTCGCTGGGCGGGGAGAGGCCGGCCACGTGGCGTTGACCTTTGACGACGGACCCGACCCGGCCTCTACGCCGGCGTTCCTGGCGGTCCTCGACGAGCTCGACGTCCGGGCGACATTCTTCGTCCTGGGCTCCCGGTTGGCCCGCGCCCCCGAGCTCGGCCGGACCATGGTCGATGCCGGGCACGAGCTGGCCGTCCACGGCTGGGACCACCGGCCGATGATCCTGCGCGGCCCGGTCTCCACCCGGCGCCAGCTGCGGGACACCCGGAACCTGATCACCGAGGTCACCGGGACCACCCCCTACTGGACCCGGCCGCCGAACGGGATCGCGTCAACCTCGTTCCTGATGGCCGCCCGCCGCCTCGGCCTGCGACCCGTCCTGTGGACCGGCTGGGGGAAGGACTGGGAGGCGGACGCCACACCACGCACCGTCCTCGACACCCTCGCGCCGCAGCTGCGGCCCGGGGCCACGTTGCTGCTTCACGACTCGGACTGCACGTCCGCCCCCGGCGCCTGGCGCAGTGCACTGGGCGCATTGCCCGAGGTTTACGCCCGGTGCGCCGACGCCGGTCTGCGTCTCGGCCCCCTGCGCGACCACGGCGTCCGCTAGCTGTGCCCAGCGCCGGCGGGACTGGCGCAGACCGCTCCGACCGCGCCGCTCTGGCGCGTTCTCTTGCCGGGCCGGCGGTCTGCCCGCCCCGGTCGTTGGCCCGCGTTACGTTCCGATCGAATCCTCGACCGCCCTGCGGCTCGCCCACGGTCGGCATCAGCTGTTGGCCTCGATGTAGCCCGCGGCGTCTTTGTCTTCCGTGTTCACACCGGCGCCGGCCTGGTGCTCGGCGTAGAACTGTAGCCACTGCATCGCCAACTGGTGGCGCAGTTCGGACGTGGTGCTCTTGATGAAATCCGGGAGCGCCTCGCGCTCCTCCTCGTCCAGGTGCTTGCCGTTCTCGGTGCGGGCCTGGCCGACCGCCTCGAACCAGACCTTGCTCCCGACCCGGTGCGTGCCGGCCTCCGCGACCGCGTTGCGGATCTTGTTGTGGTCGTCGATCGCGTCCTCGGTCTCATCTTCGGGATCGCCGGCTTGGCCTTTCTTCAGCAGGGCCGGGTAGAAAACCGTCTCCTCCGCGTCCGCGTGGGTGTCGACCCGGGTCGCCAGCACGTCCCACACCGCCTTCAACTCGCCGTCGCTGGTGGCGTAGTCCAGGTAGAAGAACTGCCGTCGCAGCCAATCGTGATCGGCGTAGATCAGTTCAACGATGTCAGCCATGCAGACCTCCCTCTGGGCCGAGGGCGCGACGGTCCCGGCCCCAGCGGCCCGGATGCTACCGACCGGGCCCGGTCCGGGGGCCCGGAGCCTGTGCTCAGCCAATCCTCATCGGGATCTGGGTGGGGCCTTCATCGGCCATCGGAGTCACGGGACGGCAAGCGGCTCGGGCCCCGGGACGACCGGCTCATCGACCTCGATGGAGAGGTTGGGCAGGATGTGGTCGAGCCAGACCGGCATCGACCAGTTCGCCGGCCCGCTCAGGTGCATGATCGCCGGGATCAGCAGGCTGCGGATGACCAGGGCGTCGACGAGGACGGAGAACCCGAGTCCGAAGCCGAATTCCTGCAGGCTGCGCTGGCCGCCGAGCAGGAAGGACCCGAAGACGAGGATCATGATGGTGGCGGCCGCGGCGATGATCCGTCCACTCTTGGCCTGACCGAGCACGATGGCCTGGTGGTTGCGGTGCCCGGCCGGCCGGTACCGGATCGAGCCTCCCCAGCCCCAGTTGAAGACCGCGTTCATGGCTCCGAGCGCGGCGCCGATGGACAACAGATTCATGACCGAGGCGACCAGCGGGATCAGCAGACTGCGGAACACCGCGGTGAGCAGCA
>JAMFSN010000029.1 GCA_026225295.1 Frankia alni
CCAAGGTGGCGCCGGTGACAGAACCTGCTCGGTTCGATCTGGCGGCCGGCACACTGCCCCACCCACAGCCACCGGCGCACACCCAACCGTCGGAAGCCGGACGCCGGAACATCGCGGACTCACCATGATCACGCCGAGTCACAGCCCTCTCCAAAGCAAGATCAGGCAGTTTTGTGGTCTACAGCGATCTGGGACCCGCTCGTCGCTGCGCCAGTACCGATGCCCCCGGCGCCATTCCGCACACCGGCCCTATCCAGGCCCGATACCGCCTGAGCTGCCCGGCAACATCTAGCCGGGGTAAACCGTGGCCAAAGTGAACCGACGTTCTCAATACCACCCGCGAAGGTATCATCGCCGGAATCATCCCCGCAGTTCACAGGGGTGAGAGGTGGGCGCGGCAGGGTTCGAACCTGCGACCACCCGCTTGTAAGGCGGGGGCTCTACCGCTGAGCTACGCGCCCCGGTACCGATCTCAAACAGCCTACGTAACGCGACCAGCGAAGGTTCCGCCCGTCGAACCCGTCCAACTTGGACGCCCACCCGCCAACGCCCGGCGGACCGGACCGTCTACGGACGGGACGGCGACGACGTTCGTTGCAGGACCCGTTCGAGAGCCGCCGAGACCTCCGCCGCCAGGTCCGGTGTCGGCTTGGGGATCCGCTGGCCGGACGCCGGGGTGACGTCCGGCCAGCTCTCGAGCCCACAGTTTCGGCAGGCCACCGCTCCGAGCGCCTTCACCAGTTGGGTCGACCCGCACCGCGCGCACTGGTCGAGTTGCCGCGTCCAGCTCATCGACTGCTGGCAGATCGGGCAGACGAGTATCTGTTCACCGCGCACGACCGCCCGTTCCCACGGGCTGTGACCCCGCGGGGGGTCGGTCGGACGGGCGTCGCACTGGAAGCAGGGCATCGGCGTGCCTTGACATTCGGCGGGATGGACGGATCGGTGACGGGTCAAGGATGGATCGAGCGGCCTTACAGCGCCGCGAGAGCCTTGAGGTACTCGGACTGGTCCCGGGCGTCGGGGATCGCGTTGACGGTCTTCCACCGCACGACACCGGCCGTGTCGATGACGAACGTACCGCGAACCGAGATGCCCTTCGCGTCGTCGAAGACCCCGTAGCTCTTGGCGACGTCGCCGTGGGGCCAGAAGTCGGCCAGTAGCGGGAATTCGTAGCCCTGCTCGGTCGCCCACACCTTGTGGGCGTACGGCGAGTCGACCGAAACGGCCAGGACCTGGACGTTGTCGTTCTGGAAGCTCGCGAGGTCATCGCGGATGGAGCACAGCTCACCCTGGCAGACCCCGGTGAACGTCAGCGGGTAGAAGACCACCACCACGTTGCGCTGTCCCCGGAACTCTGAGAGCGTCACAGCCTCGTTGTTCTGGTCCTTCAGGGTGAAGTCAGGAGCCTCGGAACCAACTTCGACAGCCACGGGCACATCCTCTCGAGCAGTAGGGCCGGCCACGCCACCAGGCGGTGCGCGGCCGGGGGTCGCGGATCGGTACGCCTCACGACGCTATCCAGGTCAGCATGCCATTGCCGGACGGGTCCGCGCGCCACCGGGCGGACGCCTGGGACGCGGGACACAAGTCATAGTGATCGCGTCCTATGCTCTGCGGTCCAACGACCGGTCGGAGCGATTGGTCACATAGGGGGTAACCAGATGAGTACCGCTGGATTCGGTGACACCTCGAGCTATGGCAGTCCGGTCGGTGGTCCGCCGCCGGCCGCGACGGCCCCGGTCGGCTCCGGACTGCTCGGCAAGCGACGCAACCCGTTCGCGGTCTGGATCGGGCTGCCGATCATCACCCTGGGGATCTACGGCCTCGTGTGGATCTACAAGACCAACAAGGAACTGAGCCGCTACGACTCGCGGATCAAGGTCAGCCCGGCGCTGTCGGTCCTGGCCTTCTTCCCGGGCTTCATCCTGTTTTACATCCCCCCGCTGGTGGCGATCTGGCGGATCTCGACGCGCACCCGGGACGCGCAGCGCGCGGCCGTCGTGCCCGAGAGCAACCCGGTCCTCGCCTTCGTCCTGTGGCTGTTCGACTTCGGCACCGGCCCGCTCTACCTGCAGTATGAGATCAACAAAATCTGGGACCGCTACCCCGGCGCCGTCGAAGGCCAGGAGGTTCCGCTCTACGCCTGACGGCCCGCACCAACGCCCACTGCATCGCCGCCGGGCGGCGGGCCGGGCCGGGCGCCGCCCAGCGGCTCCGGTAACCCGCCGCCGACGACAGGCCACACCGGCAGCGCGGCGGACGGGGCCGAGCGATCGGAACCGACCGCCGCGTCAGCGTCAACCGTCGCCGGCCAGACCCGACGCAGCGAGGCCAGCCCGACGCAGCCAACCCGCTGCGCGCAGACAGACCACCGACCCGCCGGCCCGAGCCGGCCACCGGCGGAGCCGTGACCCGGCCACCGGCCCGCGGCGCGACGGAACCGCACCCGTCCCCGGGCTACCGGTGACGCACCCGCTGCGACTTCGGCGCCGCCAACCGCATACCCGTCCACTCCCGGGCCGCGGACAGCGTGCTGGTCTGCACCAGTCCGGCCGTCGGCACCGCCTCCAGCACGTCACTCGGCTCGACGTGACCGTCCCGCCCCGCCTTGGGCGTGAGCAGCCAGATCACCCCGTCGTCGGACAGTTGCCGGCGCGCGTCGACGAGTGCGTCGACCAGATCACCATCGTCGTCCCTCCACCACAGCAGGACTACCTCGACCACGTCGTCGGAGTCCTCCGGGACGAGTTCCGTACCGCTGGTGGAGGTGACCTCGGACAGGAGATCCCTGGCGATGTCGTCATCCTCGTTGAGCGACTGCACCAAGGTCCCTGACGAGACCCCGAGCCGCTCCGCGCGTCCCCGCTGACCCTCGGCGTTCGCCGCGGTCGGACTCACCCTCAACACCCTCCCACTCGCCTTCCCCGCGACCGGACTGGTCGCCGTTGTTCGCCGCACCCCTCGCACGGGTCGTGGACCCTTCCACCTCGACCTGCCCGTGTCGGCGCAGACCTAGTCCACCGGAGGGTGTGGTGGCAACGCAAGTGCCACGCCGCAGGTTGTGGACAACCTGCGAAAACCGGCCCCTCAGGCGGCCCCCTGTGGATAACCCCTTTCAGCCGTTCAGAAACGACAACCGGACGGTTCGGTCGGGGTTGTCGACATTGAGATCGACCAGAGCGATCGACTGCCAGGTGCCCAGCGCCGGCCGGCCGGCCAGCACCGGAACCGTGAGCGACGGGGGGATCAGGGCCGGCAGGACGTGCGAGCGACCGTGCCCGCGCGAACCGTGCCGGTGGCGCCAGCGGTCGTCCGCGGGCAGCAGCTCGGCCAGGGCGGCGAGCAGGTCGTCGTCACTGCCCGCGCCCAGTTCGAGGATCGCCACGCCGGCGGTGGCGTGCGGGACGAAGATCGAGAGCAGGCCGTCGACCCGGCCGGCGACAAAGCGCTCGACGGCCGGGGTCAGGTCGTGCACCGCCTCTCGGGCTCCGGTGTGGACCGACAGCGTCGTGGTCTCCATGGCCCCTTAGTACTCTCCATCGCCCCTTGGTACCCGGTCCGACCCGGCCAGCGGTCCGGTCGCCACCCGGTCCGGTCGCCACCCGGTCCGACCCCGCCGCCGGCGCGCCGGATCCGGCGCGCCGACGAAATACCGGTCCAGTACCAGGTGGTAACCGGCCGCACGCGTGACGATCGCACCGGCAGTGGAGCACGATGGAGATGACGGCGACCCACAAGGTCCGTAAAAGAATGCCAGGGAGAACGCGTGGCACAGAATGGCAACCGACAGTTCTCGGTGATCACCGACGGGCTGCCGAGTCAGCTTCCCGACGTCGATCCCTCGGAGACCGCCGAATGGCTCGAGTCGCTGGATTCCATCATCGACGAGGGCGGCCGCGGCCGGGCCCGCTTCATCATGCTCAAGCTGCTCGAGCGGGCCCGCGAGAAGGCGGTCGGCGTCCCCAGCCTGACCAGCACCGACTTCCTCAACACGATTCCGCCGGAGCGCGAGCCCTGGTTCCCGGGCGACGAGCACATCGAGCGCCGGATCCGGGCCTACATCCGGTGGAACGCCGCGATCATGGTCAGCCGGGCCAACCGGCCCGAGTACGGCGTCGGCGGCCACATCGCCACCTACGCCAGCAGCGCCAGCCTCTACGAGGTCGGCTTCAACCACTTCTTCCACGGCAAGGATCACCTGTCGGCCGGCCCGGGCGGCGACTCCGGCGACCAGATCTTCTTCCAGGGCCACGCCTCCCCCGGCATCTACGCCCGCGCGTTCCTGGAGGGGCGCCTGTCGGAGACCCAGCTGGACGCGTTCCGGCGGGAGAGCGAGCCGGGCGGCCTGTCGTCCTACCCGCACCCACGCCTCATGCCCGACTTCTGGGAGTTCCCGACCGTGTCGATGGGCCTCGGGCCGATCGACGCGATCTACCAGGCCCGCTTCAACCGCTACCTGCTGAACCGGCAGATCAAGGACACCTCCCGCAGCCGGGTCTGGGCGTTCCTCGGCGACGGTGAGATGGACGAGCCGGAGGCGATCGGGGCCCTGGGGGTGGCGGCCCGCGAGGAGCTCGACAACCTGATCTTCGTGGTCAACTGCAACCTGCAGCGGCTCGACGGCCCGGTCCGCGGCAACGGCAAGATCATGCAGGAGCTCGAGTCGACGTTCCGCGGCGCCGGCTGGAACGTCATCAAGGTCGTCTGGGGCCGGGACTGGGACCCGCTGCTGGCCCAGGACACCGACGGCGCGCTCGTCCACGCGATGAACACCACGCCCGACGGCCAGTTCCAGACCTATTCGACCTCGTCCGGCGACTACATCCGCGAGCACTTCTTCGGCCGCGACGCCCGGCTGCGGCGGATGGTCGGCAACCTGTCCGATGACGAGCTGCGCAAGCTGTCGCGCGGCGGGCACGACTACCGCAAGCTGTACGCCGCCTACAAGGCCGCGACCGAGCACGCCGGCCAGCCGACCGTGATCCTCGCCCACACCATCAAGGGCTGGACGCTGGGCAAGGACTTCGAGGCCCGCAACGCCACGCACCAGATGAAGAAGCTCACCAAGGAGGAGCTGCGGGACTTCCGGGACCGGCTCTACCTGGACATCCCCGATTCCGCGCTCGAGGGCGACCTGCCGCCGTACCACCACCCGGGGCCGGACTCCGAAGAGGTCCAGTACATGAAGGAGCGGCGGGCCACGCTGGGCGGTTCGCTGCCCAAGCGGGTCGTGTACGCCAAGCCGCTCCCCCAGCCGCCGGCCTCGATCTTCAACGAGCTGCGGCGCGGGTCCGGCAAGCAGCCGGTCGCCACCACGATGGCCTTCGTCCGCCTGCTCAAGGACCTGATGAAGACGAAGGAGATGGGCGCCCGGTTCGTCCCGATCATCCCCGACGAAGCCCGCACCTTCGGGATGGACGCGATGTTCCCGACGGCGAAGATCTACTCGCCGCACGGGCAGCAGTACGAGGCGGTCGACCGCGAGCTGCTGCTGTCGTACAAGGAATCGGTGTCCGGGCAGATGCTGCACGAGGGCATCCGCGAGGCCGGCTCGATGGGCTCGGTGATCGCGGCCGGCACCGCCTACGCCACCCACGGCGTGCCGATGATCCCGATCTACGTCTTCTACTCGATGTTCGGCTTCCAGCGCACCGGTGACCAGATGTGGGCGCTGGGCGACCAGCTCGGGCGGGGTTTCCTGCTCGGCGCGACCGCCGGGCGCACCACCCTGAACGGCGAGGGGCTCCAGCACCAGGACGGCCATTCGCTGCTGCTGGCCTCGACGAACCCGGCCGCCGTGGCCTACGACCCGGCGTTCGCGTTCGAGGTCTCCCACATCGTGCGCGAGGGCCTCGACCGGATGTACGGCGAACGCTCCGAGAATGTCTTCTACTACCTGACCGTCTACAACGAGCCGTTCCCGCAGCCGGCCGAGCCCGAAGGTCTGGACCCGGCCGAGGTCCTGGCCGGGCTCTACCGGTTCCGGCCGGCCCCCGAGCTGGAAGGCGACCGCCCCCGCGCGCAGCTGCTGGCCAGCGGGGTCGGGGTGCGCTGGGCGCTGGAGGCGGCCGACCGGCTCGCCGCGGACTTCGGCGTGGCCGCCGACGTCTGGTCGGTCACCTCGTGGAACGAGCTGCGCCGGGAGGCGCTGGCCGCCGAGGAGCACAACCTGCTCCGGCCGGGCGCGGACGGGCGGGTGCCCTACGTGACCCGGGCGCTGCAGGGGGCCCCCGGTCCGGTCGTGGCGGTGAGCGACTGGATGCGGGCCGTGCCCGACCAGATCTCCCGGTGGGTGCCCCAGGACTGGACGTCGCTGGGGACGGACGGGTTCGGCCGGTCCGACACCCGGGCCGCGCTGCGGCGCCACTTCCGGGTCGACGGGCCGTCGGTCGCGGTCGCCACGCTCGAGGCGCTGGCCCGCCGCGGCGAGGTCAAGGCCGAGCTGGTGACCGAGGCCGCCCAACGGTACGGACTGGTGGACGGTTCCGCGGCCGCCCCGGCACCGACGCCGGCCGGCGAGTCCGACGATCAGCCGGTTTCCGGCTGATCGTCGCCCGACCAGCGGGCCGGACCGAGAGCCGGCCCGCTGGTCGCCGGGGGTGAACGCCACGCTGGTCGGTGACGACCCCGCCTCTCTCCGGCACGGGTTTGCCGCCACATCCGATGACACCTGGTTGTATCGCTCGGTAGCATCACGTTCGGTCGTCCCGTCGCGTGACGGTCCGTAACCCATTCCGAGGAGGACGGCGTGCGCTCTTTCTCTCTGCGCTGGCCTGTTCGTAGTGGACGGTGGGACAGCCACGGTCGGCGGGGCCGGCCGCGGGACGGCCTGCGCCGGGTGAACGACCGGTACGGGATCGCCCGGCTCGAGGAGCATCCCAATCTGCGGGGCATCCTGTCGGTGCTCGCCCGGCTGGCCCACATCACCGACGACGAAGTGGTCGCCCTCGCCCGCACGTGGCGCAACACCCCGCACATCGCGGCGGCTCGGGACAAGGCCCTCTCGCCCGATTCCCCGCTGATCATCGAGGTACTGGCCGCCTTCGACGCCCTGTCCGCGCTGTACGCCGACGACCTGGACGGCACGGTCGAGTACGTGGCCGTGCCCAGCGACGTGACGACTGTCGCGTTGAAGGCGATCCGGGACGCCATCGCGGCCGCTTACGCCCGGCCCGCGCTGACCCGGATCGAATACGCCGCCCTCAACCGTCCGTGGCGGCTGGTCTTCCCGCGCTCGACGCTCTGCGAACCCGACCTCGGACCCGGCACCGACGACGTGAAGCGCGTGCTGGCGTCCCTGCCCGCGCTGGGTAGCCGCTGCCACGACGAGGTCAGCCGGGACGCCTACGAGGGGCTCCTGGTCGCGGCGCTGACGCTCGACGGCCGCGACCACGCCGCGATGATGGAGGCCGCGTTCGCCGCGGCCGTGCGGACCGGCCGGCGCCGGATCTGGGCCCTGGTCCGGCGCAGCGCGATCGAGGGCTTCGCCCGGCCCTGCCCGACCTGCCGGCCGCACCCGACCGAGACCACCCCGGACGAGCGGGTGGTCGAGCTGTGCGCCGACCTGGCCTGCGCCATGCTCGTCATGGACGCGCTCGACACCGGTTCGACGTCGACGCTGAGCGGCCCGCTGCACATGCTGTCCCGGACCCGCGGCGCCCGGCCGTAGCCCCGCCGCCGGGCCGCCGCTCGGCCCCGCCGCCCCCGGCTAGCCCGCCGGGCGGTAGACGACCAGCCGGTCGGGGTTCTTGAAGACGGTCACCCGGGTGACGGTCTCGCCGACCTCGCCGTCCTTGGCGTACGGCAGGGGCCCGTCCGGGGCGGTGATCCGCACCGAGTGGGCAGCAAGCTCCTGGTAGACCCGGGACCGGCCGAGCAGGCCGGTCAGGACCGCGAGGACCAGCCGGGTCCGGGACAACGGCGACGTCGCGTCCACCAGTCGGACGTCGAGCAGCCCGGAGTCGAGCCGGTCGCGGTAGGTCGGAGCGAAGCCGTCCGGGCTGTACCGGCCGTTCCCGACGAACACCAGCCACAGTCGCCTCATCCGACCGTCGATCTCGAGCCGGGTCGGCGGCTGGTCGCGCAGGACCCGGGTCAGCGCCAGGATCATCGCGGGCCATTTCCCGATCCGGCGCTCGAACCGCTCCCGGATCAGGACCATCTCCGGGTAGCCGACCAGGCTGGCCGTGTTCAGAAAGATGGCCGAGGTCGGCTCGCCCTCGTCGTCGACCGCGTCGATCCGGCCGACGTCGACGGCCACCGCCGTGCCGTCCCGGACCGCCATGATCAGGTCGTCGACGGTCATCACCCCGAGATCACCGGCGAAGTGGTTGAGGGTGCCGGCCGGCGCGATCGCGAGGGGCAGTTTCGCCTCGAGGGCCACCGCCGCGGCCGCGTTCACCGTGCCGTCGCCGCCCGCGATCCCGAGGACGCGGGCCCGACCAGCGGCCGCCCGCAGAGCGCCGGTGAGGTCGTCCCCGGGACGGTCCGGCTCGGATCCGCCGGGCCCGGCCACGATCCGACCGAGCGTCCCGCTGCCGGGTCCGGTCAGCGCCGGCTCCCTCGGATGGTCGGCCTGGTCGGCCCCGATCATCACGATCTCGGCGGCCGGCAGGGCCGACCGGACCGCGTCGGCCACCGCCAGGTGCCGGCCGCCGGCCCGGGCGTTGACCACCATCACCAGGCCGTCGCCGTCCGGCAGCGCGGGCGCCCACGCGGAAGCCGGCCGGGCCCGGGCCGGCGTGACCGGCCGGCGCGGCATCACCCGGGTCGTGAGGGCCGCGACGCCCGCCCCCAGCAGGGCGCCGGCGATGACGTCGCCCGGATAGTGCACCCCGACGTAGACCCGGGAGTAGCCGACCGCGCCGGCCACCAGGCCGACCGGCACCGCGGCGGCCGGCGCGTCCAGCGCCACCGCGGTCGCGAACGCGGCGGCCGAGGCCGAGTGCCCGGACGGGAACGAGAACGAGCCGAGCTCACGGCGCAGCCGGCGCGGCAGCGGGACCTCGACGGTCGGCCGGTCCCGGCGGAAGATCAGCTTTCCGGGACCGTTCGCGACCGCGCTCGCCCCGGCCAGCGCGAACAACCCGCGCAGGGCCGCCCGCCGACGGTTGCCGCCGGTGGCGCCGAGCGCGGCGGCGATCCCCCACCACAACAGTCCGTGGTCGGCCGCGTGCGACAGCCGGGGCAGGGTGGGATCGAGCAGCGGACGGTGGGCGGCGACCCGTCCGAACAGGGCGCGGTCGGCCGCCGACAGACCGCTGGTCACCCGGCGGTGCGCGGCCCACTGCTGGGCCGGAAGCCGCCGGGGCCGGCGCGGCCGGGGGGCGGGCAGCCGTTTCGTCACCGCGCCAGCCTGCCATGAACCGCCGCCGGATCAGGCGGACCGGTGGACCCGACGATCGGCGGGTCGATCAGACCGGATTCAGGGCGTCCACGGGAGCGGTTGGCTCGGGACGCAGGTTTCCCGGCCGGCGGGGCGGCGGGGAAGGCAGCGCCGGGGTTCGATCGTCCGCCCGGTCGGCAGGATCTCGCCGGTGTCGTCGAACAGGATCACCCCGTTGCACAGCAGGCTCCAGCCCTGGTCGGGATGCCCGGTGACCACCCGGGCAGCGTCGGGACAGACGGCTTCGGCGGTGGGGCACGGCGGGTCGTGCGGGCAGGTCGGGCCCGCTTCCGTACCCCCACCGTGGGCGGACGTCGTCGGCCGCCCCGGTCGCGTGGTTATTACTCGCACGAGCCGAACGGTACGCCCGACTGGTAACCGTCGTCACATCGGCTCGCGCTGGCGGGTCCGGATGTGGTCGTCGGCGCAGGACCGCCCGGCATCACCCCCTGGTCGAGCCGCAAAACCGGGCCGGATACATCGCCTATGGGGCGACGAAAGATACTTTGTCGACCGCGCGTACTCCGCCCGGTGACGCCGCGGCGGGCTGACCGGCCACCCGGCGCGCACCGGCGGCGCGCAGCCCGACGACGAGGGGGAACACCAGGTGTCCGACGACGCCCACGCAGGACGGAGCGGCACCGCGAGCATCGCCGGGGCCACCTCCACCGTGCGGCACCGCACGCAACTGACGCCGCTGGCGACCACCCCGGTGGTGGCCGTCGGACCCGTCGTTCCCGGGCAGTCCGGCGTGGTCCGGAGCGGCGGCCCGATCGTGGTGTCCGTCGTCATGCCGTGCCTCGACGAGGCCGGGTCGGTCGGGATCTGCGTGGGCAAGGCGCTCGACGGTCTGCGCCGGGCCGGCCTGGTCGGCGAGGTCGTGGTGGTCGACAACGGTTCGACCGACGGTTCGGTGGCGGTGGCCACCGAGGCCGGTGCACGGGTCGTCCTGGAGTCCCGGCGCGGGTACGGGTCGGCCTATCTGGCCGGCTTCGCGGCGGCGACCGGCCGCTTCATCGTGATGGGCGACTCGGACGACTCCTACGACTTCACCGGGTTGGGTGCGCTCGTCGGACCGCTGCTGGCCGGCGAGGCCGACTACGTCCTGGGCTCCCGGTTCGCCGGCGAGATCCTGCCCGGCGCGATGTCCTGGTCGCACCGGCGCCTGGGCAATCCCGTCCTGACCGGCCTGCTGAACCGGATGTTCGGGCTCGATTCGTCGGATGCCCACTCGGGCCTGCGGGCCTTCACCCGGGAGGCCTACCTGCGGATGGGCCTGCGGTGCGAAGGCATGGAGCTGGCTTCCGAACTGGTGGTGGCGGCGGCCCGGACCCACCTGCGGGTCACCGAGGTACCGATCACCTACCACCCCCGGGTCGGCGCGTCCAAGCTGAACGGTCTGCGGGACGGCTGGCGGCACCTGCGGTTCATGTTCCTGCTCGCCCCGCGCCATCTGTTCGTTCGGCCCGGAACGGTACTGGCCGCGGTCGGGCTGGCCGGGCAGGTCGCGTTGCTGGCCGGGGTGCCCGGCGCCGGCTCCGAGCGGGCCGTGGCCCAGCTGTCGGTCCTGTTCGCGCTGAGCGCGATCATCGGGGTGCAGGCGGTCGCGCTGGGGATCTTCGCTGACGTCTACAACGCCGCCCAGGGCTGGGGCATCCGGCTGGGCGCCGGGTTGTCCCGCCTCATCGCCGGGTTCACCCTCGAACGCGGGCTCACCACCGGCGCGACCGTGTTCGGGGCCGGCCTGCTGGCCGAAATCGGCGTCGTCACCGGCGTCCTGGTCAACGCCGGGTCGGCGGACGCGGTCCCGCCGGCAGCGCTCGCCTTGACGCTGATGGCGCTGGGGACCCAGATCGCCTTCGGCGCATTTGCGCTGCACCTGCTGAGCGGGCGCGCGGCGGGCCGGTCGGCCGGACCATCGACGGCCGTGGCGGCCGTGGCGGCCGTCCACCGGGCCGAACGCAGCGTGCCGGAGACCGCCCCCGAGCTGGCCTGAGCGGTCGGTCACCGGTGACGACCACGACAGAGGGCGGGTCGGCGGGCGGATCGGGGCGCGGGTCGGCGGGCGGATCGGGGCGCGGGTCGGCGGGCTCGGCGGCCGGCCCGGGATCGACGGCCGTCCTGGGCGCCTCGACCACCGGTCGTTCGGTGGTCTTCTGGGCCCGCCCCCGGCCCGCGCCGCCGGCGGACCGCGCCGCCCCGGGGAGCGCCGCGGCGCCCCCCGGGGACCAGTTCACCGGCCCCCGCCGGTTGGCGGCTGACCAGGCCCGGCCCGCCCCGTCGGCGCCGGCCCTGTCCGAGCAGGAACGCCTCGACGAGGCCCGCCTCGTCGAGGCGCTGATGTCGATGCGCCGGCGGGAGGGCACCCCGTTCGTGGAGGGCACGCCCCCGGCCGGCACCGAGATGTTGCGCCGGCCGGCGGCCCCCGCCGGGCCGGCCGGCGGCGGTCCGCCGGCCGATCCGCCGGCCGATCCGCCGACCGTCCCCTTTGAGGTCCGCCCGGCCCGCCCGGCCCGCCCGGCCGCCGGTACCAGCGCCGGCGGCGAGCGACCGGCCGCCGCGGCCCCGCGCGCCGGGGCCGACCTCGGGCTCGTCCTCGACGACGTCCGGGACCCGTTCCACGACTGGCCCGCGCCCCGCGACCGGTGGGCTTCGCCGCGGGAGCTGGCCGGTCGCCTGCCGACGTTGGCGCGGGCCCACCGCGTCCTGCTGGCGCTGCTGGTCCCCGCGCTGCTGCTGCGCATCCTCACCGTGGTGGCCTACCGGACGGCGTTTGAGTTCTACGGCGACTCGTACGCCTACCTGAAGATCGCCCGGACTCTGCGGCCCGGCGCGACCCGGCCCGGGGGCTACCCGCTGCTGCTCGCGCTGCTGTCACCGACCGGCGAGCTGTGGGTGGTGACGGTCGTCCAGCATCTGGCCGGCATCGGTATCGGTATCGGCGTGTACGCGCTGCTCACCCACCGCGGCCTGCCCCGCTGGCTGGCGGCGGTGGGTGCCGCGCCGGTGCTGCTCGACGCCTACCAGGTGGTACTCGAGCAGTTCGTCATGGCCGAGACGATGTTCTCGGCCCTGCTGGTCGGCGCGGTCATCGCGCTGACCTGGTCCCGGCGCCCCTCGGCCCGCTCCTGCGCGGTGGCCGGTTTCCTGCTCGCCCTGGCCACCGCGACCCGCACCGTCGGCGTCGAGATCGGCGTCCTGGCGTTCCTGTACCTGGTGGCCCGAAGGGTCGGCGGGCGGCGGTTGCTGGCCTTCGGGGGCGCGTTGGCGCTGTCCCTGCTCGCCTACGCGCTGTGGTTCCTGTCCTCGACGGGCGAGTTCGCGCTGTCCGGCTCGAGCGCCCCGTTCCTTTACGGCCGGGTGGCGCCCATCGCGAACTGCGCGCGACTGGATCTGACGTTCGAGCAGAGCCTGCTGTGCTCGCCGCACCCGGCCTCCGTGCGACCCGACCCCAACTACTACGTCTGGAGCCTGAGCAGCCCCCTCGTCACCGCCGGCATCACCCGCTCCCAGCAGGACAAGGTCTTCGGTGGCTTCGCCAAGAAGGTCATCGCCGACCAGCCCGGCGACTACGCCCGCCTCGTGGCCGGCGATCTGCTGCACTATTTCGCCCCCGGCCGCTGGGTCGGCACCCGGGACTGGCCGGTCGGGTCGTGGCAGTTCCCGGCCGGGCACCGGCCGCCCACGTTCTGGCACGTGACCATGCCGTTGCAGGGCTTCTCGGGCGACATCGAACAGCGCAACTCCCCGGGCGCCCTCGGTACCGTCCTGCACACCTACCAACGGGTGGGCTACCTGCCGGGGCCCGGGTTCGCGGTGGCCGCCCTGATCGCGCTGGGTGGTCCGCTGGCCGCGCGCCGGCGGCGCGCGGCCGACCGGTCGGGTCGCCTCGACCGGTGGAGCCACACCGTCGCGCCACCCGAACGTCCGGCCGGCGCCGACTGCGTGCTGCTGATCACGGTCGGCCTGATGCTGCTGCTGCTCCCGGCGGCGACCGTCTGCTTCGACTACCGGTACGCCCTGCCCCTGCTGGTGCTGTTCCCGCCGGCCGCGGCGCTCGGCTGGCACCAGTGGCGCGGCACCGCGCCGGTGGTCGCCCGGCCGGTCTCCCAGGGCCCGGCGGTGGCCGACCCGGTGATCGAACGGGAGCGGACCGACCGGACGCGGATCAGCCCGGCGTGGTGACCGCGCCTCACCAGCCGAGCAGGCGGGGCCCTTCGATGGCCGGGCAGGCGTCCATGACGACCGCCAGGCCGGCGGCCCGCGCGCGGGCGGCGGCCGGCTCGTCGATCACGTCGAGCTGGGTCCAGACGGCCCCCGCGCGGGCGGTGATCGCGTCGTCGAAGACCGCGCCAGCCAGGTCGGAGCGCACGAAAACGTCCACCACGTCCACCGGGAACGGAATGTCGGCGACGGTCGCGTACCCGGCCTCGCCGGCCACCGGCTCGGCCTTCGGATGCACCGGGACCACCCGCTTGCCGTGGGCCCGCAGAATCGCGGCGATGCGGTGGGCCGTCCGGCCGGTGTTGTTGGACAGCCCGGCGACCGCCCAGACGGACGTGTCCGCCAACAGTCGCCGCATGGTCTCGTCGTCCCGGTACCTCATACCGGTGTAACCGCGCCGGGCCGCTGAATCTGCCGGACGCGACGCGCCGACCGGCGGGCCGACCGGCGCCCGACGACGCGGCCAGGGTTGGATGGGAGCGTGGCTGTCACGTTGTCGCCGGTACCGGCCCGGACCCGACCGGATCTGCTGGCCGCCCCGGTGGCGGCCGCGTTGGGCACGTGGCCCGGCGCCGACCGGGCCACAGTCGCGGAGATCGACCCGGAACTGGCCGACACCGCTGCCTTCTGTGAACGCTACGACGAGCCGCTCGACCGGTCGGCGAACTGCGTGATCGTCGCCGGCCGGCGGGGGGACGTCACCCGGCTGGCCGCCGTCGTCGTGCTGGCCACCACCCGGGCCGACGTGAACGGGCTGGTCCGCCGACAGCTGGCGGCCCGCAAGGTCTCGTTCGCGCCGATGAACACCGCGGTCGCGGAAACAGGCATGGAGTACGGCGGGATCACGCCGGTCGGGCTGCCGGCCGGCTGGCCACTGCTCATCGACCCGGCAGTGGCCGCCAGTGACGTGGTGGTGGTCGGCAGCGGGCTCCGGCGCTCGAAGCTCTGGGTTCCCGGGGCGGCGCTGGCCGCGCTGCCCGGCGCCGAGGTCCTCGACGGCCTGGGTATCCCGGCCGGCTGACCACCGGCCCCCGGCCCCGGAACACCGGACGCGCCGGGCCGGGCCCGTCCCGGAGCCTGTTCGCGTCCCGGAGCCTGTTCGCGTCCCACCGGACGGCACCGGTCCATTAGCCTTGGTTGATGCGAACGCGTCTCCGGCCGGCCCGATGAGCCCCAAGCACGAGGTGGAACTCGCGGCCTCCGCGGAACGGGACCTCGAGCGCCTGGCCGGAAACACCGCCAAGGACCTCCAGAAGTTCCTCGACGGACCGCTGCGCGACAACCCGCACAAGGCCGGCGACCCGCTGGCCGGTCCTCGGACCGGCACGCACGAGGCCCTGGGCGACGGGTGGCGGGTGCTCTACCAGGTGGACGACGACCGGCTCGAGGTCCGGGTGGTCGTCATCTCCCGCCGGTTCGATACCGTCGCCCGCTGAGTCCCGACCCGCGGGAACGGGTCAGCGGGCTCGGGAACGGCGCGGGCGAGGGCCGGATCAGGTGACGTGCACGCCGAAGTCGACCGCGATGCCCCGCAGGCCGGACGCGTACCCCTGGCCGACCGCGCGGAACTTCCACTCGGCGCCGTACCGGTACAGCTCACCGAAGATCATCGCGGTCTCGGTCGAGGCGTCCTCGGTGAGGTCGTAGCGGGCGATCTCGATCCCGGTGGTCGAGTCGGCCACCCGGATGAATGCGTCCCGGACCTGGCCGAAGGTCTGCCGGCGCTGCTCGGCCTCGTAGATGGAGACCGCGAACACGACCTTGACGGCCCGCTGGTCGAGGGCGCCCAGCTCGATCGTGAGCTGCTCGTCGTCCCCGCCACCGCCGCCGACCAGGTTGTCGCCCAGGTGCTTCACGGCGCCGTCCGGACTGACGAGGTTGTTGAAGAAGACGAAGTACTCATCCGAGAGCACCGCGCCGCGGTCGTCGACCACGATCGCGCTCGCGTCGAGGTCGTAGTCGGCACCCGTGGTCTGACGGACCTGCCAGCCGAGGCCGACGGTCACGGCGGTCAGATTAGGGGCCGCCTTGCTCAGAGAGACATTGCCGCCTTTGGACAGCGATACCGAACTCATGGGTCCAGCGTAGTCCCGCCGCCGCGGCTGGTCGCCGTTGATCGTCGGTTCATTTTCGCCGGGCCGGAGCCGGCCGGACCGGGCCCGGTCGTCCGGCATTCTGGGAGGGCCGGACCGCACCCGTTGACCAGCCGGTCCGGCCCCGTCACCGCCTGGAGAGAACTCCTCATGACCATCGCGTCGCAGTCCGCCAAGAAGACCCCTCACCTGACCCTGCCGGCCGTCCATCCGGCCGTCGCCCGGGACGCCAAGCGGCGGGCCGACGACGTCCAGCTGCGGATCGCCGACGCCATCACCCGGTTCGCCGGATCGATGGCCTTCGTCTACCTGCACGTCGTCGGGTTCGCGGCCTGGATGGTGTGGGCGGAGGGGAGCCCGTGGCCGACGCTGACGCTGATCGTCTCGCTGGAGGCGATCTTCCTGTCGACCTTCGTGATGATCGGTCAGAACCGGCAGTCCACCTTCCAGCAGGACAAGGCCAACCACGACTTCATCGCCCAGGAACATCAGCTCGACTACAACACCGAGATCACCCGGGCCATCCACCACCTGACCAAGGAGATCTACGCCGCGGTCACCCCGGCCGCGAACGCCGTCCCCTACGCGACCGGGCCGGACGGGTCAAAGGCTCCGGCGGCAGAGTGAGGTCCGGGCCGGATCGGCCCACAGCGTCGGTCAGCGTCGGCGGACGCAACCGCGCGCGCCGGCAACGACACCGGCCGGCGTCCGCGCCGGGATCAGTAGCTGGCGGTGTCAGCCGGCGCTCGGGGATACGGCGACGACGTCATTCGCGGCGGCGAGCGGACCGGGCCGGCGGCGAGCCGCCCGGGCGCCCGGCCCACCCGGCGACCGGACGCCCGGCGGGTGGGTTCAGGCGGCCAGGCAGCCGGCGCCGAGCAGGGCCTTGAGATCCGCGGCCAGCGACGTCGAGTGGGCCACCCGGTAGGTGTCGTCGACACGTAGCCGGGTCGCCCGCTCCCCCCGGGTCAGGTTGAGGTGCACCTCGGTGGAACCCCGGTGCTGGGTGAGGATCTCTTTCAACCGTGACACCAGGGCCGGCGTGCACACCTCCGACCGCATGGTGATGACGACCGGTGTCAGGCTCGGGGAGGCGGCCGACAGGTCAGGCAGCGACACCTCCATCGCGATGAGGCGGGGAACCTCCTCGCGGCGGTCGATCCGGCCCCGGACGGCGACCACCGCGTCCTCGACCACCTGGTAGCCGACCTGCTCGTAGGTGGCCGGGAAGAAGAACACCTCGACCGAGCCGGCCAGGTCCTCCAGCTGCGCGAGGGCCCAGGTCTTGCCCTGCTTGGTGACCTTGCGCTGCACCGAGGTGAGGATCCCGGCACAGGTGACGATCTTCCCGTCGCTGACCGACTCGTCGGCCAGGGCGCCGAGCGTGGTGTCGGCCGCGGCCGTCAGGACGTGCTCGATGCCGAGCAACGGGTGGTCGGAGACGTACAGCCCGAGCATTTCCCGCTCGAAGGCCAGCAGCGTGGTCTTCTCCCACTCCTGGGTCGGGATCGGCGGAACCACGGTCAGCGCGCCGCCCGGCTCGTCGTCCTCGACGCCACCGAACAGCGAATCCTGACCCATCGCCTCGTTGCGTTTGTCGACCACCACGCCGTCCACCGCGATTTCGTGAACGGCCAGCAACCCGCGTCGGCTGTGACCCAACGAGTCGAACGCGCCGGCCTTGATAAGCGATTCAATGGTCCGCTTGTTGCAGACCACCGCCGGCACCTTGCGCAGGAAATCCTCGAACGAGCTGTAGGCGCCCTTTTCTTCGCGGGCCCCGACGATGCCGTCCACCACGTTGGCCCCGACGTTGCGCACGGCCGACAGGCCGAAGCGGATGTCGCTGCCCCGGGGGGTGAAGTTGGCGTCCGACTGGTTGACGTCGGGGGGCAGCACCTGGTTGCCCATCCGCCGGCATTCGCCCAGGTAGATGGCCATCTTGTCTTTGTCGTCACGCACCGAGGTGAGCAGCGCCGACATGTAGGCGGCCGGGTAGTTGGCCTTGAGGTAGGCCGTCCAGTACGACACCAGCCCGTACCCGGCGGTGTGGGCCTTGTTGAACGCGTAGTCGGAGAACGGGACCAGAATGTCCCACAAGGTTTTGATGGCGGCCGGCGAATAGCCGTTTACCTTCATACCGTCGGAGAACGGCACGAACTCCTTGTCGAGAATCTCCTTCTTCTTCTTGCCCATCGCGCGGCGCAGCAGGTCAGCCTGACCCAGCGTGTAGCCGGCCACCTTCTGGGCGATGGCCATGACCTGCTCCTGGTACACGATCAGGCCGTGGGTGGTGTCGAGGATCTCGCCCAGCGGCTCGGCCAGCTCCGGGTGGATGGGCGTCTTGGCCTGCTGGCCGTTCTTGCGCAGGGCGTAGTTGATGTGGGAGTTGGCCCCCATCGGCCCGGGCCGGTAGAGGGCCAGGACGGCGGAGATGTCCTCGAAGTTGTCCGGGCGCATCATCCGCAGCAGCGACCGCATCGGGCCCCCGTCGAGCTGGAACACCCCGAGGGTGTCGCCCCGGGCCAGCAGCTCGTAGGCCGGCCGGTCGTCCAGTTCCAGCGCCAGCAGATCGATCGCCGGGCCGCCGTCGGCCTCGATGGCCTTCAGGCAGTCGTCCATGATCGTGAGGTTGCGCAGGCCCAGGAAGTCCATCTTGAGCAGGCCGAGCGTCTCGCAGGTCGGGTAGTCGAACTGCGTGATGATCGCGCCGTCGGCGGGCCGCATCCAGACCGGGATGTGGTCGACGAGCGGCTCGGAGGACATGATCACCCCGGCCGCGTGGACGCCGGGCTGCCGGATCAGCCCCTCCAGGCCCCGGGCGGTGTCGATGATCTTGCGGATGTCGGCCTCGGACTCGTACATCCCGCGGACCTCGGAGGCCTCGCTGTACCGCTTGTGGCCCGAGTCGGTGATGCCCGACAGCGGGATGCCCTTACCCATGACGTCGGGCGGCATCGCCTTGGTGATCCGGTCGCCCAGCGCGTAGGGGAACCCGAGCACCCGGCAGGAGTCCTTGATCGCGGCCTTGGCCTTGATCGTGCCGAACGTGACGATCTGGGCGACCTTGTCCTCACCCCACCGGTCGGTGACATACCGGATCACGTCACCGCGCCGACGTTCGTCGAAGTCGATGTCGATGTCGGGCATGGACACGCGGTCGGGGTTGAGGAACCGCTCGAAGATCAGCCCGTGCGGCAGCGGGTCGAGGTCGGTGATGCCCATCGCGTAGGCGACCAGCGAGCCGGCCGCCGAACCACGGCCCGGCCCGACCCGGATGCCGGCGTCCTTGGCCCAGTTGATGAAGTCCGCGACGACCAGGAAGTAGGACGGGAAGCCCATCTGGAGGATCACGTCGATCTCGAACTCGGCCTGCTTGCGGTGCTCGTCGTCGAACCCGCCCGCGAACCGGCGGTCCATCCCCCGCCAGACCTCGTCGCGGAAGAAGGACTCCTCGGTCGACCCGGCCGGCACCGGGAACCGCGGCATCAGGTTGTGCTCGGTGAACATTCCGGTCGTGTCGACCTTCTCGGCGATCAGCAGGGTGTTCGCGCAGCCCTCCTGCCAGATCTCCGACCCGTCGATCCCGTACATCGCCGCCGGGGGCTTGAGGAAGTACCCCGTCCCCTCGAACTGGAACTTCGGCTCGGCCAGGGTCGACCCGCTCTGGATGCACAGCAGGGCCGAGTGGGCGACCGACTCCGACTCGTGGGTGTAGTGGGAGTCGTTGGTGACCACCGGTGGGATGTCGAGGGTCCGGGAGATTTCGACCAGGCCGTCGCGGACCCGCTTCTCGATCTCCAGGCCGTGATCCATGATCTCCAGGAAGTAGTTCTCCTTCCCGAAGATCTCCTGGTAGCGGGCCGCGGCCGCGAGCGCCTCGTCGGGCTGGCCGAGCCGCAGGCGCGTCTGCACCTCGCCGGACGGGCACCCGGTGGTGGCCATCAGGCCGTCGCTGTGCTCGCTGAGCAGGTCGGCGTCCATGCGCGGCCACTTGACGAAGTGGCCCTCGGTGTAGGCCCGGGAGTTGAGCTTGAACAGGTTGTGCAGGCCGGCGTTGTTCCGGGCCCAGATCGTCATGTGGGTGTACGAGCCTGAACCGGACAGGTCATCGGACTTCTGGTCGGGCCGACCCCACCGGACCCGCTGCTTGAGGTGCCGGCTGGCCGGGGCGACGTAGGCCTCGGTGCCCAGGACCGGCGTCACCCCGGCGGCCGTCGCCTTCTTGTAGAAGTCGTAGGCGCCGTGCATGTTGCCGTGGTCGGTCATCGCGATCGCCGGCATGCCCAGCCGCTGGCATTCGGCGAACATGTCGCCCAACCTCGCGGCACCGTCCAGCATCGAGTACTCGGTGTGAACGTGCAGGTGGATGAACGATTTTGCCACGGCCTGGTGCCTCCCCGGATCGGTCCGCTGGTGTTCGTCGTGCTGGTGGCGCTACCGCTCGTGACCGCCCCGGCCGCACGCCGAGGTCACCGCCGCGCGGACCGGGCCTGGGGAAGGAGGCCGACGGGTGGCGGGCGGGACGGGTGACGGTGTGACGGGCGGGACAGGCGGGGGCGGGGTCGTCGAAGGCGAGGCTAGTCGGCGGGTCCGACAAGTCCCGGGCACCCCATGGGCGTGTCAGCGAAGCTTGTCCGGATGTGGTGAGAGCGGTCCTCCGGCGCCGGGCGACCCGGCCCGGTCACCCCGCCGGTGATACGGGCGGGGTCGCCGCCCCGGCGTCGGTCAGGGGACAACCGGCGCTCACCGGGTAGCTGCCCGCGCGCTGGGACTGCCGCCCGTCCAACCCGGTGACCACGACATCCAGGGCCACCGTGCCCGCGGCCGGCGAGGCCGGCAGGGATCCCGACCAGTTCGACCGGGAGCCGCTGGCCAGACCCAACGTGAGGTCGGTGGTCACCGGCGCGCCGCCCGGAACCGTCGTGTCGACACTCACCCCGAACAACCCGACCGGGTCCACCACCGACACGGTCACCGTCGGGCGGATGGGCGCACCGGCCCCGCAGCCGGCCGGATAGACCACAGCCGGGGCCACCGTCGGCGGCCCGATCGTCGGGCCGGCGGCCACCGAGGCCCGCACGATCAGGGTGCCGCCGCCCCGCCCGCCCGGAACCCGGACCGGCAGGGTGGCCGCCACCGCCCCGACCGGCGCGGCGGCCCGGTCGATGGTGACGACGATCTCTTCGGTCTGACCGGTCGGCACGGTGCCCGACAAGGGCGAGACGGTCAGCCAGGACGGCGGGGAACCCACCGTGAACGCGAACGTGCCGCCATCGGCGACCAGGTCCGCCGAGCCGGTCGTCTGGGCCGAACCCAGGTTGACGGTGCCCGCTGTGAGCCGCAGCGCCGGGACGGCCGGGGCCGTCGGGACCCCGGTCGGGCCGACCACCACCGGTCCGGAGCCGGAGCCGCCCGCCGTGCCGGTCCCGGCGCGTTCGCTCCCGGTCGCCCCGGCCGCCGCTCCCGGCGCCCCGGAGCCGGTACCCGACCCCGACCCCGCGGCCCCGGGCGACGACCGGGCGGCCGCCGAAGCCGTGGCGCTGCCCTGACCGGGCGGATGGGACGGGGCGGCCCCCACCGGGCCCGGGACGGTGCCGACGCTGGTGGTCTGGGACCGGCCACCAGCGCCCCCCGAGTCCCGCACGAGCAGCCCGGCCGTCACACCCACCCCGATCGCGCCGGCCGCGAGGACGAGCGCGACCCGCGGCCAGCGGCGGGGCCGGACCAGCGGCGGCGGCTTGCGGTTCGGCGCGGCGTGCCGGTGACCGGATCCGGCCCGGTCCCCCGGCCCGGCACCGCCCGGCCCGGCACCACCCGGCCCAGCGCCACCCGGCCCAGCGCCACCCGGCCCGCGCTCGCCGGGGGCCCGGCGGCGGCCTCCGGCCTCCCGGCCGTGGGCGATCTCGTCACCCGGACGGGTCATGGCCGGCGGAACCCGCCCTGGGCCGAGAATCGACCGGCAGGACAACTCGTCACGTAGTGGATCGGTCGTCCGAACACACCAAAGAGCCTAGGGAGAACCAACCCGCGCCTCGGGCTTTTGCCCATATTCCCCGAACCGGCCCGCGAACCCGGGCCGGTACCGGTCACGACGACCCCACCGGGTGGACGATCGGATGCGTGTCGGCGGCAGCGGTGGCAGCGTCTACCCGATGCCCGGCCCCGCTGGCCGGCGGTCGGGAGGAGAACCAGTGGCAGCGAAGCCGTTCACAATGGACGTGGAGGCGGGAAAGGTCCGGGAGTTCGCGAAGGCGGTCAAGGCGAGCAACCCGGAGCAGCTCGCCGACGACCGCCCGATCTCGACCCCGACGTTCCTCATGGCCTCGGCGTTCTGGCAGGGTCCCGACAACGCGCCGACGATGAGATCGGACCTGGACCTGTCCCGCCTCCTGCACGGGGGTCAGGAATTCATCTTCCACGGGCCGCCGCCCCGGGCCGGTACCCGGTTGACCGGCCAGACCCGCACCGACAGGACGTACACCAAGGAAGGCCGGCGCGGCGGGGCCATGACGTTCACCGAGACCGTGACGGAGTACCGGGACGAGGCCGGCACGCTGGTCGCCGAGGCCCGGTCGACCCTGATCATCACCAGCCAGCCGCCGGCCGAGGGAGCCTGAGATGACCACCGCCACGAGCACCGGCAACCCGACCAGCTGGGACGAGCTGACGGTCGGGGCGGCCGCCGCGCCGTTCGTCGACCAGCCGCTGACCGTCACCGACTTCGTCCGCTACCAGGGCGCGTCGGGCGACATGAACCCGATCCACCACGACGACGGCTTCGCCCGGGCGGCCGGGTTCCCGGGGCCGTTCGCGGTCGGGATGCTGCAGATGGGCGTGCTCGGCAGCTACGTCACCGCCTGGCTGGGGGCCGAGAACGTGCGCAAGCTGGCGGTCCAGTTCCGGGAGCAGGCGTGGCCGGGCGACGTGCTGACCTACGCCGGGACGGTCGCGGCCCGGCGGGAGGAGAACGGGGCGCACCTCGTCGACCTCGACGTGATCGTCACCCGCCAGACCGGCGGCACCCACCTCAAGGGCACGGCCACCTTCGTCGTCCCGGCCTGAGCCCCGCGCCGACCGCCGACCCGGGGGCGTCCCGGCCGGCGGTCAGGACGCCCGGTCGGCGGCCTCCCGTAGGAGCTGGCGGGCGATGATGACCTGCTGGATCTGGGACGTGCCCTCGTAGATCCGGAACAGCCGGGCGTCCCGGTAGAACCGCTCCACCGGCACCCCCCGGATATACCCCGCACCGCCATGGACCTGCACCGCCCGGTCCGCGACCCGACCCACCGCCTCCGACGCGAAATACTTCGCCGCCGACGGCCCCACCCGCGTGTCGGTGCCGTCGTCGAACCTGGCCGCCGCGTCCAGCACCAGCGCCCGGGCCGCGTACAGGTCCGTCGCCGAATCCGCGATCAGACCCTGGATCAGCTGGAACTCCCCGATCGGGTGGCCACCCTGCTGGCGGGCGGCGGCGAAGTTGACGGTCTCCTCGACGAGGCGCTGCGCCATCCCTACACACAACGCGGCGATATGGATACGGCCGTGGGCCAGGCACCGCATCGCGGTCGCGAAACCCCGCCCCACCCCTTCCTCGCCACCGATCAACGTCGACGCCGGCACCCGCACCCCATCCAGATACACATCCGCGGTCCACGCCCCCGCCTGGCCCATCTTGTGATCACGCGGCCCCACCGACAGGCCCGGCGTGCCCGCCTCGACCATGAACGCGGTGATCCCCTTATGCGCCGGCGCATCCGGGTCGGTCCGGGCGAACACCATGAACACATCAGCGACCGGCGCATTCGTGATGTACCGCTTCGAGCCCTCGATCACCCACCCGTCGCCATCCCGCCGCGCGGTGGTCGCCAACCCCGACGGATCCGAGCCCGCCTCCGCCTCGGTCAGGGCGAACGACGCGGTCCACTCCCCCGCCGCGATCCTCGGCAGATACTCCTTCTTCTGCGCGTCGGTCGCCCCCTCCAGCAGCACATGCCCGGCGATGCCGTTGTTCGTGCCGAACATCGACCGGAACGACGGAGTCGTCCAGCCCAGCTCGAACACCAACCGGACCTCCTCGCTCATCGACAGCCCCAGCCCGCCGTACACCTCCGGGATCGCGAAGCCGAACAACCCCATCCCCGCCGCCTGCTCCCGGATCGCGGCGGGTATCTCATCCCGCTGTTCGATCTCGTTCTCCAGCGGCACCACCCGGTCCCGCACAAACCGCCGGACCGCCCCCACAACCTCCACGAAATCACTGTCCAACACAGCACACCCATCCCATCCTCGACCGCCGCGGGCCGGGCCCCGGGGCGAGCCCTGGTCCCGCTTGATCATCCGATTAAACGTACGGTTTGCCGGCCCGAACGGACCGAACCGAATGTCTCAACGGTGGCCCGTCCGGCCGTCCCGCACCACTATTGCGGGAGTTGGTCAGGGCCGGAGTTCGCCCGCCGCGGACATCCGGCGCCGCGGACGCCCGGTCGAAGCATCTGATGACGTTGCCCCGGGGTGGCTCCGGCCGTCCGGCTGTCGCGGCCGGCCCGCCGGGTCGGCCCCGCCCGGCCGCCGCACACCAGTGGCGACCGGTACATCGAGGAGGTCCAATGAGTGGAATCAATGACGGTCGCGTGGTGATCGTCACCGGCGCGGGCGGTGGCATCGGCCGCGGTCACGCGCTGGAGTTCGCCCGGGAGGGCGCCCGGGTCGTGGTGAACGACCTGGGGGGCGCCCGCGACGGCACCGGCACCTCCGTGGGCCCGGCCCAGCAGGTGGTCGACGAGATCGTCGCGGGCGGCGGCCAGGCGGTCGCCAACACCGACGACATCTCGGCCTGGGACGGCAGCAAGAACCTGATCGACCAGGCCGTCGAGACGTTCGGCGGTCTCGACGTGGTCGTCAACAACGCGGGCATCCTGCGCGACCGGATGCTGGTCAACATGACCGAGGCGGAGTGGGACGCGGTCATCAAGGTGCACCTGAAGGGCACCTTCGGCCCGGCCCACCACGCGGCGGCCTACTGGCGCGACCGGTCCAAGGCCGGCCAGGCCAACGACGCGCGCATCATCAACACCTCGTCCCCGTCCGGCCTGTTCGGCAACGTCGGCCAGACCAACTACGGCGCGGCCAAGGCCGGCATCGCGGCCTTCACCGTGATCGCCGCCCAGGAGCTGTCCCGCTACGGCATCACGGTGAACGCCATCGCCCCGACCGCGCTGACCCGGATGACCGAGGACCTCACCGGGCTCTCGACGCTGCAGAAGCCGGGGACGGACGGCTTCAACCCGCTCGCCCCGGAGAACATCGCGCCGCTGGTGGTCTGGCTGGGCAGCCCGCTGGCCCGGGACATCACCGGCCAGATCTTCCAGGTGATCGGCGGAATGATCACGGTGGTCGAAGGGTGGGCCAACGGCCCGACCGTCACCCGGGACGCCCGGTGGTCGCCGGGCGAGCTCACCGAGATCGTCCCCGACCTGGTCGCCCAGGCCGCCCGTGGAGCCGACATGACCGGGAACCGGCCGACCACCGTCAGCTGAGCCGGGGACCGACCGGCCGCGGCTCAGCTGAGGCGCAGCTGGCCGGCCCTGGTCGGCTGAAGTGGGACGGGCCGGCCCCGCACGGGGCCGGCCCGGGTCCCGCCCCGTCGTAAGCGGACGCTAAGGGTTCCGCAAGGCTCCCCTCGGACTGAGCCGGAAAGCTGTCGGCACGCGACCGGCCGGGGCTCCGACCGGTGGGCGAAGTTCATACACTGTCCGCGCCCCGTCGTGATCGGGACGCAGTTCGCGCGCCGTCGCCGTTCGCAGGCCGGGGTGCGCGCCGTCGCGAAGCGGTAGCGCGGGCGTGAACGGTCCCACACGGAGGTTCCAGCACGTGACGACGAGTCAGGCCCGCCGCAAGAAGGAGCTCGCCCGGCAACGGGCCCAGCGACTGGCGGAACGCGAGGTCCTCCGGCGCCGCCGCAAGCGGCGGATCATCGCCACGGTCAGCGGGGTCCTGGTCGTCGTCCTGGCCGGTACCGGCGTGGCCTTCCTGCTGGCCGACACCGGCGGATCGAGCACGCCGGCCAAGGCGACGGCGGCCGCTCCGGCCGTCAAGAAGGGCACCACCACCAAGGTCGGCACCTGCGTCTACACGGCCGACGGCACCGCGCCGTCCAAGCCGGTGTCGCTGCCGAAGCCGGCCGCCGCGGTCGCCAAGACCCCGGTCACCGCGACGATCACCACCAACTACGGCATCATGACGGCCACCCTGGACGGCGCGAACGCCCCGTGCACCGTCCACGCCTTCGAGACGCTGACGGCGGCGAAGTACTTCGACAACACCGCGTGCCACCGGCAGACGGCCGAGAACATCTACGTGCTGCAGTGCGGCGACCCGACCGGGACGGGCAACGGCGGCCCCGGGTTCGACTACGCGAACGAGAACACCAAGAACGCGAAGTACGACCGCGGCGTCATCGCGATGGCCAACACCGGCGCGGCCAACACGAACGGCAGCCAGTTCTTCCTCATCTACAAGAACCCGAACGCCGACGGCATCAAGGCCCTGGGCACGAACTACACCGTCCTGGGCACGGTCACCAAGGGTCTCGACGTGCTCGACAAGATCACCGCCAAGGGCATCACCGGCGGGTCCACGAACGGGGCTCCGGCCAGCAAGCCGAAGATCCTCTCGTTCACGATCACGCCCCGGTCGACCTGATCGCCGGCGTCCGGGCCCCGATCGCGGGGTCCGGACGCTCGGCGCGGCACGGCTCTGAACGTCGCGTCGCGTCGCGCCGCTGAGAGCGGCCCGACTCAGAGCAGCGACATGAGGTGGTCGCGGCGGCGGGCCAGGACGTCGACCGGCGCCGCCGCCGACGGCGGGCCGGGGACCGCGCCGCGGATCTTGGCGTGAACCACCGCGTGCGGGGTCCTGGTGCTGGCCGCGACCCGCCCGACCAGGCTGTTGATCTCGCGGCGGAGCCGGGTCGCCGATTCCCAGGCCGCCTCGTCCTCGGAAACGCTCGGGCGCGGCACCGAACCCGTCGCGCCGCCCGGGCCCGCGACGCCCGGGCCGTCGACGCCCGGGCCCGCACCGTCGACCGCCCCGGGCTCCGGAGCCAGCCCGGCCGGACGCCGGGAGCCGGCCACCCGGCGGCGCATCTCGGCGTCGCGCCGGGACAGCAGGTTGGCCGTCTGCTCGGCCGACAGCAGCCCGGGCAGCCCGAGGTAGTCCTCGTCGTCGGCGGTCGCGACGCCCGGTCCGGACTCCGTGCTTCCGGGCGCGGTGACCGCCGCCGTGACCGCGCGTCCGCCGTGCAGGATGTGGGCGAACTCGGCCTCGGCGTGCAGCGCCTCCCAGCCCAGCGAGTCGGCCGCGTCGCGCTCGGGCCGCGGCAACGGGTCGAGCTCCGCGTCGTCGCTGGGCTTGGGCGGCGGGATGACGTGGTTGCGTTCGGTCTCCAGGCTCGCCGCCAGGGCCAGCAGGGGCCGCACGGCCGGCAGGTAGACCGTCGCCGACTCGCCCGGGGTGCGGGCCCGCACGACCCGGCCGACCGCCTGGGCGAAGAACAGCGGGGTCCGGTAGGACGTCATCCAGGCCAGGCAGGACGCCCGGACGACGTCGACGCCCTCACTGATCATGCGGACGCAGACCGCGATCCGCTGGTTGGACGTCGTGAATTCCTTGATCTTCTCGCTGGCCTTCGGGTCGTCGGACAGGATCAGGGCCGGCTTTTCGCCGGTCACCCGGGTGACGATCTCCGCGTAGGCGCGGGCCGATTCCTGGTCGGAGGCCAGGACCAGCCCGGCGGCGTCGGGGACCCCGGCCGCCCGCAGGTGGCTGATCCGGTCGTCCATGGCCGCGATGACGTGCGGGACCCATTCGCCGCTCGGGTCGAGCGCGGTCCGCCAGGCCGACATCTCGACGTCGCGGGTGTTCTGCTCCGACAGCGACGCCGAGATGACCTCGCCGGCGCTGTTCCGCCAGCGCGTCACCCCGGTGTAGGCGGCGAACACCACCGGCCGGACCACCCCGTCGGCCAGGGCCTCCCGGTAGCCGTAGGTGTAGTCGGCGTCGCTGGCCAGCCCACCCTCGGAATCGCCGACGTAACGGACGAAGGGGATCCGTTCGTCGGCCCGGGTCCGGAACGGGGTGCCGGTCAGGGCGAGCCGGCGGCGGGCGATCTCGAACGCCTCGCCGACCGCCTCCCCCCACGACAGCCCGTCCCCGGCATGGTGGATCTCGTCGAGCACGACCAGCGTGCGCCGGGCCTCGCAGCGACTGCGGTGCAGCATCGGCTTGGCCGCGACCTGCGCGTAGGTCGTCACGTAGCCGTGCATCCCGGGTCGCAGCGGGCCGACCGAGTTCGACAGCGTCGGGTCGAACTCCAGGCCGGCCCGGTGGGCCGCGTCCGCCCACTGGGTGCGCAGATGATCCGTCGGGCAGACGACGATGACGCGGTCGATCGTGCGGGCCGTCAGCAACTGCTCCGCGACGGTCAGCGCGAACGTGGTCTTGCCGGCTCCGGGCGTCGCCGTGACCAGGAAGTCGCGCGAACCGGCCTGCCCGTACGCCGCGATCGCCTCGCGCTGCCAGGCGCGAAGAGGGCGGGCTTCCACGGTTGCGACTCTAGTCATCCGCCGACGCCGGCCTCCGTCGGCGCACGTGGGCCGCCGGCGCCCGCCGCCGGCCGCAGGTTGGCACCCCCAAGCGGACCGCCGACGGTCCGCTTGGGGTGCACCTCGCGTCACGCCGGGTCGGAACCACAAGCGCGGTCCATCTGACTCTCGTGTGGTACCGGCCGGCTTGGGGGCCGGCCCGGAGGGGTCCGCGGTGGGCGCCCGGAGGGCCTCCGGAGCATTCCCGTTCGGCATATCGCGGGCTGGAGATCATGCTTCCACAGGGAAGGTGTCTGTCTGTTGTTTTTCTCGGTGCGGACAGTACTGGACGAAAATCCCGTGCAGATGCATATGATTCCTGTTCAAGATCGACGATTCTGCCGATCGACAGCTAGAGGAGCAGACGCTGACCCCCGTCACCCGCGTCGCCAACGCCCGGCTCCGGGACTGCCGCGAGAACCGCGGCTGGTCCCAGGAGCAGCTCGCGACCGAGCTGCGCCGGCTCGCCGCGACCCGCAACGGCCGCGAGGTCGGCGTGACCGGGAACATGGTCTGCAAGTGGGAGAAGGGCGACAAGAAGCCGAGTTCCCGCTACCAGCGGCTGCTGCGGGAACTCTTCGGCCGGTCCTCGACCGAACTGGGCTTCGTGGAGGACGAGGGGTACGGCCGGCCCACCTATCCGGGCGTCGGCGCGCTGGGATCAGGCCTCGCCGGAGCAGGCGGTCCCGGTATCCCGGGACCGGACCCGCTCGGCCCGGTGGCCAACAGCCCCCTGGGCGGGGGCCCGCTGGACGCCGACCCGCTGGCTGCCGGCCGGATCGATGCCGGCCGGATCGATGGCGCCCGGATCAGCCCGGCTTCCGCCCTCGCCCGACCGGGTTACGCCCCGCGCCCCGATCCGGCCTCGGCCGCCGGTGCGAACCTGCCCCGCACGGGGCCGCCGGGCCGCCGGGCCGCCCGCCCGCCGGTCCCCGGCGAGGGGCCGCCTCCCGGTGACACCGGGCCGCTCGAACGGCGGATGTTTCTCCGGATGGTGGCGACCGGCGGCCTGGGCACACCCCCCGGCCCGGCCGGCAACGGCAGTGCCCCCTGGGAACGGCTGTCGGCGGCGCTGACCCGCCCCGCGCCCCTGGACGCGGCGCTGGTGAGCGAGCTGTCCCTGCGCACGGCCGGGCTGTACGGCCTCGAAGAACGGGTCCCGTCCCGGGCGTTGATGCCGCGGGTCTCCGAGCATCTGAGTACCGTCACCCGCCTGCTCGAGACCGCCCCCGCCTCCCCCCACCGCCAACGGTTGACCTCCGCCGCCGGCGAGACCTCGGCGCTGGCCGGCTGGCTCGCCTACGACCTGGGCGACGTGGCGACCGCCCGGTCCTACTACCGGGTCGCCGCCCAGGCCGCCGCGGAATCGTCCGACGACGCCCTGGCCGCCTGCGTGCTGGGCTACGAGAGCTATCAGGTCTCGGCGCAGGGTCGGGTGGGCGAGGCCTGCCAGCTGCTGGCCCGGGCCCGCCGGCACGCGCTGCGGGGGGTCAGCCCGGTGACCCGGTCCTGGCTCGCGGCCCGGGAGGCCGAGGAGCAGGCCACCGGCGGAAACGTCCGGGCGGCGATGCAGGCCCTGGACACCGCGGAGGCTGCTTACGAGGGCGCGACCCCGAACGCCGACCGGGTCTGGACGGCGTTCTTCGACCGGTCGCGGCTGGACAGCATGCGCATCTCGACCTTCGTCCGGCTGCGGCAGACGGCCCGGGCCCGGGAGGCGGCGGCCGGGGCGTTGCGCGCGCTCGGTCCCTCCCCGACCAAGAAGCGCGCCGTGGTGCTGGCCGACGTGGCCGAGGCGCACGCCCAGCAGGGGGAGGTCGAGGAGGCCTGCCGGCTCGGGGTGGATGCCCTGGCGGTGGTCGCCCAGACCGATTTCTCGCTCGGGCTCGACCGGTTGCGGCGCCTGTCCGGGCATCTGGACCGGTGGCGGGGGCTGAGTACGGTACGGGACCTCAACGACCAGATCCGCGCGATCGCCGTCGTCTAGTCCGAACGCGACGCTTCCGGGTCCCGCCGTACGACCCGCGACCGTCCTGGGTGTGGTGGGTGCGCCGGCTGCGGTGACGGCCACCGGGTGGCCGCATGGCCAGCGCCGCGAGCAGGTACGCGACGGCCGCCCCGGCGAAGATCGACCCCGGCGCGACCCAGGGGGCGGCCGTCGCGTAACCGGCGAACGTCAGCGTGGCGACGCCTTCGCGACCGAGGCCGGCCACGGACGTCACCGTGGCCCGGGCCTCGTCGGTGATGAGTTCCTGCAGGCGGGTGTCGGCGCCCGCGATCGCCCACTGGAAGATCCCGAAGGCGACCGCCACCAGGGCCAGACCGGCCGGCCGGCCGCTCGCCGCGCCGACCGCCAGGCAACCGGCGCCAGCGGCCAGGACCGGCGCGGCCCACCGGTCCCCGCGCCCGGCCAGCCAGCCGCCGACCGTCAGGCCGGCCGTCACGACCAGCACCGACAGCGGCACCGCGGTCGGGCCCAGCCCGGTCGATCGCGCGAGCAGCGGGACGTACTCCTCGAGGGCGCCCACCCCGGTGATCACCGCGACCAGCAGCACGGCCCGACCGGCCCGCGGGGTGTGCCGCACCTGACCGAGGCCGACCCGCAGCACGGCCGGGTACGACGGCCGCGGGCTCGCCTGACCGGCGGGGCCGGTTCCCCGGCCGGCCGCCGCCGAGGCCGGCTCCGGCGGCGGGGCCGACGCGGGGAACGACCAGCCGATGGGCACCCCGAGCAACGCCACCGCGACGCTGGCCGCGCCCACCGCCCGGTAGCCGCCGACCGCCAGGACCGGCCCGGCCAGCGCCGTGGCGGTCATCACCGCGGCGCCGCTGACCGCCTCCGAACGGCCGATCAGCCGCCGGTAGGCGCCCGGCGAGCCGATCCGGGTGAGTTCCGTGTAGACGAGGGCCTGCACACAGCCCGAGCGCAGGGCGTCCCCCGCGCCCCACAGCACGAACCCGACCGCGAACGCCGGGTAGCAGGGCACCACGGTCCACAGCGCGAAGCACGCCGCGGTGAGCACGGGAGCCAGGGCGAGCAGCCGCCGCCGCGAGACCCGGTCGGCCCACAGCCCGGTGGGCAGCTCAAGGACGGCCGAGGAAATGGACCAGATGGCGAACAGCGACGAGATCTGCACACCGGACAACCCGGCCCGCACGAACAGCAGCACATAGATCGGGTAGAGCAGTACGCAGTCTTCGACCCAGGTGTAGGCGTACAGCCGACGCGCGAGGCCGACGTCCCGGGAAGATCAATGTCGCCAGGTCATGGTCACACCCTACGGCCGGGTCCGGACCCGGTCCACGTGATTTCCACCGGCCGGAACCCACCTCGTTCGCGCTGATCCGCACCGGCCGGGTCCGGGCCCGGGCCCCACCCCGGGCCCGTGGAAATGCGTTGACGCCGCCCGGAGAACCGGTTAGAACCACCCCCGTGGACGATCCCGATTCCGCCCTCCTCCGGGCCCGCTACGACCAGGCCGCCGCCGCGTTCGTCGGCGTCGTGGCGGCCGTCGACCCGGACGCCTGGGAAACGCCCGGGCTCGGCGAATGGACCGTGCGCGACCTGGCCGGGCACACCAGCCGTTCGCTGTTGACGGTCGAGCTGTACCTGGCCGCACCGGCGGCGACCGCCGACCTGCCCGACCCGATCGCGTACTTCCACGCCATCGGACCGGCCCTGGCCGACGGGGCCGGCGTCACCCAACGGGGTCGGGAAGCCGGGATCGCCCTCGGCGCCGACCCGGCGGCGGCGGTCGCCGCGCTGGCCGCCCGGGTGCTCGACCTCGTGCGGGCCAGCCCGGACGACGCGATCGCCACCACCCCGTTCGGGGCCATCCGGCTGATCGACTACCTGCCGACCCGGACGTTCGAACTCACCATCCACACCCTGGATCTGGTCCGCGCGACCGGCGCCGCGCGTCCGACCGGGCTCGATGAGGCGGTGGCCGGCTCGTTGCTGCTGGCCGCCCGCCTGGCCTCGACCCAACCGGACGCCGCCGACAAGCTCCTGCTGCTGGCCGGACGGGAGGAACTTCCGAAGAACCTGAGCGTCATCTAGGAAACCCGCCGGCCCGCGGCGCGACCCCGTGCTCAGGTGGTCGCGATGGTCGCCCGGTAGCAGTCGTAGACGCCCTCAATCCTGCGGACCGAGGCGATCAACGTTTCGAGTTCGTCGTGGCCGGCCACTTCGACGGTGAACCGGGCGTGGGCGACGCGGTCGCGGCGGGTGGTCGTCGACGCCGCGCGGACCGCGGCGGACGAGTCGCACAAGGTCTGGGTGATGTCGGCCAGCAGGCCGTGCCGGTCGAAGGCTTCCACCGCGATCGTGGCCGGGAACGTCGCGTCGGTGGGCGGCAGCCAGCTCGTCACGGCGACCCGGTCGCGTCCGGGGGCGGGCGCCGCGACATTCGAGCACTCTTCCCGGTGCAGCGAGACCCCCCGGTTGTGGGTGGGGAAACCGACCACCCCGTCGCCCGGCAGCGGGAGACAACATCGCGCCACCCGAACCGGAACCTCGACACTGTCGTCGCCGACCTCGGCCCGGCCCGCCCACCCGTCCGGGTCGGAGGCCCGGGTCTCGGGACGCGCCGGGTCGCCGCAGCCCAGGACACCGGCCGGCACCGGACCGCCGTCCAGCGCGACCCGGGCCGCCACCGCGGCCGGATCCGGTCGCGGGGCGCCGTCGACGGCCCCGTCCGCGCCGGTCGGAGGGGCACCGTCCGGAGGTGCACCGTCCGGAGGGGCACCGGTCGGGAGCGAGCCGGCCACGGCCGCCACCGGCGGCCGGGGGGCCATCGGATCCGTCGAGAACCGGCCGGACGCCCCGGCGCCGGCCGCCTTGGGAACCACGTCCATCGCCCCCGGACCGGCCGGGGCCGTCGCGCCGGTCGTCGGGCCGGTCGCCGGGTCGCTCGAACCGGCTGCTCCGGTCCGCAGCTGCCGCCGGATCCGGACCCGGGCCCGGGACGTCTTCACGAACGCCAGCCAGTGGGCCGAAGGGCCCGCGTCGGGCGCTTCCGAGGTCAGGATTTCGACCACGTCCCCGCTGCGCAACCGCGTCTGCAACGGCACCAGGCGGCCGTTCACCCGGGCCCCCATGCAGTGGTTGCCGACGTCGGAATGCACCGCGTACGCCACGTCGACCGGGGTCGAACCGGTCGGCAGCGCGAGCGTGTCGCCCCGGGGGGTGAACGTCAGGACCTCGTCGGCGTCGAGATCGGACGACAGCGACTCGAGGAACTCGCGGGGGTCGGGCGCGTCGGCCTGCCAGTCCAGCAGGCTGTGCAACCAGGCCAGCCCCTCCAGCCGGGCCCCGTCGGCGCCCGGCCCGATCGGCCGGGCCACGATCCCGGTCTCGGCGAGCCGGTGCATCGAACGGGTCCGGATCTGGATGTGCACCGGCCGGCCGGTCGGATCGACGACCGTGGTGTGCAGCGACTGGTACATGTTGAACTTCGGGGTGGCCACGAAGTCGCGCAGCCGGCCCGGCACCGGTCGCCACAGTGCATGGGCGACGCCGAGCGCCGCGTAGCAGTCCGGCACCGAATCGACGAGGACCAGGACCCGGACGAGGTCGTTGATGTCCGCGGCCGGATGGCCGCGCTCCTGGGCGCGCTTCCAGATCGAGAACAGGTGGCTGGTCCGGACGGACACGTCCGCCTTGATCTTGCTTTCCGACAGCTGCGCCTCAAGATCGTGGACTACGCCCTCGAGGGTGCCGGACCGCCGGTCGGCGGCGGTGAACTCGTCGACCTGCTCGCGGGTCCGTGCGTACTCCTCGGGATGCAGCACCTCGAACGCCCGGTCCTCCAGCTCCCGCTTCACCACGCTGACCCCCAGCCGGTGGGCCAACGGGCTGAGCACCTCGAGCGTGACCCGGGCGATCCGCTGCTGCTTGGCCGCCGACTGGAAGCCCAGGGTGCGCATGTTGTGGAGCCGGTCGGCGATCTTGATGACGAGCACCCGGTAGTCGGCGGCGAGGGCGAAAATGAGCTTGCGCAGCGTCTCGGCCTCCGCGGCGTCCCCGAACCGCATCTTGTCGAGCTTCGTGACCCCGTCGACGAGCGCGGCGACCTCGGGCCCGAACTCCGACCGCGCGTCCTCCAGGGTGTAGCTGGTGTCCTCGACGGTGTCGTGCAGCAGCGCCGCGACCAGCGTCGTCGTGTCGACACCGAGGTCGGCGAGAATCTCGGCGACCGCGAGCGGGTGGGTGATGTACGGGTCGCCACTGCGGCGCATCTGGCCGGCGTGCATGCGTTCGGCCACGTAGTACGAGCGGCGCACGACCTCCAGGTCGGCCTTCGGATGGGTCACGCGGTGGGCGCTGGCCACCTGCCGCAGCTCGGGCGGCAGCTGGGGCGAGCCGGCCGACCGGCCGGAGGCACCCAGGCGGCGCGCGACCCGCCGGGCGAACCGGCCGCCGATGGTACCGGCCGCCGACCGGGGCACGGCACCGTCCGGGTGGGCGCCCAGTGGCACGCCACCCAACGGTCCGGCACCGAGCGGCACGCCGCCCAGCGGTCCGCTCCCGGCCGCCTCAGCACCCATGGTTTCTCCCCACCCCCGTCGCGCGCCGGGCCGAAGGCGCCCCCCCGCCCGGTCGGCCCACCCGTACCGCTACCGCCACACCCGCCGCCGCACCCGCACCCGCCGCCGCCGGTCGACCCCGGCCCGGGCCGCGCCACCACGCCAACTGCGCGACGGCGGAAACGGTCCGGATCAGGTGCACGCGCCCTCAGCCCTTCGTCGACGTAACGCGGTAACAGTCGTAGACACCTTCGATATTGCGTACCGCGTCGAGCAGGTGCCCGAGATGCTCGGCGTCGCCCATCTCGAACGTGAAGCGGCTCACCGCGACCTGGTCGCGGGTGGTGGTCACCGACGCCGACAGGATGTTGACGTGCCGGTGGGTCAGGACCCGGGTGACGTCGGACAGCAGCCGCGTCCGGTCGAGCGCCTCGACCTGGATGACGACCATGAAAACCGACCCGGACGAGGCTCCCCATGACACGTCGACCGTGCGGTCGTGGGGACCGGCCCGTAGCGTGTCGAGGTTGGCGCAGTCCATGCGGTGGACCGACACCCCCTTGCCGCGGGTGACGAACCCGATGATCGGGTCACCCGGCATCGGAGCGCAGCACCGGGCCAGCTTGACCCAGACGTCGGACGTGTCACCGACGATGACCCCGGGTTCGGCGCCGGCCCGGTGCAGCGGCCGGGTCGGGACCGCCGTCTCGGCGACGTCCTCGACCGCGCCCTCGGGACCGCCGAGCGAGGTGACCAGGCGCCCGACGATGCCCTGGGCGCTGACCGTGTTCTCGCCGACCGCCGCGTACAGCGCCTCGACGTCGGCGTAGCGCAGTTCCGTGGCCAACGCGACGAGCGCGTCCCCGTTCATCAGGCGTTGCAGCGGCAGGCCGTGCTTGCGCATCGCCCGGCTGATGGCGTCCCGCCCGACCTCGATCGCATCCTCCCGCCGCTCCCGGGCGAACCACTGCCGGATCTTGGTCCGGGCCCGGGACGACCGCACGAACGACAGCCAGTCCTCGCTCGGACCGGCCGACGGCGCGCGGGAGGTGAACACCTCGACGGTGTCGCCGTTGTCCAGGGACGTGGCCAGCGGGACCAGCCGACCGTTGATCCGCGCGCCGACGCAGTGGTGACCGACGTCGGTGTGCACCGCGTAGGCGAAGTCCACGGAGGTGGCGCCGGCCGGCAGAGAGATCACGTCGCCCTTGGGCGTGAAGACGAAGACCTCGTCGGTGTGCAGGTCGAACCGGAGACTGTCGAGGAACTCGCCGGGATCGGCCGATTCCCGCTGCCAGTCGATGACCTGCCGCAGCCAGGCCAGCTGGTCGGGGCCCCCGCCGCGTCCCTTGCCCCTGGACGACTGACCCTTGGACGACTGGGCCTCGCGCAGGCCCATGCTGGCCGCCCGGGCCTTGCGCTGGGCGCCGACCCCGTCTTCCTTGTACTTCCAGTGCGCGGCGATGCCGTACTCGGCCCGGTTGTGCATGGCGTGGGTCCGGATCTGCAGTTCGACCGCCTTGCCGCCCGGGCCCATCACCGTGGTGTGCAGCGACTGGTACATGTTGAACTTGGGCATCGCGATGTAGTCCTTGAACCGCCCGGGGACGGGCTGCCAGGTCGCGTGCACGGTGCCGAGGGTGGCGTAGCAGTCGCGGACCGAATCGACCAGGATCCGCACGCCGACCAGGTCGTGGATGTCGTCGAACGACCGGCCCCGCACGATCATCTTCTGGTAGATCGAGTAGTAGTGCTTGGGACGACCGGTGACGACCGCCTTGACCTTGGTCTCGAGCAGGTGGGTCTGGACCTGTTCGACGACCTGCCGCAGGTAGGTGTCGCGGCTGGGGGCCCGCTCGGCGACCAGCCGGACTATCTCGTCGTACCGCTTGGGGTAGAGGGTCGCGAACGCGAGATCCTCCAGCTCCCACTTCAGCGAGTTCATGCCCAGCCGGTGGGCCAGCGGCGCGTAGATCTCGAGCGTCTCGCGGGCCGTGCGCTCCTGCTTGTGCTCAGGCAGGAACCGCAGCGTGCGCATGTCGTGCAGGCGCTCGGCGAGCTTGACGACCAGGACCCGGGGGTCGCGGGCCATCGCCACGACCATCTTGCGGATGGTCTCCGCCTCGGCGTTCTCCCCGGCCTTGACCCGTTCGAGCTTGGTGACGCCGTCGACGATCAGGGCGACCAGGTCGCCGCACTCGGCCCGGATGCGCTCGGGGGTCAGGTCGGTGCGTTCGGCGGTGGCGTGCAGCAGGGCCGCGCACAGTGTCGGGGTGTCCATCCCGAGGTCGGCCAGGATGCCGGCCACCGCCACCGGGTGGGTGATGTAGGCGTGACCGGACCGCCGGGCCTGACCGCGGTGCGCGGCGTCGGCGATGTCGAACGCGTGCTGCAACGGCCCGATGTCGGCCCGGGGGTGGTTGGCCAGCAGCCCCCGCACCACCGGGTCGAGCATCGTCGGCGGGGTCGCGCGGTGGGCGGCCAACCGGGCGAACCGACCCCGGGCCCGGCGGGGCAACGGGTGCTGCTCGTGGCCGAGGCGCGGGACGACCAGCGGCGTGGGGTCGCTGGTCACGCCGGGCTTGGACAGGTCGACCGGACCGGCGGGCGGACGGGCGGCGGACAGATCGCCGGCGGGGGCCAGTACGCCGGCCGGGCTGGCCACGACGGCCGGCTGGTCCTGGTCGCCGGCCGCGCCGACGTCCAGGTCCGGGTCACGCTGTGCGTCCAGGTCCAGGTCCAGGTCCCGGTCCAGGTCCCGGCCGGGGTCGCGCTTCGGGGGCCGGTCCGAATCACGGTCACGGAGAGTGGGAGGTGGACCGGTGGGGGGCACAGCCAGCGGTGTGCCCCGTTCCGAGGCACGCGCACCCCCGGACCGGTCGCCTCCCGCCGCCGGCTCTCGGACCGGTGCGGCGGTGGGCGCGGGCGGCCCGGCTGTCACCGGCGCTGCCTCTGGCACTGGGCGCTCCCCCGTCAGATGTCCTGAAGCTGTCCTGAGGGTAACGCCGAGTTGTCGGACGGCGTTCCCCAGGCCCGTTGGCCCTATCGTCCCTTACCGGGCCCAGTCGCGACGAGTCGTACCTGGCCCGGCGAAGGTGGCCGGGACGGGACGAGCCCGGCGGTGTCCGCCGGTGGCTGCCCGGGGTCGTCGACGCGCGCTGACCGACTCAGGCCGACCGGGGTCGGGGTCAACGGCGAGGGGTGGCAGCGCGGGAAGCGGACGTGGGTCAGTCGACGGCGAGGACGGCGTCGACCGACAACGGTGCGACCCGGGCCCGGCCCGGCAGGAACGTCAGCTCCAGCAGCACCACCAGGCCCAACGGGGTGGCCCCGGCCCGTTCGACCAGCGCGGCGGCGGCCGTCGCGGTTCCTCCGGTGGCCAGCACATCGTCGACGATCAGCACGCGTTCACCGGTTCCGAACGCGTCGGCGTGCACTTCGAGGGTCGCCGACCCGTACTCCAGGTCGTAGGACTGCGCGATTGTGGCCCCGGGCAGTTTGCCCTGCTTGCGGATCGGGACGACCCCCGCGCCGATCTGGTAGGCGGCCGGCGCGGCGAGCAGGAAACCGCGCGCTTCGATCCCGGCGATGAGCGTCGCGCCATGGGCCGCCGCGACCGCCGCGATGGCATCGACCACGGTGGCGAAGGCGCTCGGCGACGCGAGGACCGGAGTGATGTCTTTGAAGATCACGCCCGGGCTGGGGAAATCGGGAACATCACGAATGTTCGCCCGCAGCGCATCGGCGGCCCGCCCGATCGCGTCCGCCGTCGTCCCCGTCGCCACCATCGTTGCCGGCTCCTCATTCCCACCGCGGCCATCGGCGACGATCAGCCGGTGGCCAGGGTGCTACAAAACGGACTTCGGACCCGCGCGGGCGACCGGGCGTTCGCGCCCCGGTGCCGCCCGGGAACCACTGGATCGTCGGGCTCAGCCTAGCGGCGGCGTTTGCCGCCCGATCGGCCCCCGCGCCCGCCGCGGCCGCGCGGGGCGGCCCGCCGGGCGCCGGGACTGGCCGGTCGGGGGCGCGACCCGCCCGTGCCCGAACCGGCCGGGCGCGAGCCGGTGGCGACGTAGGACGCTTCGTCGGCGCCGTCCCGGGGCCCGTCCGGGCCGGCCGGGTCGCCCGATTCCCGGGCCCCGCCCGGGCCGTCGCGGTCGAGGAGCGCCGTCGCACCGCTCCGACCGGCCCCGCCGGACGCCGCCTTGGCCTGCTTGGCCTCGTTCCGGGCGGCAGCCGCCCGCCGCCGGGTCACCTCGGTGGTCAGTTCCTTGATCTTGGGCTCACGGTTCTTGAAGTCGACCAGCAGCGGGGTGGCGATGAAGATCGAGGAGTAGGCGCCCGACGCGAGCCCGACGAACTGGGCGAGCGCGAGGTCCTCCAGCGTGCCGGCGCCCAGCAGTCCGGCCCCGACGAACAGCAGCGACGCAACCGGGATCAGCGCGACGAACGACGTGTTGATCGACCGCATCAGGGTCTCGTTGAGCGCATCGTTGGCGGCCTCGGCGTAGGTGCGACGCGCGGTCGTGCCGATGACGGCGGTGTTCTCCCGCACCTTGTCGAACACCACGACGGTGTCGTAGAGCGAGAAACCGAGAATGGTCAGCAACGCGATGACCGTCGACGGCGTCACCTCGAAACCGACGATCGAATAGATCCCGGCCGTCACCACCAGGTCGTGGACGAGGGCCACCATCGCGGCGGCGGCCATTTTCCACTCGTACCGGATCGACAGGTAGAACGCGACCAGGACCAGGAAGACAACCAGCCCCTGGACCGCTTTCTTGGTGATCGTCGAACCCCAGGACGCGCCGACCGTCGAGATACTGATCTTGTTGGCCTGGTCCCCGAACTGCTTGACGATCGCGCTCTCGACCTGGTTGGCCTGCGCGTCGGTCAGCGTCGGGGTCTGCACCCGCAGCTGCTTGGACGTCGTCAGTTCCTGGATGACGGAGTCCGTCGGGTTCACGCCGGCTGAGCTGAGCATCGAGCGGGCATCCTGCACCGATTGACCGTTGGCGCCGAACGTGAAGAGCGCGCCGCCCTTGAAATCGATGCTGAACGTGAAGCCCCGGAAAATCATGCTGAGGATGCAGACCAGCAGCACGAAACCGGAGAACGCGTACCAGTAGCGGCGCCGGCCGACCAGGTCGGTGTGGGATTCGCCGCGGTACAGGCGGGTGATGGCCGACATGCCTAGACCCCCCGCCCGCGACGCGGGGCGCCGCCGGCCGCCGGACCACCCGACGAGGGGCCGCCGGCCGCCGGACCACCGGTCGAGCTGGGCGTGCGCTTGGACAGCCGGGCCCGGTCCGGCTGCGGGACGACCGGGGTCGCCCGGTCGGCCCCGGGGGTGACCCGGGTCCGCAGCCCGCTGTACTTCCCGGTCGAGAAGAACGGCTTACGGACCAGCAACGTCACCACTGGTTTGGTGAACAGGAACACGACGACCACGTCCAGGATGGTCGACAGGCCGAGGGTGAACGCGAAACCGCGCACCGAGCCGATCGACAGGATGTACAGGATGGCCGCCGCCATGAACGAGACGGTGTCGGCCGACAGAATGGTGCGGCGAGCCCGGACCCAGGCCCGTTCGACGCTGGTCCGGACGCTGCGGCCCTCGCGGACCTCGTCTTTCAACCGTTCGAAGAACACCACGAACGAGTCGGCGGTGACACCGACCGACACGATGAGGCCGGCGATACCGGCCAGGCTGAGCGTGAATCCGATCAGGACGCCCAGCAGCACCACCGACGCGTACACCAGGGCCCCGCTGATCAGCAGCGAGCCGATGGTCACCAAGCCGAGCGCGCGGTAGTACAGGAAGAAGTAAATGACGACCAGGAACAGGCCCAGGGCGCCGGCGATCAGGCCGCCCCGCAAGGACTCGCTACCCAGAGTCGGCGAGATCGTCTCGGCGTCGGACTTCTCGAACGTCAGCGGCAGCGAGCCGTACTTCAGCACGCTGGCCAGGGTGCTGGCCGTCTTCTGGGTGAACCCGCCCGAGATCTGGGCCGAGCCGGAGATCCGCTGATCGATCTGCGGCGCGGACTGCACGACGCCGTCCAGCACGATCGCGACGTATTTGTTGATGGTCGCCTCGGTGAGCTTGGTGAACTTGCCCTGACCCTTGCCGGTGAAGTCGACGTTGACTTCCCACCCGGTCGTGACCGACGTGGTGCCGCCGCTCTGCTGAAGCGTGGCCTGGGCGGTCTTCACGTCGGTACCGACCACGGCGGCCGGCTTGAGCAGGTACTTGGTCGTTCCGTCCTCACTGCACGCGGCGAGCCAGTCGGCCGGGGTGTCAGTGCTGGCCGAACCGGTCCGCAGCGTTGTTTTCCCGCAGGTCAGGCTGTTGTAGTAGTTCTGGACGCTGACCGGCGGGGTGGCCGCACCCCCGGCCGCGAACCGCGCGGAGCCGCCCTTGGGAGTGGGCGTGGCGCTGGCCTTCGGAGTGGCGCTGGCCTTCGGGGTCGCGGTCGCCTTCGGGGTCGCGCCGGCGCTCGGGGTGGCCGCCGGGGCCTTGGTGGCCGAGGGAGTGGGTGTCGGGGTCGGGGTGGCCGCGCCCTGCGTGTAGACCTCGCGGAAACGCAGTTCCGCGGTCTGCCCGACGAGATTCACGACGTCGTTGCGGCCCTTGCCGGGCACGGAGATGTCGATGGTGTTGCCGG
>JAMFSN010000237.1 GCA_026225295.1 Frankia alni
GGTTCTGGCGGAACCGAGGCACAGAGGAACAGCGACACAGAACACAAAGGGCGGTCGACATCCGTACGGGGAACGCCGCCGCCGCCGGGTCACACGCGCATTGCCGGCTCGCGGTCACCTATAGGGCATGAGACACAGGCTGCCGGAGGACCCCTTGGGCGCGCCCCACCCCGCACCGCAAGGATGGCGCCGGCCGAATTCGGATCGACTCTGTGTGGCGTGAGGGCCATCGCTCGGCGCCTCCTTCGACCGGAGGAACCGCGACACTGCGGTGGTTTGGCAGTTGTGGTAATGCCAGAGTCGCATATTGGCCCGCCTCTATGCAATCGAAACTTTCTGTCACGCATACTCACTGGGCACACTATGAGCGCACAGGACACCGCCAAGACGTGAACGAGGAACCCCGCCGAGCGGTTGGGTCCTTGACCTGCTTAGATGCTCACCAGGGGACGTCCGTCCCGTGGTTGACCTCTCGAGCGGGCCGGACGCATAATATGCGCTTTGGATGGTGAGCTGTGAGCGCTGATGCTCTTGGTGACAAGTTGGTCACTCTTTGTGGGAATGGAGGTTGTCCCACGATCTATCAACCCGACGACGGCACGCTCGTCGTCCAGGGATACCTGGTCGAGGGCATTGATGGACTGCCCTCGGGTGAGTCGGCGGTGCGCATCCCCGTGGCGCTGTTGCGCGATGCGGTGAAGATACTCGACGAGTGATTCGGCCGGCCCCGGTGGTATCCGCCGCTTTCGGTCGGAAGGCGACACTATCGCCCACGTCACCCTCCGACGTGATCTCGAGATCGAGAAGGTAGGCGACCAGCGGTGAGCCAGGATCGGGAGGAATCGAGCCGCGCGCCGGCCGACGCCACGATCGGGCGACGCCTCCGGGAACTCCGCAAGCGTCATCGGGTAAGTGGCGTCGAGCTGGCCGCACGGATCGGGGTGAATCAGTCGACGATCTCCCGGATCGAGACTGGGGCGATCGACGCCACGCCGGACGAGGTCGAGCGCATCGTGGTCGCACTGGGGGAGAGCCGCGACGTTGTCACCGACATCCTGCGCCGCACCAAAGTCTCCGCGGCGGCAGCCGGCATCGGGGCGTCACAGCCGGGTTACCGCGACTACGAAGACGCCGCGCGCACCATCCGACTCTTCCAGCCGGCCATCATTCCGGGCCTGTTGCAGACCAGTGCCTATGCCCAGGCAATCTATGCAGGCGTAGCCCGGTTACACGGACTCGACTACGAGGCCCTCGGGGCCGGCAGCGTCGCCCTGCGGATGGAGCGGCAGAAGCTTCTGTACGAAAAGGGCCGATCCTTCGTCTTCGTCATCATGGAATCGGTGCTTGATGTGCAGATCGCATCCAATGCGGTCATGCTGGCCCAGCTCGAGACGCTGGAACGGCTGTCCGCCCTCCCGAGCGTGACCCTCTCGATCGTGCCGACCAACCGGCGACTCTTGATGGCGCCGCTGAGTTCGCTGGAAATCTTCGACAGCACGGCGGCCTTGTCGGAGACGAACACGTCCGTCCTCGAGCAGACCGATCCGGAAGAGATCGACGCCCTGGTGCAGGTGTTCGCACACTTCGAAGAGAACGCCACCACCGCGATCGCGCCGATCCTGGAACGTCATCGTCGCGCGTACATCGCGCGCATGGCGCGGGACACCGGCATCGCGCCATCCGAGTGAGGCGGCAGCGCCCCGGAACCCGGTTCGCGGCACACGAGCAGCACGTTGTGTTCATAGTGGGATGACCGGCATGTTTCCCGCCGCGACGAGGGGGGCCCGTGAGCGTCGAGATACCTGGCACCGAGATCGCGTCATTGTGCGGCAGCGGAGGGTGCCCGCGAGTCACGGTTTCGGCGGATGGGCTTACGGCCTACGTCCAAGGTCCCGTGCAGCAGGCCGACGGAACCTTCTCCGCTACCGAAGTCGTCGTGGCGGTGCCGGTCAGCCTGCTGCGGCAGGCGGGTGTCGTCCTCAACGCGCAGGCTTAGATTCGCTCGGGCCGCCACGCTCCCAAGGCCGGTCCACAACCTGCAGAACCTCGCTACTGCGGAGCCATGTCGACGAAGCGGGAGTAGTGGCCTTGGAACGCGACCGTGATCGTGCCGGTCGGGCCGTTCCGGTGCTTGGCCACGATCAGGTCCGCCTCCCCGGCCCGGGCTGACTCTTTCTCGACGGCGTCCTCGCGGTACAGCAGGATCACGGCGTCCGCGTCCTGCTCGATCGCGCCGGATTCACGGAGGTCGGACAGCTGGGGGCGTTTGTCGGCCCGTTGTTCGGAGGCCCGGTTGAGCTGGGAGATCGCGATGACCGGGACATCGAGTTCCTTGGCCAGCAGCTTCAGGCTTCGCGACAGCTCGCTGACCTCCTGCTGGCGGCTCTCCACCCGCTTGGGTGACGACATGAGCTGCAGATAGTCGAGAATGATGAGACGCAGGTTGTCGCGCTGCTTGAGGCGCCGGGCCTTGGCCCGGATTTCCATCATCGTCAGGTTCGGGCTGTCGTCGATGTACAGCGGCGCCTCCGCGACCTCCCCCATCCGGCGGGCCAGCCGCGCCCAGTCGTCCTCGCTCAGGCGGCCGGTCCGCATGCTCTGCAGGGAAACCCGCGCCTCCGCGGAAAGCAGGCGCATGGTGATTTCCAGCCGGCTCATTTCCAGCGAGAAGACCGCCGCCGTCATCCCGTTTTTGATCGCGGCGGCCCGGGCCAGGTCGAGGCCGAGGGTCGACTTCCCGACCGCCGGGCGGGCGGCGATGATCCACAGTTGCCCGCCGTGCAGACCGTTGGTCAGCTCGTCGAGGTCGGCGAAACCGGTCGGGACACCGGACAGGGAGCCGTCGTGCCCCTCGATCGCCTCGATCTCCTCCAGCGTCGGATTCAGGAGGTCACCCAGGACGGCGTAGTCCTCGGTCGTGCGTCGGTCCGTCACGTCGTACACGGCGGCCTGGGCCCGGTCCACGAGGTCGTCGACGTCCGCGGCCGCGCTGTAGGCGAGCTGGACGATCCGGGTACCGGCCTCGGCCAGCCGGCGCAGCACGGCCTTCTCGGCGACGATGCGGGCGTAGTAGCCGGCGTTCGCGGCGGTCGGCACGCTGGAAATGAGCGTGTGCAGGTAACCCGGGCCCCCGACCCGCTCCAGCAGTTCCCGTTTACCCAGCTCGGCCGCGACACTGATCACGTCGGCCGGTTCACCCCGGCCGTACAGGTCACCGATCACGTCGTACACGGAACCGTGCGCCGGACGGTAGAAGTCGGGCGCCCGCAGCACCTCGACGACGTCGGCGATCGCGTCCTTGGACAGCAGCATGCCGCCCAGCGCGCTCTGCTCGGCCGGGATGTCGTGCGGAGGCGTCCGGTCAAACTCCACCGGACCGGCGCCGGGCCCCGAGCCACCGCCGCCCGGGCCGCTTCCGCCCGGGCCACCCTTGCCGGGGCCGCCACCTGGACCGTCGTAGCCGGCGCGACCCCGCGCGTTCTCGGTCACGGTCATCGACGATCACCCCCGTTCCGCGCTGCCCCGGCCGGCCACGAGCCGGCTGGACGCCGGCCCGCTCAGCGCCCAACTCGGCGCCGTCGATCCGTCATTCGAACACTTGTTCTATCAGAAACTCGCCGGAGCCGTCGAGGCGAGCGCCGTGCGCTCAACGCTCGGCGTGATGCCGACCAGGCCGACCCACGCCGGTCCGCCGACTGTAGGCCACGGTTCAGTCCGCCACGCCGGGTGGGCCGACGGGACTTTCAGAGTTATCCACAAGGGGTGTGCACAGGCTGTGCAACGCGCCGAAGAACCTGGGGACGAGTCGGGGACGGAGCATCGCCGAACTGTGGAGAACCCGCAGTCGCCAGGGTGAGAGGCCCTGCGGTACCGGCCAATCTTCCGCCCACACCCTGTGGACAGAAGAAAAATCAGGCCTACCGAACGGTCCCGGCACAACCGGATCGACAGCCCGACGCGAGACCCAACAAGCCGGCAACGCGGAGACGCCGCGCGGCGTCGCAGGGCGTCGCTACACCGCGGGGACCACGATCAATCCCCGGAACACGACGCCCCGCGGAGCACCGGTTGCATCGTCAACCGGTGCTCCGCGGGGCGGAACGCGATCGTCAGGTCAGCTGGCGACGACGTCAATCTTGATCGTGGCAGCAACCTCGGGGTGCAGGCGGACCGAGACCGTATGCGTGCCGAGCGTCTTGATCGGGGTGGGTAGTTCGATCCGCCGACGGTCCAGCGACGGTCCGCCGGCCTTCGTCACCGCGTTCGCGACGTCGGCCGCCGTGACCGAGCCGAACAGGCGCCCTTCCTTGCCGGCCCGCGTCGACAGCGAAACCGCGAGCGTGCCGAGCTCCTTGGCCATTTCCTGCGCCTGGCCGAGGTCACGGATCTCCCGCACCTCGCGAGCCCGGCGAATCTGGGAGACCTGCTTCTCGGCCCCCTTGGTGGCGACGATGGCGTACTTGCGCGGCACCAGGTAGTTACGGCCGTAGCCGGCGGCGACGTCGACAACGTCACCGGGGCCGCCGAGACCCGGCACCTCCTGGGTGAGAATCAGCTTCATCGCCACGGCCTAGCGCGCCGTCGACGTGTAGGGCAGCAGCGCCATTTCGCGGCTGTTCTTCACCGCAATGGCGACATCGCGCTGGTGCTGGCTGCAGTTGCCGGTCACCCGACGGGCGCGGATCTTGCCGCGGTCGGAGATGAACTTGCGCAGCAGCGAGGTGTCTTTGTAATCGATGTACTCGGTCTTGTCCTTGCAGAAGGCGCAGACCTTCTTCTTCGGCTTGCGAACCGCCGCCTTGGGCACGTTCCGGCTCCTTGCGACCTTCACGGCGTCCACCGATGCGATGAGCTCTCCATGATCACGTCAGCATCCGCCTCGTCATCTAGTTCTGTGGGTGTTACCGGGACTGTGCAAAGTCGAGCCGCGGCGATCAGAACGGCGGCTCATCGGAGTAAGCCGCCCCGGCGGGGGTCGACCACGGGTCATCGACGGGCGCCGACGGCTGCTGGAAACCGCCGCCGTTACCACCGTTACCGCTGTTACCGCCGCCGAAGCCGTTGCCAGCCCCGCCGCCGCCACCACCACCGGAGAAACCGCCCGAGCCGCCCTGGCCGCCGCCCCGGGAGGCCTTGACGACCTTCGCGGTCGCGTACTTCAGCGAGGGGCCGACTTCGTCGACCTCCATCTCGATGACGGTGCGCTTCTCGCCCTCTCGGGTCTCGTAGCTGCGCTGGCGCAACCGACCCTGGACCATCACGCGCGCGCCCTTGTGCAGCGACTCGGCCACGTTCTCGGCGGCCTGACGCCATACCGAGCAGCGCAGGAACAGCGCCTCGCCGTCTTTCCATTCGTTGGTGTTCCGGTCGAGCGTGCGCGGCGTCGAGGCCACGGTGAAGCTCGCGACGGCCGCACCTGACTGCGTGAACCGCAACTCCGGCTCGTTCGTCAGGTTGCCGACCACCGTAATGATCGTTTCGCCTGCCATGTGCTGAACTCCCTGTCCTCGCGGGGATGGCTGCGGCAGTCGCCGGCAGCCTGCGGGGAAGTGTGGTGAAGGATCTACTGGTTGGTGCCTGCTGCTCAATGCCTAGCGGTGACTGCGGCGGGCGTCCGCGTCATTGTGCGGGCGACCCACGGTCAGACCACGGTCAGGCCGCGACCCGGGCCGGCCGGACGTGCTTGACCTTCTTGGCCTTCTTCTCCGGCAGGCGCAGAACCTTGGTCCGCAGGACCGACTCGTTGAGGTTGAGCTGGCGGTCGAGCTCGGCGACCACGTCGGGCTCCGCGCGCAGGTCGATGACCGCGTAGATGCCTTCGAAGTGTTTGGTGATTTCGTAGGCGAGGCGACGACGGCCCCAGACGTCTACCTTCTCGACGGTGCCACCGCCGGTGCGGACGACGGTCAGGAACTGATCGAGGGAGGGAGCGACGGTGCGTTCCTCGAGATCGGGCGCGAGGATGACGACCAGCTCGTAATGGCGTGACATGGCTGAACCCACCTCCTGTGGACTCGGGCGGCCACGGACGATCCGTGGCAGGAGGGACTGGTGCCGCCGTTATGCCGTCGCCCATCCCCCAAGAAATGCAATCTCGGCGGGACCGTGACGGCCCGGCGGCAAGGCCGAGCTTACTCGATGGCTGACGGGTCCCCGCCGTCGTCCACCGGCGCGTCACCGGCCGGCGCCCGGCGGGCTGAGCCCCGGTCCACAGGCTTCCGGTCCACAGGCGTCCCGCCATGGACCGGCGGACGCCCGGCGAAGGCGGAGGCCACCCGCACCCATGCCGTACCGACCCCCAGGACGGCCACCACGGCCAGCGTTATCAACAACCCGCGGGCCTGGCGGCCGGGCGTCGGGTCGGCGACGGCGAAAACCACCGCCGCCACGGCGCAGCCGCCGGCCACCGAGCTCGCCACCGTCGCCGCCACCAGCACCTTTGCACCGTCAGCGACGACCTTGACCGCCCCGTCGGGTTCCACCGGCGCATCGTAAGGCCTGCCACCCGCGCTCCCGTGCACGCGGGGCCGCCCCCCAGGACCCGAATCACCGACCGTTCGGCAACCGTTGGTGACCATCGGCGACCGAGCCGACCATCCGGAACATGGCATTTGTACCGAGAGGGCACTAATGGGGGTCCCCCAAGGGCAACGGTGAGTTAGTGTCTGCTCGACCCGCCGCCACTTTCGGGGAGGCAACAACCATGGCAGCGCGACACCGGTCGGCGCGGAGCTCGCGCGTGTCCGTGGGCGCTGTGGCCGCCGTCGCGCTGCTCGGTGGCGCGATCGTTTTCGGCGGCGTCCTGACGCTGCGCGAGGACCGGAGCGCATCGACCTCTTCATGCTCCGACCCGGTCACGCTGACGGTGACCACCACCGCCTCGTTGACGCCGCCCCTGGGTAGGGAAGCCGCCGCTTTCAACGACGCCAAGCACACGGTCGACGGGCAGTGCGTGACGGTCTCGGTGAGGACCGGGTCGTCGGCGGCGGTCGTCGCGGCGTTGTCGGCCGGTAACCGGACGGCCGCCGACGGCGCGACCCCGGACGTGTGGGTGCCGGACTCGTCCGCGTGGCTGGCGATCGCCCGGAACGCCTCCTCGGACGCCGCCGCGCTCGTGCCGGCCAGCGGCCCGGTCATCGCGTCCTCGCCGGTGGTGATCGCCAGCCCGCGGCCCATGGCCGAGGCCCTCGGCTGGCCGGACAAGCAGCTGACCTGGGCCCAGCTGGCCCGCAACGAGAACAGCGCCTCGTTCTGGTCGAGCGTCGGCCAGAGCAGCTGGGGGACCTTCAAGGTCGGCTACCCCGACCCGAAGACCTCCGTCTCGGGACTCGCGACGGTGCTGGGGGTGAGTTCGGCCGGGCTCAAGCAACCGGCCGGCCGCCTGTCCACCGCGACCTTCATGCAGAACCGGGCCGCGCAGTTGGGCGTTCTGAACCTCGAACGGGGCGCCGCCTTTGTGCCCAAGACCGACGACGAGGCCCTCTCCGCCCTGCGGAAGGCCGCCACGAACGGTAAGACGCTCAGTTACCTTTCGGCGTTTCCCATCTCCGAGGCTGACCTGGTGGCCTTCAACAACGGGGTCGGCTCCTCCACCGGGCAGCCGCCGGCCGTGCAGCTCGACGCGAACTATCCGAGCGACGGGCTGTTCAACCAGGACGTTCCGTACACGGTGCTGACCACACCGGGTCACGCCGCGAAGGCGTCGGTGGCCCAGGCGTTCCTGTCCGCGGTCCAGGGTCCGGCCGGCCAGGCCGACCTGGCCCGCGCGGGCTTCCGCTCGCCGAGCGGGGTGAACACGACCTTCACGATCAACCAGGGCACGGAATCCGCGCTGCCGACGACCACCCCGGCGACCCTGTCCGGGGCCACGCTGCAGGCCGCGCAGTCGCTGTTCACCAGCGTCCACCAACGCGGAAGCACGTTGGCCCTGCTGGACGGCTCGGGCTCGATGAAGGAGATCGTGCCCGGCGACCCGCCCCAGACAAAGATCGCCATTGCCATCAACGCCTGCCTGCAGGGCGATGAACTGTTCGCCGGCAACGACAAGGTCGGGCTCGGGATGTTCGCCAGCCGCGTGCCGGGCGGCATTCTGCAGATCCTGTCCCCGGTGGTGCCGATGGACACCAAGGGCCGCTACGGCAGCCACAAGGACGACCTGATGCAGCTGAAGAACACCCCGGTGCCCGGCGGGGACACCCCGCTGTACAAGGCGGCGCTGGCCGGTTTCCAGTCTCAGAACGCCCACTACACGCCCGGCCGGCTGAACGAGGTCGTGCTGCTCACCGACGGCCGGAACGACGATCCGGAAGATCCTCACGACCTGACCCTGCCGGACCTGCTCAAGACGTTGAAGCAGCAGTACAACCCGGCCCGGCCGGTGCACATCATCACCATCGCCTACGGGGCCGACGCGGACCCTTCGGCGCTCAAGCAGATCTCGGATGCGACCGGGGCCCGGTCCTACCGCTCGGTGGACCCCCACGACATCTTCAACGTCTTCCTCAACGCCGTGCTCCAGGCCAGCGGATAGTCGGGGGGCAGCGGACAACATGCCGACGATGACCAGCGCCCGGCGCCGGTACGGCCGCCTCGGCTTCGTCCGGCGCCCCGACCCGGCGGCCGGCTGAGCGGCACCCACCCACCCACCCGCTGCGCGACGTCAGTCCACCCACTGGCCCTGCGAGAACGCCACCACGAACGCGGCCATCACCGGGGTCGCGATCCACAGGTAGGCCGGAACGGTCCACCGCCACCGACCGGCCGCCCGGGCCAGCATCAGGTACAGCGGGAACGCGACCAGAATCGTCCGGATCCCCGACGCGTAGTAGGTCGACGCGCTCATCAGCAGCGTCGCGCCGCCCACGAACGTCGCCTCGCCGAACCGGCGGCCCCGCAACAGCAGCACGGTCACGACTGCTCCGACCACGACGGCCAGCAGCTCCCCCCGCCAGAACCAGACGAACTCCGACGACTGGCTGCCGTCCCAGGCCAGGTTCCAGGTCGCCCGCCAACCGACCCAGGGCCAGGCCGTGCCCCGGTGCCAGCCGGCCCGCATCGCGTCCCGGTAGAAGTCGAACGTGCCGGTCCTGGCCCGCATGTAGAGGATGAAGGCGGCGATCGGAACCGGCGGCAGGGCCAGCGACAACGCCGGCCGGGCAACGAGCGGCAGCCCGGCCCGGCGGCGGGCGGACAGGTACTCGACGGCCAGCGCGGCGCAGAACGGGATCCCCGTCACCCGGGTGGACGCCGCTCCCGCCCCGAGCAGCCCGGCCAGCCACCACCGGCCGCGCCGGGCCTCCACCCAGGCCGCCGCGGCGAACCCGAGGAAGATCGCCTCGGAGTAGCCGGCGAACAGGAACACCGCGTACGGGAACAGCACCATCGAGAGCACCGCGAACCGGGCCCGCGAACCGTCCAGCTCGTCGGCCGACAACCGCCAGATCGCGGCGGCGGCGAACCCCCCGGCCACCAGGGAGACCAGCAGGCCGGCCACCGTCCAGTTCCAGACCAGGAGGTGGGCCAGCCGCATCGCCAACGGCATCCCGGGGAAATCGACCTCGGTGCGGTCGGCGTAGTGCGGCGACCGGTAGCCGTACCGGGCGACCTTGGTGAACAAGCCGACGTCCCAGCGGTTCCACAGGGTCAGGACGCCGGGCACCCGGTTCGCCGGACCACCCGACAGCGCCCGCGCGGCCGCCATCGACAGCAGCAGGACGGCGATCCGACTGCCCAGCCAGATGTCACCGCTCGCCCACAAGGCTTCGCGGAGCCATCCGTCACGCCGGGGCGCGGCGATCGGAGGCGGCGGGCTGGTCGCCGCGATCTCCGGCTCGGGAGTGGGCTGCGGCTCGGGAGCCGGCTCCGCATCCGGGACGGAGGGCGGGTCCACGTGCGCGTCCGCGGCGGCGTCGGGCTCCGGCCCGGATCCGGAACTCTGCTCGGTACCGGCCCCCACCGGCCCGACGCTCATCAGACCGCCGCGACCGATCCGACCAGCGGGCCGGCCCGTCCGGTGGCCGGATCAGCCGCGTCGACCGGTTCGGGATGAAGTGGGCGGACGTCGGGCGCTCCGTCCAGGACACCGCCGGCCGGGTCGTCGAGGGCCACCCCGCCGACCACCGACGCACGCACCACGTCGAGTTCGGGCACCAGGATCTCGCGGACCACCAGGCCCGCGAACACCAGCAGCGTCACGTCCCGCAGGGTCACGGCGCCAACGAACCAGCCCCGATCGATGCCGCGACCACCGTTCGTGTCGTTGAAGATGAAGTGCATGAACCGCGTGAACAGAACCAGAACCTCGGTCGCCTGCCAGAACAGGAACATCCGCCACCGGGGTCGGGCCAGCGCGGCCAGCGGAATCAGCCACAGCACGTACTGCGGCGAAAAAACCTTGTTGGAGACCAGGAACGCGGTGATGGTCAGGAAGAGCAACTGCGGCAGGCGCGGGCGCCGGGGCGCGGCCAGGGCCAGCGCGGCGATCGCCCCCAACAGGAAGACCAGCACGACGGCGGTGATCGTGTTCAACGTGGGGGCGGGAATCCCGTGGGCCCGGACCGACCGCAGCACCGGAGGCACGCCGACGACCACGAACGCGAGGACGGCCAGCCCGACGGCGGCGGCCGCGGGCCGGACCCACCCGCCCCCGGTGTAGTACCGGGTGAGCAGGTAGGCCGCCCCCCCGAGCAACAGCAGCGTCAGCGCAATCGCGATCAGATGGACCGGCGCCCACGCGTCCGGGGAGTGGACGCGGACCAGCCACTCCAGCCCGAACGCGAGCGAGTCCCAGTCCGCGGTCCGGGTCCGGTTGAGGTCGACGAACCGCAGCACCCCGTTGGATCCGCCGCCGCCGTGCCCGCCGACCAGAGCCGTCCAGTCGCCCCCGGCACTCAGCGTGTTCCAGATGCTGGCCGAGACCCGGACGTTCCCGTTGAACAGGCCGGCGGCTACCCAGACGGGAACCACCACCGCCACCAGGGTCAGGATCGCCGTCACCGCCGTGCGACCGAACTCCCGCAGCCGACCGGCCCGGAAGCACAGCACGGCCAGCGGCACCAGGAACAACAGGGGATAGAACTTGGTGGCCGCGCCGAGCCCGATCAGGAGACCGGCCAGTTTGGGGGCCCGCCGCGACCAGGCCAGAATCGCGCCGGCGGCGAACGCCACGGCGATGATGTCCCAGTTGGTGAGCAGATGGAGCAGGAGCCCGGGGGCCAGGGCGAACAGCGCCGCGTCGAAATAGCGGCTCCGGCCGGCGGCCAACGCGGTACACAGCACCGCCACGCACGCCGCGAAGGCGAACAGCAGCGCCGTGACGTCGTAGAAGACCGCGGCCCGGTGGTCCATCGAGTAGCCGACCAGAACCGGCTTGCCGCTCCGGGTCTCGTAGATCGGTTCCGACGGCGAGGCGTGGATGGCCACCGACGAGGCCAGCTGCATCGCCGCGCCGATCAGCGGCGGGTATTCGGTCGGGTAGTCGAGATACGGCCGCTTGCCCTGCTCGAGGCCTTCCTGACCGTAGAGCGCGACCACGTCCGAGTAGCACATCCGGGTGTACTGGTATTCGTGCGCCCAGTTGCGGGTGTCCCGACAGGTGGCCTTTTGCGCATACCCGAACGTGCAGGTCAGCAGCGTGAAGAGCATCAGGACGCGCAGCGTGGTCCACCAGCTGCGCCGGCTCGGTAGCCGCGCGTGGATGCCCGGCGGCCCGCCGATCAGACGGCTCGCGCCGCCGACGAAGGGGTCCTCCCGACTCGGCGAGACCCGTTCGCCGGGCACCAACCCGCCCGGCGCCAGTTCGCCCGGCCCCTCGTCGACCGTCGCGGTCGTGTCCGTCACCATCCACCCATCAGATCCGGCGGGTCCCGACCCGCGACCCGCGACCACCGGCCCCGGCGCGGCGGCCCCTGTCCACCGCACATTGTGTCCATCGCACATTGTGGCGTTCGGCGTGGTGGCGTGCGGCCGGGGTCGGACCCGGTCGACGCCGCCGGCGTCTATCCCGTGTCGCGACCGCCCGGGGTGTTACCGCCGATCGGGTTGGTACCGAGGATCGGATCGCTCGACTGCCCGGGCCCGCCCCGGGGGGTGTGGGTCGGCGTCGGCTCCTGGCTGGCCCCGTCGGTCGCCGTGTCCGTGGCCGTCGGGGTCGTGGTGGGGCTGGGCCGGTGGTGCTTGTGGGTCGGCGTGGCGCTCGGCGTCACGACCGGAGTCGGCGTGGGGGTCGGCGACGGGGTGGGCGACGCGTGCAACGGGTTGACCGTGCCGCCGTACACCGGCGTCGGCAGCGGCTGCGGCGGAATCCCCGACAGGGCCGCGTCCATGAACGCCTTCCAGACCTGCGCGGGCAGTCCGCCACCGTAGACTCCGGCGCCCGTCCCGGGGATACCGGTGAGCGAGGTCTTGACCCCACCGTCACCCATGAACATGTTGACGCACGAGGACAGCTGCGGAACGTAGCCACAGAACCAGGCGCTCCGGAAACCCTCCACAGTGCCGGTCTTGCCGGCCGCCGGACGGCCGTTGGCCAAATTGGCGGTGCCGTGGGCGGTACCGGCCGGGTTGTCGATGACCTGGCTCAAGGCGTAGGTGAGGTCGGCGTCGACCCCGGCGCTCAGCACCCGGTGGGAGTTCGACTGCCCGGTGTAGATCACGTTGCCGTTGTGGTCGATCACCTTGTCGACAATGTGGCTGCTGGTCGCGACCCCGCCGTTGGCGAACGTCGAGTAGACGTTGGCCATGTCGATGGCGGGGACCGAGTCCTCACCGAGGGCGATGCGCTGCGACGGCTTGAACGTCACGGTGCCCGGGATACCGAGCTGGTGGGCCAGGTTGCTGACGTTCGACACGCCCACCTCCCCGGCCAACGGCACGTACACGGTGTTGATGGAGTCGTAGGTGGCCTGGACCAGGGACACGTTGCCGAAGTCGACGTTCAGCTCGTCGTTACGGACCGGAAGATCCTTGGTGTCCGAAGGCGTGTAGGTCGGCGGAGCGTTGTAGAACGAGTTCAGGCTCACGCCGCTCTGGAGGGCCTGGGCCAGGACGATCGGCTTGAACGATGAACCCGGCGGCTCCTTCGCGTACGAGACGTTGTCGTACGCGTGCTGCTTGTCGTAGGTCCCGCCGCCGTACCAGGCCAGGATCCGGCCGGTCCCGGGTTCGATCGCGACCAGCCCGGTCTGCAGCTGCGGCTTCGCGACCAGCGCGCTCTGCAGCACCCGCGTCACGGCCTGATAGGCGCTGGTCTGGCGCCTCAGGTCGAGGCTGGTGACGATCCGCAGGCCGTCCCGGTTGATCTGGTCCTCGGTGATGCCGTGACTGTTGAGTTCCTTCTGGACCGCGGCCTGGATATAGATCTGCTGCGGGTTCAGCGACGCCGAGGCGCCCGCCTTCAGCTTGGTCGTCGGCATCACCGCGGACGCGGTGGCCTGGTCGGCCGGCAGCCAGCCCTGGGTGACCATGGTGTTGAGCACCTCGTGCCACCGCAGCTTGGCCGCCGCCGGGCTGACCCGCGGGTCGAGCTGGTTGGGGGAGCGGATCAGGCCGGCGATCACCGCGCCCTGGCTGGCCGTCAACTGCGACGCGTCGATCCCGAAGTACGTCTTGGACGCGGCCTGGATGCCGTACGCGCCGCGGCCGAAGTAGATCGTGTTCAGGTAGTAGTCGAGGATCTGGTCCTTCGAGTACTTCTTGTCGAGCTTCACGGCCAGCACGATCTCCTTGATCTTGCGGGAGAACGTGCGTTGCTGGGTGAGGTAGGCGTTCTTGGCGTACTGCTGAGTGATGGTCGAGCCACCCTGGGAGATCCCGCCCCCGCTGACGTCGGTGTAAAGGGCCCGCGCGATGCCGCGGTAGGAGATGCCGGGCTCGTGGTAGAAGTTGCGGTCCTCGGCGGCCAGGACCGCTTGCTGGGCCGGCTTGGAGACTTCCTGCAGCCCCACGTCGGTGCGGTTGACGGTGCCGATCTTCGCTAGCTCGGTGCTGCCGTTGGAATAGGTGATGACCGAGGTCTGGGCGGCGTTGACCTGATCGGGCAGCGGAACCTTGGTCGCGGCGTAGACGACGCCGACCAGCACGACGATCAGTAGGAAGAACGAGGCGATCGAGGCGAGGACCAGCCGCCGGAGCCACCGGGGCCGGTTGCGCCACCAGCCCGGCCCCCGCCGGCCGATCGCCGGATTGCGGGGCGCTTCACCGCCCGGGCCCCGGGGGCCACCCCGTCCCGGACCACGTCCGGGGCCCTGACCGGGACCGCGCCCGGCCGCGCCGTTCGCGGTGCGGGCCGGGCCGCGGCGAACCGCGCCGGTGGCGGCCGTGGCGGTCGGATCGCCGCCGTACCGGCCGCCGCGGGTCGCGGCGGTGGCGCCCATACCGGCCGCCGCCGCGGTCGGGCGGGCACCCGGGCGGTCGCCGCGCCCGACCGTGCGGGTGTCATCGCTGTGCAACGCGTCGCCGCCGCGCGGGGGCCGGGCGGGACGGGCCGCATGGTCGGGCCGGTCGGTGCGATTGCGGGAGCCGTACTCGGTCGAGGTGTAGCCGCCGTCGTAGGTGGTCCGGATCGGCCGCGCGGCGGTCGGCGTGTCGTCATCCGGAACCGACGAACGGGCGGTGTTGTCGTTCCAGCCGTTGTCCGGCCGGCCACTGTCCCGCTGGCCGCCGTCCCGCCGACCGTTGTCCGGCCGGCCGCCGTCCCGCCGACCACTGTCCCGCTGGCCGCCCGCGCCGTCCCGGGCCGCCGGGGGACGGGAGGAGCCGCCGTCGCGGTAGGGGCCCCGCGTGCGATCGTCGGCGCCGCGCCCGTTGCCGTAGCGGCCGCCGTACGGATCGTCCGAGTACCCGTCACCGCCGTAGCGGGGTTCGTCGTCGTACGTATGACTCACTGGCCGTCCCGTCCATGGCGGCGCCGGGGCAACGTCACGTCACCCCGCCTCGTCGAGTGGTGCCGTCAGGACGGTACGCCACCCAGGTATGAAGCCCTTGTCGTCGTCCCCTCTTCGGGCGGCCATCGCGCGTCCGGCGCCAGTTCACCCCGCGGCCCGGTCCGGGTACCGCGGGCGGTGCTACTTCTCAGCGGTCCGGCGACGTGGCTGCTTGGCGCCCGTCCCGATGTCGAAGGACGTCGTCAGGTGGTTCCAACCACAGGAGCGGCACACCTCCACTACATAGACGTGCAGCTCGCTGAAACGTTGTGCGAGGCCGGGGAGATCACGCGTCGCCCGGACCCGACCGGAAGCCGACCCCAGCTCGTCGCCGTAGGTGTAGGTGACGTGGGCCAGCTCGGCGTTACGGCAGACCGGGCAACGCTTGGACGTCTTCTCGCCGTGGTATCTGGCCGCCCGTAGCAGGTACGGATGCGCGTCGCACACGTCCGAGACCGATACCCGCCCCGCGCGGACATCCCCCAGCGTGGCCCGCCGAGCCAACGCGTAGTCGATCACCGACGACTGCCGCATACCCCCGATTTTACCCGCGCCCCCACCCAAAAACCCATCCCCGCCCCGCGAGGCAGCGCTAACCCACCGCCCCGCGAGGCCCCTCCTGGCCAAGCTGTTCGAGGACCGGGGCGTGATCCCGGACCGCACGATGCGGCTCAACGTCGGCGTCGTCATCGACGGGCCGCGGTGCGTGAAGATCGCGCTCGACCGGGGCGAGGGTGGCCCGCTGGGACGGCGAGGCGCACGACGCCGTCGAGTCCTTCATCCGCGGCTCCGCCTGATCGGTCCGGCTCAGCCCGGGTGCCGTCGTGCGCCCTAGGCTGACCCCGTGGATGCCCGGGGCCAGCTGCGACCGCTCTTTGCTCGGCCCCGTTTCGCGATCCTGTACGCGAGCCGGCTGACGTCCCAGGCCTCGGACGGAATCTTCCAGGCCTGCCTGGTGGGCTACGTCCTGTTTTCGCCGCAACGGGCGACGTCACCGGGCACGATCGCGGTGTCCCTGGCCATCGTGCTGCTGCCGTTCTCGGTGATCGGGCCGTTCACCGGCATCATTCTCGACCGGGTGGCCCGGCAACGGGCGCTGGTCGTCTCCTCGGTGATCCGGGCCGGGTTGCTGATCGTGCTGGCCGCCCTGATCGCCGCCGATCACACCGGGGTCGACTTCTACGTGGCCGCGCTGACCACCGTCAGTGTGAGCCGGTTCGTGAACGCGGCGCTGTCGGCCTGCCTACCGGTCGTCGTCCCCTCGTCGGACGAGAAGGCGCTGGTCACGGCGAACGCCCTGACCACCACGTCCGGCACCATCGCCACCCTGCTGGGCGCGGGGCTGGGCAGCGGCGTGCGGGGCCTGATCGGCGGGGACGACCGGCACCTGGCGATCGTCGCGGGGCTGGCCGCCGTCTCCTACCTGGCCGCCGCGCTGACCGCCGCCCGGGCCGGCCGGGCCGACTTCGGACCGCTGGAGCCCAAACCCTGGGACGCGGCGCTCGGCCAGGTCCGCGAGGTCGCGGTCGAGCTGATGGCCGGCGGCCGTCATCTGTGGAACCGGCGCCCGGCCCGCGACGCGCTCGCCGCACTCACCGCGTTCCGGGTCTTCTTCGGGCTGGTCTTCATCGGCACCGTGCTGCTGTTCCGCAACGGGTTCCACGGGTCGTTGAGCGGCCTGACCGGACTCGCCACCGTGGTCACCGGGGGCGGCGTCGGCACCATCGCCGCCGCGTTCGCCACCCCCCGGGTGACCCGCCGCCTCTCGAAGCGGACCTGGATCACGATCACGTTCGTCGCTTCCGGCATCGTGATCGTCGCACTGGGGGTGCCGTTCTCACCGGTGCTGTTCGTCCTGGCCAGCTCGGTGCTGGGCTTCACGGCCACCGCGTCGAAGATCTGCGTCGACACGTTCGTGCAGGAGGAGACGGAAGACGCCTACCGGGGCCGGGCCTTCGCGCTCTACGACCTGCTGTTCAACGTCGCCTACGTGGCGGCCGCGGCGGCCGGCGCGCTCGTGCTGCCGGCCAGCGGGCGGTCGGAGGCGATGATCATCGTGATCGGGCTCGGTTTCGCGGTCAGCGGCCTGCTCTACTACCGCCTCAGCGCCCGGCCGGCCGGGCCGACGCCCGTGCCGGCCTCCGAACCCGGCACCCCGGTCGAGGTCTGAGCCCGACGCAGGTCCCCCGGACCAGCCGCGATGCGACGGTCACCACCGGCCGGCGGAGGCTGGTACCGCAAGAGAGTCCGCCACCCCGCCTTTGGAGCACCAGCCTCGCGGATCAGCCGGCCCAGTCGGCCCCGCCGGTTCAGTCGGTAGGGGCGATGTTGTTCTCGCGGGCCCACCGGTCGAGTTCCTCGAGGGCGGCGTCCCGGCCGATGAGGCCCTGCTCGAACCGGACGTCGAGCATGTGGGCCCGGGCCTTCCCGACCAGCGGTCCGGGCCGCAGACCCAGCCGGCCCATGATGTCGTCGCCGGACAGCTCCGGCCGGATCGCGGCCAGCTCCTCCTCGACCATGAGCCGCCCGATCCGGTCCTCGAGCGAGTCGTAGGCCCGGGCCAGCGATTCCGCCTTGCGCCGGTTGCGGGTCGTGCAGTCCGAGCGGACCAGTTTGTTCAGCTGGGCCAGCCCGGGCCCGGCGTCGTGGACGTAGCGGCGCACCGCCGCGTCGGTCCACTCCCCGCTGCCGTAGCCGTGGAAGCGCAGGTGCAGGAACACCAGCCGGGTCACCGCGTCGATGACGTCCTTCGGGAAGCGCAGCGCGGCCAGCCGGCGGCGGGTCATGTCCCGGCCCACCACCTCGTGGTGATGGAAGGAGACGCCGCCCCCGCCGATGTGACGTCGGGTCCGCGGCTTGCCGATGTCGTGCAGCAGCGCCGCCCAGCGCAGCACCTCGTCCGGGCCGCCGACCGGCGTTCCGTCGGGCGCCGAGCCCGGCGGGTCCTCCAGTCCCATCGCCTGTTCGAGCACGGTGAGCGTGTGGGCGTAGACGTCCTTGTGCTGGTGGTGCTCGTCGATCTCCATCCGCAGCGCGGCCAGTTCGGGCAGCACGATGTCGGCCACGCCGGTGTCGACCAGCCGGGTCAGACCGGCCACCGGGTCCGGCGCGACCATCAACTTGCGCAGCTCGTCCCGGATCCGCTCCGGCGACACGATGGCCAGCCGCCCGGACCGCGAGCACATCGCCGCGACCAGCTCAGGCACCGGCACCAGACCGAGCTGGGCCTCGAAGCGGGCGGCGCGCAGGATCCGCAGCGGGTCGTCGTCGAACGAGTCCTCGGGCCGGCCCGGGGTCCGCAGCTCGCGGCGGCCCAGATCGGCGATCCCGCCGAACAGGTCGACGAATTCGTGCCCGGGCACCGACACGGCCATCGCGTTGACGGTGAAGTCCCGCCGGACCAGGTCGCCTTCCAGCGTCTCGCCGTACACCACCGCCGGCTTGCGCGAATCCCGGTCGTAGGCCTCGGTCCGGTAGGTCGTCACCTCGAAGCGGATCCCCCGCTTGAACAGGCCGACGGTGCCGAACGCGATCCCGGCCTCCCACGTCGTTTCCGCCCAGCTCCGGGTGATCTCCAGGATCCGTTCCGGGCGGGCGTCGGTGGCGAAGTCGAGATCCATGGTCGGGGCGCCGGGCGCGCCGACCCGACCCAGCAGGGCGTCGCGCACCGAGCCGCCGACCAGATGGAGGGCGTGCCCGCGGGCGACAAAGATGCGGCCGAGTTCGTCGGCGGCTTCGGGAACGCTCAACAGGGCGCTCACCGCCTGCTCGGAGGAGTCTCTGGGGTGGTCGAGTGAGATGACAGGCACGGTTTCCTCGGGCTGGGCGGGGATGCCGGATAAGCGTACGGCCCGCGCACCACCCGTGGCGCGCGCCTTTTCGCCGCGCTGAACCGCTTCGGGCGCCGGCTCGTACGATCGCCGCATGTCCTCGCGGTCGTCGTCGCCCTCCCGGGTGCCGCTGCGCCGCGTGGAGGAGACCTCCGCCGGCGGTCTGGTGCTCGAACAGCGCGATCCCGCGGCCCGGGGAGCGCTGATCGGCCGCCGGGACCGGCGCGGCCGGCTGCTCTGGTCCTTGCCAAAGGGGCATCTCGAACCGGGCGAGACCGACGAACAGGCCGCCGTCCGGGAGGTGGCGGAGGAGACCGGGGTGTCGGGCGCGGTCCTCGGGCGGCTGGGCACCATCGACTTCTGGTTCGTGGCCGGCGGCCGGCGGGTGCACAAAACCGTGCACCACTTTCTGATGGTGCAGACCGGCGGCGAACTGTCGGACGAGGACATCGAAGTAGCCGAGGTGGCCTGGGTCCCGCTGGGCCAGATCCGGGACCGGCTAGCCTACGCCGACGAGCGGCGACTGCTGGACGCGGTCGAGGGCCTGCTCGCGGCCACCCCGTGAGCGGGCGGGCGCGGCGCGGCGCGGCGGGTCTGGCGGTCGCCCTGGTCGCCGCGTTCGTCGTCGCGGGTGGCTCCGGTAGCCCGGCCCAGGCCGCCCCCACCCCGTCTTCCACAAGCCCATCCACAGGGTCATCCACAAGGTCATCCACAGGGGCGCCGGCCGGTCTGCCGGCCATCGTGGCGCTCACCAGCGTCCAGAAGGACAGCGCCAGCCCGCTGACCGTCGCCGGGCTGATCACGCTGGCGCGCACCGCCTCATCGGCGGCCACCGACCTCACGGTGAGCCTCGGGCTCGGAGCGCCGGTCGCCAACCGCGGGGCACTCATCGACGACCGGTCCCATCCTGAGGATGCGATCAGCGCGACGCGGCTCGCCCAGATGACCCTGCCCTCCATCGCCGTCGGGGGCCGGCAGAGGTTCCAGCTGCCGGCCGTCCCGCTCACCGACCGCCTGTCCCGGAGCGCGCTCCAGGTCTATCCGGTGACCGTCACCGTGCGCGGCACGCTGGCCGGCGCGGCCGGAACCGTCCTGGCCCGGACGGTCACCTTCGTGGTCTCGGCCCCCGGGGGGGCGGTTTCCGCCCGGACCGGGGTGGCAGTCGTTCTCCCCCTGGCCGACCGACCGCACCTGGCCGCGACCGGGACGTCCCTGCTCGACAACGACCTGGCCACGCAGGTCGCGCCGGGTGGTCGGCTCGCCCGGCTGCTCAGGCAGGTCGCGCCGAGCCACGGGGTAGCCCCGGCGGTCAGCCTGGCCGTCGACCCGGAGACCGCGCGGGCCATCAAGGTGATGGCGGACGGGCCCTACCGGGTCACCCGGGCCGGTCGCACGGTCGTCCACCCGCAGGACCCGAGTGCGGTGGCCTTCCTGCGCGACCTGCGCGCCTTCGCGGTCGCGAAAGGCTCCGTGCTGGCCCTTCCGTACGGGGACCCGGACGTCGTCGCGCTGACCCGGGCCCGGCAGTACTACCAGATCGTGGCGGCCATCCTGCGCGGCAGCGAGGTGCTCGGCGGGGCGATGGGTGGCGACATCCGACCGACCGGAACCGTCGCGCTGCCGCCCGGCGGCCTGGCCGACGAGGCCACCCTCGACATCCTGCGCCGGGCCGTCCCGGGCAACGGCGGCGTGCGCACGGTGCTGTTGAGCGGGACGGCGCTGCCGCCGGCGGCCGGCGAGACGGCCACCCCGCCGGCCGCCGTCCCGGTCGAAGCCGGCAAGGGGACGCTGCGGGCGGTGGTCGCGGACGCGGACCTGGCCGCGGTGGCGGCCGGCGACGGGGGACGCTCCGACGCCGAGGCCCGGCAGGACTACCTGGCCGGGACGGCCATGATCACCCGGGAGGAGCCCGCCACCCCGCGCGACCAGCTCATCGTGCTGCCCCGGCAGTGGAACCCGACTCCCGGACTGCTCCGGACGGTGTTCTCGAACCTGACGACGCCGTGGTCGGCGGCGGTACCGCTCCAGCGGGTCGCGGCGGCGGCCGGTCCGGCGGCGGCCCGGGCCCCGCTGACCTACCCGGCGGCGGCCCGGGCGGCGGAACTGGCCCCCGGTCCACTGGCCGCCACCGCGGTGCTGCGCAACCAGGTCGTGGCGTTGCACGCGGTGCTGTGCCCGACCACCGGCACCGCGGCGGCCGGCGCGGCGGCCGCTCCCTCGTCCGGAAGCGCCCCGGCAACCGCCCGGACGGGCTCGGCAACGGGCTCACCGGCCGCTGCCGGAGGGGCCAACCCGACCACCTCCCCCGTCCCGGTCACGGCGGCCAGCGAACTGTCGTGCTCGAAGCAGGGCTCGATCGCCTCGATGATGGACGCGCTGGTCGCGTCGGAGTCGGCATCCTTCCGGGGCAACGCGGCCGGGGCCACCGCGCTGCGTGGGCAGGTGTCCGATGAGCTGACCGCGCTGCGCGACGGGATCCGGCTGGTCGCGTCCCAGAAGGTCACGCTGACCAGCCGCAAGGGCCGGGTCCCGGTCACCCTGGAGAACGACCTCAGCCAGTCGGTGTCCGTGCAGCTGGCGTTGTCGACGCCGGACAAGGCCCGGCTGGGGTCCGCCTCGGTGGTTCTGCGCACCATCGGACCGAAGCAGAAGGTCCAGGTCGACATCCAGGTCCACGCCGAGAGCGCCGGCAGCTTCCCGGTCTACATCTCCCTGCTCACCCCGCAGGGGGAGAGCTTCAAGCCCGGTCCGCCGAGCCTCGTGCTCGTGCGCTCCACGGCGTACGGGATCATCGCTACCGCGATCACAGTCTGTGCGTTGGGTGTACTTGCCCTAGCCGTGGTGGTACGTAGCGTCAGACGGGTTCGCACCGTCCGTGCCGCGCGTCGGGAGAACCCGACCCGCGCCGGGGACGGACCGACCGACGTCCCCGGCATCCGGCCGACCGTCGGCGGGAACGACCGACCGACGGGAGGGCAGTGGTGACGACCAGCGGGCGCCTCATGTCTGGACCCGCCCCGGCCGGACGCCCGGGCCCGGACGAGGGGTCGTGACCGGTCCCGGAGAGCCCCGGCGACCTCGTCGCCGGCCCGGCGACGACGACTACGGCGACGACTCCGTCCGGCCGGACGAACTCGGTTACCCCGACGAGACCCGCTACCCCGACGAGACCGGGTATCCGGACGGGTCCCGCCACCCCGGCCCGCCCCGGTACCCGGACGAACGTTCCGCCGCGGTGCCGCCGGAGCACTATCCGGAGGGTGGCTACCGCCCCGGCGGTGGCTACGGGAACGGCGGGGCCTACGGGAACGGCGGGGGCTACCCCGGCGCTCCGGCGTACGGCAACGGCGGCCCGTACGCCGATGACCGGTACCCCGACAGCCCGAACTACCCCGACGGGTCCAGCTACCCCGACGGGCCGAGCTACCCGGACCGCTCGAGCTACCCGGACGCCGCGGGTCGGCGGGACGACGAGGGCTACCGCGGCGCGTCCGGTGGTTACGA
>JAMFSN010000238.1 GCA_026225295.1 Frankia alni
GCGTACGGGGAGGCTGACGACGAGGGCGTTTGCGGTCACTGTCATCGTCAGAGCGCTCAAAGTGCGCGTTGACGCAGTCGACTTTGACCCCCTGACACTGCCGCTGCCGGACAGCCGCGAACTGGCCCCGATGGCGGTGCAGTCCGGCCGGGCAGCCTGAATCGGGGCACGCTGCCGCCCCGGCCGTCCCGTTCGCGTCGTCGCCAGCGCGCGTTGGGCGGCCCGTCGACGCTGACCGGCGGACGCACACGGCGCGCAGGGCCGCTGTCGGCCGGGTGGTCACGCGGTGGCTCGCTCCCGACCGCCTAGGCTTTCCGCATGGCCGACCTGACAATCTTCCCGGCCCCGGGCGACGCCGGGCCGGACGACCCGGACGCGGACCGGCACACCGACGACGGCGGCCCCGTCGACGACGGCGGCACCGTCGACGGCGGCACCGGCGGTGGCGGCACCGGCGGTGGCGGCCCCGACGTCGAGGTGACCGATCCCACCGAGGTCTTCGCCGCGTTCGTCGAGGCCGGTCTGTGGCCGGGACTGGGGCGGACCACCGCCGCCCGGCTGCCCGCGGCCGGCATCACCACCGCCGCCCACGTCGATCCCGGGTCGTTGACCCGGGTCGACGGGGTGAGCGCGGCCCGCGCGCGGCGGCTCGCCGAGACGTTCTCGAACAACGCGCCGACCCTGGCCGTCGTCGAGCTGCTGGTGCCGGCCGGCCTGCCGCCGCGGCTGGCCCGCAAGGCGACCGCCGAACTCGGATCGGGCGCCGCTGGGCGGATCCGGGCCGACCCCTGGCGGCTGCTCGACGGGGGCGAGGCTGACATCGCCCAGGCCGACCGGCTGGCCCGCCACTTCGGCTGTCGCCGGGAGGATCCGCGCCGCGGGCCGGCGGTCTTCACCTTCCTGCTGGCCCGGGCGGCCCGGTCGGGCGACACCGCCGCGCCGGTCCCGACGCTGCTGGCCGGCGGGGCCCGGGAAGGCGTCGTCGACCCGGTCGCCTCGCTGAAGGAAGCCGTCAACGACCACCGGGTGGTGCTGGCCGAGGACCATGCTGCCGGTCAACTGGTCGCCCTGGAGCGCTACGCCCGGGCTGAGGAGGCGGTCGCCGAAGGCATCGCCCGGCTCGACGCGACCGCTGAACCGCTGATCGCGCCGGTTCGGGGGCCGAAACGGACGGCCGGGGCGGCCGCGACGGCCGGCGCGCCGGGGCAGCTGGACGAGGCTCAGGGCAGCGCGGTCATGGTGGCGTTGGAATCCGGGGTCAGCCTGCTGACCGGCGGGCCCGGTACCGGCAAGAGCCGCACGGTGGCCGCGCTGCTGGAGGCGGCCAAGGCCGCCGACGCCCGGGTCGCACTGGCCGCGCCGACCGGCCGGGCCGCGAAGCGCCTCGAGGAACTGACCGGCGAGTCGGCCAGCACCCTGCACCGCCTCCTGCAGGCCCAGGGGGCCGGCGGCGGGTTCGCCCGGGACGCCGAGAACCCGATCGAGGCCGATCTGGTGGTCGTCGACGAGACGTCGATGCTCGATTCGGAGCTGGCGGCCGCGCTGCTCGACGCCTGCGCCGACGGCACCCACCTGCTGCTGGTCGGCGACCCCGCCCAGCTGCCCAGCATCGGGGCCGGCCGGGTGCTCGGCGATCTCATCGACGCGGGGGCCGTGCCGGTGACCGAACTGCGGACGCTGTACCGGCAGGCGGACGGGGGTGCGATCGCGCGGCTGGCCATCGCCGTGCGGGAAGGCGAGCTGCCCCCGCCGCCGGCCGGGGACGACCACGAGGTCGTGGTGGTCACCGCCCGGGGCTCCGGCGAGGCCGCCCACCGCACGGTCCAGCTGGTCACCGACTCGATCCCCCGCGTCCTGGGTATTCCGGCCGACCAGGTCCAGGTGGTGACGCCGGTCCACAAGGGGGCGGCCGGCACCGTCGCGCTCAACCAGGCGCTCAAGAAGGTGCTCAATCCCGGCCCCGGGGCCGCCTTCGGGTTCGACGTGGGCGACCGGGTGGTCGCCACCGCCAACCACATCGACGAGGGCTTCGCCAACGGCGAGATCGGGGTGGTGGCGGCGATCGGCGAGAAGTCGGCGCTCAAGGTCACCTTCTCGGGCGGCCCGGTCGATGTCCCCGCGAACGCGGTGTCGGACCTGCGGCACGGCTGGGCGTTGACCGCCCACCGGGCCCAGGGCAGCGAATGGCCGGCGGTCGTGGTGGTCGTGCCGCCCGAGGGCGGCGGGATGCTGTCCCGGCCGCTCGTCTACACCGCGCTGACCCGGGCCCGCTCGCACCTGTCAATCGTCACCGCCGTCGGCCCCGGGTTGCGCCGGGCGGTCCGGGAGGTCGGCGGCCGCCACCGCTGCACCCTGCTGCCTTCCATGCTGGCAGCGGAGGGCCTGGGTGCCGAGCGGTCGGCCGGCGACGGTCCCGGCTGAGACTGACGCCCGGATGGGCGCCACGGCTGGTACCGCTGGCGCGGGCTCGGCGGCGCTCTTGGCGGGCCAGCTTCCCGGGAACCAACGGGTGGGCGGCGGGAACCCATCCGGACCCGGCCGGCTGAGCGCGCCCGCGTCCCGGGCGGTCGGTACCGTCATCGGTGATGAACCCTGAGCTTTCCGCCTCCGCGGCGCCCCCCCCGACGGCGCCCGACGTCCCGGTTCCGAGGACGGCGGGCGTTTCGGCGTCCGCCGCGGGCGTCGCCGGGCACCGGTCGGCCCGGCCCACCCGCCCGGCGGCGGAACAGGTCGAGGCGGTCCCCGCCACCACCAGCTCAGCCACCACCAGCCCCGCGACCACCCGGCCGCCGGCCGAGAACCCGGCTGACGAACCGGGCACCGAGCCACCCGAACCCACCTCGGCAGCCGATGAGCCCCCGGCCGCCGCCGGGCCACCGAAGACCCGGGACCCATGGTGGCACCGGCTGATCGGGCCGGTCACGGTGGCGGCCGTCGTCATCGGCGCCGGGCTGCGGTTCGCCACCAATTCCCACCTGTGGCTCGATGAATCACTCACGGTCAACATCGCGACGCTGCCCATCGGCCGGCTGCTGGAGGCGTTGCGCCACGACGGCGCGCCGCCGCTCTATTACCTGCTGCTGCATTTCTGGATGAAGGCGTTCGGCAGCGGGGACATCGCGGTCCGGGCCCTGTCGGGGGTGTTCTCGGTCGCGACGCTGCCGGTCGCCTGGGTGGCGGGCCGGCGGGTCGGCCGGGTCGCGACGGCGTTCGGCAACGGCGACGAGCGGGCCGCCGGCCGGGTCGGGATCGCGGCGCTGCTGCTGTTCGCCTGCTCGCCCTACGCGATCCGGTACGGCAGTGAGACCCGGATGTACTCGCTGGTCGTGCTGCTGGTCCTGCTGTTCGGGCTGGCGCTGGTCCGAGCGTTCGAGCGGTCCGACCGGACCCGGCTCACGCTGCTGACCCTGTGCACGACCACCATGGTCTACACCCACTACTGGACGTTCCTGCTGCTCGCGACGGTCGCGGTGTTCCTCGTCGTGCAGTCCCGGCGCCGGCCGCATTACCGGCGACCGGCGTTGCGGGCGCTGGCCGCGATGCTCGCGTCGGCGATCCTGTTTCTGCCCTGGGCCCCCTCGTTCACGTTCCAGATGCTGCACACCGGCACCCCGTGGGCGCCCCGGGTCCACGCCCAGGTGCTGCTCGACACCGTCTTCGACTGGGCCGGACCGGCCTCGACGGGCTCCCTGCTGGCCGTCATCCTGCTCGGCGCGGCCATGGTCGGCGCGACGGCCCGGCCGGTCGGTCGGATCCTGCACGTGGATCCGCGGGGCCGGATGCCGGGCCGGTACCTGGCCGCGCTGTGGCTGGTCCCGCTGGCGCTGGCCTACCTGGTCAACACGTTCGGCGGCAGCGCCTACGCCGAGCGCTACACCGGGATCTCGCTGCCCGCCTTCCTGCTGCTCGGCGCGATCGGCATCGGGATCCTGCCGTCCCGGCCGCTCCGGATGGGCGTCCTGGCCGTGGCCTGCGTGACCGGCCTGCTCGGCGGGTGGGACCTGGCCCGCGAGGAACGGACCCAGGCCGCCCAGATCGCCGGCCGGATCGATGCCCTGGCCCGGCCCGGCGATGTGGTGGCCTACTGCCCGGACCAGCTCGGGCCGGCCGTCTACCGGGCCCTGAGCCGGCACAACGGGCCGGCCGTGCGCCAGATCGCCTACGCCGATCCGACCGGCCCGGCACTGGTCGACTGGGTCGACTACGCGGCCCGCATGAAGAACGCCAACGGCGCCGACTTCGCCGCCAAGATCAACGCCTTGGCCGGCCCGAGCCACGCGATCCTGCTGGTCCGGGCGGACGGGTACAAGACGTTGGAAGGGTCGTGCGCGGTCATCTCCGACCAGCTCGCGGCCCTGCGCGACCGCACCGTGCAGGTCGCCAAGCGCGATCTGTACGAGGGCATGTCGCTGGAACGTTTCTCGACGCAGCAGTGACGGGGCCGCGGGCCGGCCGCCGGGCGACCCGACCCCGGTGACGAACGACCAGGAACCGGCCGGGGTGACGAGCGACCAGGAACCGGCCCCGGCGGCCGGCGACCAGGAGCCGGCCGGACTGACGAGCGGCTGGGAGCCGCCCCTGGCCGCGGTCCGGACGCCGTGGCGGCGCCCGATGCGGCCCCACCGCGACGACGGGGAGGAACGGGCCGCCACCCCGCTGGAGGCGTTCTTCGACCTGTGTTTCGTGGTCGCGGTCGCCCAGGTCGGCACCCAGCTGCACCACGCGCTGGCCGAGGCCCACCTGGCCAACGCGCTGGCCGGCTATCTGACGGTGTTCTTCGCGATCTGGTGGGGGTGGGTCAACTTCACCTGGTTCGCCTCCGCCTACGACACCGACGACGTGCCGTACCGGCTGGCCACCTTCGTGCAGATCACCGGGGTGCTCATCCTCGCCGCGGGTGTCCCCCGGGCGTTCACCGGCCACGACTTCAGCGTCGTGGTCGTCGGGTACGTGGTGATGCGGGTCGGGCTGGTCTCCCAGTGGCTCCGGGCCGCCGCCGGGGACCCGGCCGGGCGGCCGGCCGCGCTGCGCTACGCGGCCGGGGTGACCGCGATCCAGATCGGCTGGATGAGCTGGCTGGCGGTCCCGTCCGGCGGCCGGTGGCTGGTCTACGGGGTGCTGATCGTCGCCGAACTCGCGCTCCCGGCGCTCGCCGAGCGGGGCCGGGCGACGGCCTGGCATCCCGGGCACATCGCCGAACGGTACGGGCTGTTCACCCTGATCGTGCTGGGCGAGTCGGTGGCGGCGGCGACGGTCGCCGTCCAGACCGCCCTCGACGACCACCAGGCCGGCCCGCGGCTCTACGCCGTGAGCGCCGGCGGCCTGGTCGCCGTGTTCGCCATGTGGTGGCTGTA
>JAMFSN010000003.1 GCA_026225295.1 Frankia alni
CGCTAAGGAGGACGATGGCCGTCTACCAGTTCACTAAGGACTCGACACCGCCAATGCCCGGCAGTGACCTGGACCGCCCCCGGCGCCTCGCGTCCGCCGAGGCCGCGTTCACCGAAGCGCTGACCAGCGGAGATGCGTGGCGGCGCTTCTGCGACGGGCTCCGCTCGGCGGGCGACTCGATCCTGCTGTCACCCGATGCGGCCAGCCCCACCGACCTCGCCGAGGGGTACCAGTACCTGCTGGGGCTGGTGCACAGCCTGGTGGAACGCGAGCTGTACCGGACCGACGCGGCCAGCCCGGCGTTCCTGCGCGTGCAGACCGACGTGGTGAAGGTCGGCATGGACAACCCCGACGCCGCGCTCATGTCCGCGCCGCTGAGCGACGACGGGACATTCGAGATCTACGGAACCGTCGGCCGGATACGCCTGCTGGAGCTAATGATCAGCGGCGGCGGGCGCCCGGAGATGCACTACCTCGACGAGTTCGCGGTCGGTCCGGGCGGCGAGTTCAGGGTAACCCTCGCGCGTGACAAGCAGCCGGGCAACTGGATCCAGCTCCGGCCCGGCGCGCATTCCGTCCTGATCCGCCGCGCCGCCTACGACTGGGATAGCGAAGACGTCCCGCACCTGGCCATTCGTCGGCTCGACGGCGAGGCAGGCGTCCTTCCGTGGTGCCTGCGGACACCGACGGCGGCGGAGGTGGGCGAGCAGCTGGACGCGCTCGGCCAGCTCGTTGCCAAGAACGCCGACTACTGGGTGGACATGGTCCACTCCTTCCGCGACGAGGGCGACAACGTCATTCCCGCCCCGCGCCCGTTGCCGGCCACCGGCCTGAACAGCGCGCGCTCCTCGGTGAAGGGCTTCTTCGCCGTCCCGGAAGACCAGGCGCTCGTTATCGAGTTCACCCCGCCCGAGGGGATCTTCTGGAGCATCTCGGTCGGCGACATGTGGTACCGGACCATTGACTTCTCCCACCACCAGACCAGCCTCAACGCGCACCAGGTCGAGCTGGACCCCGACGGCGTCTGCCGGGTGCTGGTCGCGCACCGCGACCCCGGCGTGCCGAACTGGCTGGACACCGTCGGCCACGAGCGCGGGGTGATGATCATCCGCTGGGTCATGGTCAGCCACCGTCCCCAGCCCGAGGTACGGCTCGTCCCGTTCGCCGAAATCAGCTCGAGCATCCACCCGCAGACCAGGCGGGTGAGCCCGCAGGAGCGAGCCGAGAAAATCTCCCGGCGCCGGGACGCCGTCGCGAAACGGCTGGCCGTCCCCGTCACGACCCGCTGGTCGTACTCCACCCGCGACATCGACCCGCCACGACCGTAGAGGCAGGTACGGCAGATGCTTCCCACCGCAGCGGAGCTTATCGACCGCGCCCGCGCGTCCACCGGCCATACCGACCTGGGCGCCGACGGCTGGCAGGACGGACTGGACCGGCTGCTCGACGCGGCAACCCGCGACCTGGCGCTCGACCCAGCGACGGCCGCCCGGCTCGAACGGACCGTCGAGCACCGGCTGGCCAGCCGCCTGCGCATCGAGGACTGGTACCGCCGGCAGGCCGCGCCGCCGCCTGCGCTAGACGGCATCGTCGTCATCCACGGCCTGCCCCGGACGGCGACCACGGCCCTGCAGTACCTGCTGGCCAAGGGTCCAGAATTCCGATACCAGCGGCTGTGGGAGATAAGGAACCCGGTGCCGCCTCCCGGGGCCCACTCGGACGAGGACGACGAGAGGCGCCTTGCCGCGATCAGGGCAGGCCAGGACGCCCTAGGCGGGTCCGTGCAGCACATCACGGAACCGGACGGCCCGGCCGACGACAACACGATCCTCGGCCTTGACTTTCATAACCAGGAGCTTGGCCTGCCGCTTCCCAGCTACACGCGGTGGTGGCGGACGGCCAGCCTGAAGTCGACCTACGCGTACCACGAGCGGGTGCTGCGGCTGCTGCACGCGGCCCGGCCGCCCCGGCTCTGGCTGGTGAAAGCGCCGTATCACAACTTCCACCTGGACGACCTGGCGGTGCAGTACCCCGGGGCACGCTTCATCATGGCCCACCGGGATCCGGCCGCCGCGGTGCCGTCGGGCTGCAGCACGGTCGGCACCGCGCAGCGTAATGCCCTGCCCGGGGCGCCGCCCGACCCGGCCGAGCTCGGCGCGTTCCTCCTCGAGCACCTAGTCGAGGGGACCGAGCGGGCCATGGCCGCCCGCGCGGTCATCGGCGAGGACCGGTTCCTCGACGTCCACCAGGAGGAAGTGGAATCCGACCCGGTCGCGACGGCCGGGCGGATCTACCGCTTCCTCGGGCTGGACCTCGGGCTGCCCGCCCGCGCGGCCATGGCTGAATGGGCCGCGGCGAACCAGCGCGGCGCGCGGGGCCAGCACAAGTACGCCGCCGAAGACTACGGCCTGACCAGGAAGCGGATCAGGGAGTCCTTCCGGGATTACATCGAGCGATACAGCGTCGCTCCCGAAGACGAGTAGGTAAGCCATGAAGTGGGATCTGCTGCGCGACGGGTTCGGGCGCCTCGAGGCGCCGTGCCTTGACCTGGCCGGGCGCCTGTGCTTCACGGACAGGACGCCACCGGGGCGGGTACTGCGCGTCGAAGCGGACGGGTCGACGACGCAACTGGCCGAGCGCGGCCACGTTGGCGGCCTGGTCCCGCACGCCGCGGGCGGCCTGGTCGCGTCGGGTCACGCGGTGTCACTGATCAGCGAGGACGAGCCGGAACGGGTGCTGCTCGAGCACGGGACGGGCTGGGGATTCAACGACCTCGGCACCGATTCCGCCGGCCGCGTCTTCGTCGGCCGGTTCGACACGGACCCGATGCCGCCGGCCTCCGGGCAGGGCGGGTCGCTGTGGCGGATCGACAACGGCGGGGATGTCGCGCGGTACTACGACGGGATCAAGCTGACGAACGGTATCGGAGTGTCCCCGGAGGGTGCATGGCTTTATCACAACGACACCGGCGCGTTGACCGTGTGGGCCAGCGAGCTGACCGATGAGGGCGTTCCCGTCAGCCGCCGCCCGCTGCACCAGTTCCAGGGCGAAAGCCCGGACGGCCTGGCGATCGACGAGTCGGGGTGCGTCTGGATCGCGTTGATGGGATCGGGCCGCCTGGCCCGGCTGACCCCGCAGGGGGCCCTCGATCAGGTCGTCGAGGCACCTTCGACCTGGACCGCGTCGCTCTGTTTCGATGGCCGGGACCTCTACGCCGTCACCTTCGGAGCGCCCTACGACCCGCACCGGACCGGCGCGATCTACCGGGCAACGGCCGACGTTGCCGGGGCTGTCGTGCACCCAGCTCAGATCTGATCAGCGACGACAAGGCCGCTACGGTTACCTTCATGGCACTTCAACCGGCTCCGTCCGCCCTGCGCACCATCGAGATCGTCAGTTTTCTCGCGGACAACCCCGGAAAGGTCTTCGCCGCCGCCGACCTGGCGCGACGGCTAGGCCAGAGCCGGGCGACCTGCCAGACCGTGCTGCTGGCGCTTGAGCACTCACACTGGGTGGTTCGCACCAAGGACGGGTACGCCCTCGGGGCCGGGCTGATCTCGATCGGCGCCGCCGCGCAGCGGGGGGCAGCCATCGTGAGCTTGCTGCGGGCCGCGGCACGAGAACTCCACGAGAGCACCGGCTGCGAGATCCTGGGCTACCTGCCCGCCGGCGACCGGCTGATCAACGTGAGCCGGGAGGGGCCGACCGGGCCGGGGACGGCCATGATGGCCGAGGGCCAGGCGTTCTCGCTGGCGCCCCCGAACGGCCTGGCGTTCGCGGCCTGGGACGAGCGGGACCTAGAGCTCTGGCTGAGCCGGGCCGACCTGACCGACCAGCCGACGCGGGACAACCTGCGGAAGGCCGCGGCGATCGTCCGCGAGCTCGGCTACAGCATCATTCTCGACCCGCTCACCCGCCGCGCGCTCAGCGCGAATGTCGACAGCCTGTCCGCCGCCCGGCAGAAATTCGTCGCCTCGGCCCTCACCCACCATGACCTCGTCGCCCAAGAGGACCAGACGACCGGTTTCCTGCGCGTGTCGCTGCTCGCAGGCCCGGTATTCGGCTCCGACGGCAAGGTGTGCGCACTGATAGGCATCGTCTTCGACGTTCGCCACTACGACGACCTGGCCGAGCTGGTGACGGAGCTCAGGGCAGCCTGCCGGCGGCTGAGTGAGCGTCTCGGCGCACCGCCCATCGCGGCCCTGAAGGACCAGCCCGCATGACACCACGAGACACCAGGAACAAGAAGGAGCAGGGATGGCAGATCGCCTGACGGACAAGGTCGCTATTATCACCGGTGCCGCCAGCGGCCTGGGGAAAGCGCAGGCACAGCGATTCGCCGCCGAGGGGGCCCGGGTCGCGATCGCCGACATCGACGAGGCGGGCGGGCGCGAGGTGGCCGCCGAGCTCGGCGGCGCGGCGGTCTTCACCGCCTTGGACGTGACGCTTCCCGACGCGTGGGCGGACGCGGTCCAGTCAGTTGAATCCCGCTGGGGCCGCGTCGACATCCTGGTCAACAACGCCGGCGCCGCGGCCGTCGGCCCGATCGACGCCCTGCCGCTGGCCGATCACCAGCGCCTGATCGAGGTCAACCTGAACGGCGCCTACTACGGCACCCGGGCCGTCGCGAAGATCATGCGGGCCCAGGGGGCCGGCTCGATCATCAACATCTCCTCCATTGACGGCCTTGTCGGCATCGCCGGCCTGTCCACCTACTCGATCACCAAGTCCGCCCTCACCGGGCTGACCCAGTCGTCGGCCGTCGAACTGGGCAAGTCCGGAATCAGGGTCAACGCCGTCTACCCGGGCGTCATCGACACCCCGCACATCGGCCCCGAAGCCCGGGA
>JAMFSN010000239.1 GCA_026225295.1 Frankia alni
CCGGGTTCGCCCTGGGCCTGGAGAACGCCGCCGCCGACACCTACCTGTTCGCCATGGCCAACGTGACGGACAAGGGCGGGATCGCCACCGCCGCGTCGATCGCGCCGGTCGAGGCGATGCACGCCGCGATCCTCGGCTTCATCGCCGGGCAGTACCCGGTCCCGGACTCGTTCCTCGGCATCACCTCGGCTGTGATGCCATCGGCGCTGACGGCATGACCGGGCCGGCCCGAACTCCGCGCGACGCCGCCGATCCGGTTTCCGCACCGCCGCGGACCCGCCGCGCGGGGCCGGCCGCGCTCGTCCTGCCGGTCGTGGTGCTGGCGATCGCCCTGGGCATTCTCGCGGGGTGCGGGTCCTCCTCGTCCGGCTCGTCCGGCTCGTCCGGTGGTCCGACCGGCAGCGGCGCCGCGACGACCGGGGCCGGGACAGCGACGACTGGAGCCGGCCGTTCGGCCATCGCGCCGGCGGTCACTATCAAGAACTTCTCCTTCGGGCCGTCGACCGTCACGGTGGCGGTCGGCACCACGGTGACCTGGACGAACACCGACGACGCCCCGCACACGGTGACCGCCCGGGACGCCAGTTTCAGCTCACCGACCCTGAGCAAGGGAAAGTCGTTCTCCTTCACCTTCCGCAAGGCCGGGACCTACAGCTATCTCTGCTCGATCCACCAGTACATGAGCGGGACGGTGGTCGTCCACGGCTGATCCCCGCGCGAGGCCCCGACCTTGGGCGTTCCGCGACGGCGCGCCGCGTCGGCGACACGCCGACCCACGTTTGACTATTTGGCCGTATCGGTGGGAAAAGGCCATACATGCGGCTATGGCCCCGGGCGGGCGAAACGGACACCGGCGAGGACGAACGCTGGTTGGCCTCGCGGGAGAACCTCGTCTCCAGCAGCCGGCTGCACCCGACGTTTCTGTGGCGGGTGGCGCTGGAAACGACCGTGGCCGTGCTGATCATCGGGACGGTGGAACTTGTGACGGACGGGGACGGCGACCTGGCCGACATCGGCTGGGTCGCCCTCCTGCTCGCCTTCCTACGGCTGGCGGTGATCGTCTATGACTGGCACGACATCCGGGTGATGATCACCGACCGGCGCATCATCCGCGTCCACGGGCTCATCGTGAAGAAGGTCAACACGATGCCGCTGGCCAAGGTCACCGACCTGACCTACCGCCGGACCGGCCCCGGCAAGCTGTTCGGCTACGGCACCTTCGTCGTCGAATCGGCCGGCCAGGAGCACGGCCTTCGGGAGTTGCGCTTCGTCCCGACGCCGGATGCCCTGTACGCCGACCTGTGCGAGATGATGTTCGGCGCCGGCCCGCCGCCACGCCCCTGATGCCCAGCGGTGCGATCTGAGCCGCAAGAGTGATCTCGTCTCCGGCTAGGCACCGGCTGCTCTGCATACGAACGTCGAGCGATGCGCCGGTGCCCGGTTCGTTGGGCGGAGCCGGCGTTGTGGTCTTGGCGGGCGCGCGCGCGACCATTTCCACCACCGAGCTTATAGCGTTGTTGCTATGCCTTGGGGTACTGTTGAGTTAGAACCGGAAGTCCGGAACTGCCCGAAGTCCGGAACTGGTTGGAGGGCCTGTCGTCGGCACATTTCGCGACGGCAACGTTCTACGTCGAGCTTCTCGCCGAGGAGGAGGAGTGACGTGGTAACCGAGGGGGCCGAATGGTCGGCACTGCGCGACCGGAGGATGGCTGAACCCGGTGCCCAGGAGGCTTACCACACGACCCGACTGGCCTACGAACTCGGCCGGACCGTGCGCCACCTGCGCCAGGAGCGAGGGTGGAGTCAAACCGAACTTGCCCGCGCAGCGGGAATGACCCAGTCTGCGGTAGCCCGTTTCGAAGCCGGGGGCACCGTGCCAACCCTGCCCGTTCTCGACCGCATCGCCGACGCACTGGATGCCGACCTCACCGTGTGCGTCACGCCCCGCCCCCACGGGACCTAGCCCCCCCCGGATCAGGGGGTCGGGGTCACGGCCTCCTCGCCGGTGACGGAGGCCAGCGGGACGCCCGTGTGGACGCTGGTCGGCAAGGTCGTCCGCGACCGGCGGAAGTAGGCCGGCCGGACCAGGAACCACACGATCATCAGCACGACGCCGAGCACCAGGGATCCGTAGCCGAGCAGGAACACGCCACCCACCCCGTGGAAGGACGTGTAGCCGAAGTCGGCCGCGTAGTACGCCGTTGACGCCTTGACGAACAGGCCCAGCAGGATCAGCCCGCCCAGGCCGGGCAGCACCCCCCGGAAGAAGATGTCGCGCGGAGTCCGCATCGACCGGCGGAAGAACCAGACGCAGGCGAACCCGGTCAGCCCGTAGTAGAACGCGATCAGCAGGCCGATCGCCGCGATCAGGTCGCCGAGCGGCGTGCCCCCGTCGAGGTAGCTCAACGCCGCGAAGAAGGCCAGCGACACCCCGCCCATCACCCAGGTCGAGAACGACGGGGTCATGAAGCGCGCGTTCACCGACGCGAACCGGTCGGGCAGGGCCTTCCAGACCGCCATCGACAGAGTCGTGCGGGCGGTCGGCAGGATCGTCGTCTGCGTCGACGCGGCCGCCGACGACAGGATCGCCAGGATCAGCAGGTGCGACAGCACCGTGCCGAACCCGCCGCCGCCGAACACCGCCTTGCCCAGGATCGACAGGCTGTCCCCCGAGTGGTCCTGGTTGTTCAGGCCGTTCCCGCTCGAGCCGACCCCCGCGAACGCGACCGCCGCCGTCGTCACCAGCACGTACGTCACGAGCAGGATCAGCGTCGAGAGCACCGCGGCCCGGCCGGGGGTACGCGCGATGTCGTCGGTCTCCTCGTTCACCGCGACGGCGGTGTCCCAGCCCCAGTAGATGAAGACCGCGACCAGTACGCCGGTCGAGAACGCCGACCAGCCCGAGATGTCGGCCGGGTTGAACCACGACCAGGACGGTTGGATCGCGGCCGCTCCCGCGTGATGGCCCCACACCTTCACCAGCGCGACGACGGCGAACAGCGCGAGCATGATCAGCTCGATGGTCAGCAGGCCGACCTGCGTGCGGGCCGACACCTCGATGCCGCGGTAACAGATGTAGGTCATCACGACGATCCAGATGACGCCGACCACGGTCACCCAGCCCCGCGATTCAGCGGCCAGACCGTCCGCCCCCACGAAGGAGAACGTGTACTGGCCGGCGATCTGGGCCAGGTTGGCCATCACGATGACGTCGGCGGCGATGATCGCCCAGCCCGACAGCCACCCCGCGACCGGGCCGAACGCCCGCGTTCCCCAGGTGAACGTGGTGCCACAGTCCGGGTCGACGGCGTTCAGTTCCTTGTAGGCGTACGCGATGAACAGCATGGGGACGAAGGCGACGATCATGATGAGGGGCGACTGGACGCCCACCGACCCGACCGTGCTGGTCAACGACGAGGCGAGGCTGTAGCCGGGGGCCGTGGAGGCCACCCCGATCACGATGGTGGCGATCAGGCCGATCGCACCCGGCCGGAGCCCTTTCCCGCTGGCGCCACCGGCCTCTGCCGTAGCCCCGCCCGCCGCGCCGGTCACGTCCGTCATACCGCCCCCTATGGTCGTGAGCAGGAAAGATACCCCTGGTTCGGAAGCAATCGGGCCGAGTCACCCGAATCAACATGGCTGCCCCGAGACGGAAATGCGGTGTTCACGGGGCCGGTCGCACCTGACCCGCGACGGCGCTGCCGCGACCGTCGCTTCCGGCGCCCGGGCCCGACCTCAGGCCGTAGGCTTTCCCCGTGGACGATCGCCTGTATTTCCGCCAGCTGCTGTCGGGTCGCGACTTCGCCGTCGGCGACGGGGCGGCCGCCCAGATGGTCAACTTCGTCTACCTGATCGGCGATCGGGAGACCGGCGAAGCCGTGGCCGTCGACCCCACCTACCGGGTCGACGACCTGCTCGCCACGCTGTCCGCCGACGACATGCGGCTGACCGGCGTCCTGGCCACCCACTACCACGTCGATCACGTCGGCGGATCGATGTTCGGGCTGACCATCGAAGGCATCAGCGACATCCTCGAGCGCCAGTCGGTGCAGATCCACGTCCAGCGCGACGAGGCCGAATGGGTCCGCAAGGGCACCGGGGTCAGCGGCTCCGACCTGGTCGAGCACGACGGGGACGACGAGCTGCTGGTCGGCTCGATCCCGATCTCGATGGTCCACACCCCCGGTCACACGCCCGGAAGCCAGTGCTTCCTGGTCGACGGCAAGCTCGTCGCGGGCGACACCTTGTTCCTGGAAGGCTGCGGCCGGACCGACTTCCCGGGCGGCGACCCCGGCCTGATGTACGACAGCCTGCGCCGGCTGGCGGCGATGCCGGATTCCGTGACGGTCTATCCCGGGCACCAGTACTCGGCCGCCCCATCGGCCGGCCTGGGCGCGGTCAAGCAGCTCAACTACGTGTTCCGGCCGAACAGTCGCGAGCAGTGGCTCTCGATGCTCGGCCAGGGCTGACCGCCGGCCGGGTCGTCCGGCTTTCAACTCTCGGGCCGGGTCGGCGCCAGCGGACTCCCGACGGCCCGCTGGCCCGGCCCGCCGCTCGGGCCGCACGGCCCGACGCGGCCCACTGAGGCTCGCCTCCTCGGGCCGCCCCGGTTCCCGTCGTCGTCAGTGCGATCCGGAGCGTGCGGCGACGCGGACAGACAGGCCGAGCCGCGCCCCAGCCGGGCCGGGCAGCGGTCGCCGCCGGTCAGACCGAAATGACGTGGAAGGGCGGCGATACACCCGCGGAGTGGTGGGCGGCCGCGGCCAGGGCCCGCTCGACGCGGTCGGCCGGTTCGAGATCCCCGCTGCCGTGCAGGGACCCGAGGGCCAGATCCTCGCCGCACCCGACCGCGTCGTACAGGTCGACACTGCGGGCGATCTGGTAGTCCTCGTCGATCCGGTACAGCAGCCCGCGGATCCCGACCAGGAACGTGCCGCCCGACTCGCTGCCCTGGTCGGTGCGGGCGTAGCCCCCGTCGCGCAGGCAGTCCCGGACCGCCGAGACGAAGTCGGTGGCCATGAAACGGTCGACATCCCAGTCCAGCGGGGCGGGCGGCACCAGCGTGTAGCGCAGCAGCTGACCCATCCGGAACGAGGACGTGAAGCCCATGACGTACTCGCCGTTCCGGAAGACCTTGGTGTCCGCCCGGACCGTCATGGACAGCCCGGCGATACCGATGCTGTCCGCGCCGATCGTGACGTGACCGTCGTGCTCGATTCCCACAATGCAGGTCACGTCAGCCGTTCCCCCTGAAGTTGCGCGGCGCCGGTGGCCGGACGCGAGACCCGATGTTAGTGGGTTAAATCGGACTAACGGAACACGTCCGGCCGGCGCCGCGTCACCCGGCCGGCGCCGGTGGGCGTTCTGTCGGTGGCTCCTGATACCAACGAACCATGACTACAGATCCCGGGTCCACGGGGAGCGCTCCCCCGGCGCGGGTTGCCGACCGGGTGACGCCCGACTCCCCCACCACCGCCGCGCCCGGCTCCGCTGCTCCCGGCTCCACCCCCGTGGCTGAATCGGGCTCCGGGCCGGACGCCCTGCGGGGGCGGGCCGAGGAACTGCTGCGCTCGCTGGCCGGGCCGGGCGCCGTCCTGCGGGCCGACCAGTGGCTGGCCATCCGCGCGCTGGTCGTCGAACGGCGCCGGGCGCTGGTCGTCCAACGGACCGGCTGGGGCAAGTCGGCGGTGTACTTCGTGGCCACGGCCCTGCTGCGGGAAGCGGGCGCCGGGCCGACGGTGATCGTCTCCCCGTTGCTGGCGCTGATCCGCAACCAGACGGCGGCCGCCGCGGCGGCCGGGATCCGGGCCGGCGAGATCCACTCCGGCAACGTCACCGAATGGGACGCGGTGTACGCGGCGCTGCGGGCCGGGGAGCTCGACGTGCTGCTGGTCGGTCCGGAACGGCTGAACAACCCCACCTTCCGCGACGACTACCTGCCCGAGCTGGCCGCGACCACCGGGCTGCTGGTCGTCGACGAGGCGCACTGCATCTCCGACTGGGGTCACGACTTCCGGCCCGACTACCGCCGGCTGCGGACCCTGATGGCCGGCCTGCCGCCGGGGGTGCCGGTGCTCGCCACGACCGCGACCGCCAACGACCGGGTCACCACCGACATCGCCGAGCAGCTCGGCACCGACGCCGTCGGTCCGGGCGCGCCGGGGGTCGGCGCGCCCCTCGTACTGCGCGGCCCCCTCGACCGCGAGAGCCTGCGCCTGGCGGTGGTCCGGCTACCCCGCCCGGAGGACCGTTTCGCCTGGCTGGCCGAACATCTCGACGAGCTGCCGGGCTCGGGGATCGTCTACGCGCTGACCAAGCAGGCCGCCGAGGAACTGACCGCCTTCCTGCGCGAGGCGGGCGTCGCCGTGGCCTGTTACCACGGCGGAACCGAGCCGGCCGAGCGGATCGACGCCGAACGGGCGCTGCTCGCCAACGAGGTGAAGGCCCTGGTCGCCACGACCGCACTGGGTATGGGCTTCGACAAACCGGATCTCGGCTTCGTGGTCCACCTGGGCGCACCCCCATCCGCGATCACCTACTACCAGCAGATCGGACGGGCCGGGCGCGGCGTCGACCGGGCCGAGGTCGTCCTGCTGCCCGGCCCGGAGGACGCCGCGATCTGGCGGTGGTTCGCCGACGCGTCCTTCCCGCCCGAGCCGGTCGTCCGGGAGGTGCTGGCCGTCCTCGCCGACGCCCCGAAGGCCGTGTCGACCCGGGCGCTGCTGCCGTCCGTGGCCATCGGCCAGCAACGGCTCGATTCGATGCTCAAGGTGCTGGACGTCGACGGGGCGGTCCGGCGGGTCACCGGCGGTTGGGAGGCGACCGGCCGGCCCTGGGCCTACGACGCCGACCGCTACGCCCGGGTGGCCGAAGCCCGCCGGACCGAGCAGCGGGCGATGCTCGACTACCTCGACACCACCGACTGCCGGATGGAGTACCTGCGCCGCCAGCTCGACGACCCGGAGGCGGCGCCGTGCGGCCGGTGCGACACCTGCACCGGTCGGTACTGGCCGACCGGCGTCTCCACCGACGGCCGGGACCGGGCCCGCGAACGGTTGGCCCGGCCCGGCGTCGACGTCGAACCCCGCAAGATGTGGCCGACCGGCATGAAGACGCTCGGGGTGCCGCTGACCGGACGGATCCCGGCCGGCGCAGCCGCCGAGACGGGCCGGGCCGTGGCCCGGGCGAACGATCTCGGGTGGGGTAACCGGCTGCGGACGCTGCTCGCCGACGACGCCCCCGACGGGCCGGTGCCCGATGACGTGATCGACGCGACGGTGCAGGTCCTGAAGTCCTGGTCGTGGTCACAACGACCCGTCGGCGTAGTCACGGTGGCCTCGCGCCGCCGGCCGACGCTGGTCACGAGCCTCGGCGAGCGGCTGGCCACGATCGGCCGGCTACCGCTGCTCGGCGAGGTGACGCGGACCGGCGGTGGGGCGCCGGGGGGCAGCGTCGCCAACAGCGCCCGCCGGCTCCACCAGGTCTGGGACGCGTTCACGCTGCCCCCCGACACGGCGGCGGCCGTCGCCACCGCCGGCGGACCGGTCCTGGCCGTCGACGACCGCATCCTGACCGGTTGGACGATGACGGTCGTCGCCCGGCTGCTGCGCGCGGCGGGCGCCCCGGCCGTCCTCCCGTTCGCTCTGGCCCTCGACGCCGGCTGACCGCACCGCCCGGGCGGCGGTCGGCATCGGGGTCCGGTCGGACACGGAGATGGACTGGTCCGCCGCGGCAGGAAGGTCCGTCGACGTCGCGCCTTCCAAAGCGCGCTGACGACGACGCAAACGGGGACGGCTGAGCGGCGGGCCCCAGTGGAGGCCGGAGCGGCCGGAACGAGCGGGGCGGCCGGAGCGGACCGGGCGGCCGGAGCAGGCGGGTCGGCCGGGGCGGCCGGGGCGGCAGCGTGAGCGGGGCAAAGTTGACAGCGTCAGCGCGCGTTTGGCGCGCTCTGACCCTGACGTCCGTCAGGAGTGCGCCCGTTGTCAGCGTCCCCGCACGTCCCAGCAGCCGCCGCCGACGACAGGTCTGCAGCCCCCGGCAAGTGTCATCGTCCCAGCGCCAAATAACTGACGTTGACCCCGCCAAATCGATCCCGACCGACCCCCGGCGCCCACCGCGACCGACCGCCCCCGCCCGGCGATTGGTAGGGGTAAGCGGACCGCGTGCGCTCCCCTTGACCAGCCACCCTCACGTAACCCGGCGCTCAAACCCGAGCCGACAGGCCCAACGCGCGCGGGAACGCCCGTGGACGCCGACGCGCGTATGAGCGCCGGGGGCCGAGGCCCGGGTTGGTACCTCATGCGCGGGTTCGGCAACGCGTTTGAGGTACCAACCTCCCGGAAACGGCGGGCGGCGTCGGCTCAGTCGGTCGCCGGCTCGAGGCGGACGACGATCGACTTGGAGGTCGGGGTGTTGCTGCGCTGGGCCGTACTGTCCAGCGGAACCAGCACGTTGGTCTCCGGAAAGTAGGCGGCGGCGCAACCGCGCGCGGTCGGGTAGGCGACGACCCGGAAGGTCGGCGCCCGTCGGTCGACACCGTCCGACCAGACCGACACCAGGTCGACGGGCGCGCCGTCCTCGACCCCCAGCGCGGCCAGGTCGTCCGGGTTGACCAGCACCACCCGTCGCCCATGGCGCACCCCCCGGTAACGGTCGTCCAGGCCGTAGATCGTGGTGTTGTACTGGTCGTGCGAGCGGATTGTCTGGAGCAGCAGATGCCCGGCCGGCACCTCCAGCGGCGTCAGGTCGTTGACGGTCAACGCGGCCCGTCCGGTCGGCGTCGGGAAGGTCCGCGAGTCGCGCGGGGCGTGCGGCAGCAGGAAACCGGCCCCGTCGCGGGTCCGCCGGTCGAAGTCCTCGAACCCGGGCACGACCCGGGAGACATGGTCGCGGATCCGGCGGTAGTCAGCCCCCAGCGCCGGCCAGTCCACCGAGCCAGAGCCAGGCCCCGTGCCCGACCCGGAACCAGGCCCCGTACCAGTACCCGTACCCGAGCCAGAGCCAGGCCCCGTGCCCGGCGTGCCCAGCACCCGCGCGGCCAGGCCGCAGACGATCTCCACCTCTGACCGCAGCGACGGCGCGGCCGGCGCGAGCCTCCCCCGCGAGGCGTGCACGGCCCCCATCGAATCCTCGACGGTCACGAACCGCTCGGCGCCGTCCGGGCCGCGGTCGACCTCCGTGCGCCCAAGGGTCGGCAGGATCAGCGCCTCGGCTCCGACGACGGCGTGCGAACGGTTGAGTTTCGTCGAGATCTGAACCGTCAGCGCACACCGCCGGAGCGCCCGCTCGGTGACGGCGGTGTCGGGGGTCGCGGCGGCGAAGTTGCCGCCCATCCCGACAAAGACCGACGCCCGGCCATCGCGCATCGCCCGGATCGCGCCGACCACGTCGAGGCCCGGTTCGCGCGGCGCGACCAGGCCGAACTCGGCTTCCAGCGCGTCGAGGAACGCCGCCGCCGGGCGTTCGTAAATCCCCATCGTGCGGTCGCCCTGGACGTTGCTGTGGCCGCGCACCGGGCAGACCCCGGCCCCGGGCCGGCCGATGTTGCCCCGCAGCAGCAGGAAGTTGACGACCTCCCGGATCGACGCGACCGCGTCCCGATGCTGGGTGAGCCCCATCGCCCAGCACACGATGATCTTCCCGGCCGCCATGACCCGCCCGGCCAGCTCGTCGATCTCGGCGTCGGCCAGACCGGTCGCGGCCCGGACCTCCTCGTCCGGCCGGGCCCGGAGGTGCTCGGCGAACCGCTCGAACCCGGTCGTGTGGGCGGCCAGGAACGCGTGGTCGAGTACGGTGCCGGGCGCCGCGTCCTCGGCCTCCAGCAGCCGGCGGGACAGCGCGCCGAACAACGCGCCGTCGCCCCCCAGCCGGATCTGCAGGAACTGGTCGGCCAGCAGCGTGCCCCGGCCGAGTACGCCCCCCGGCCGCTGCGGGTTCTTGAACCGCAGGAGCCCGGCCTCGGGCAGCGGGTTCACCGCGACGATCGAGGCACCGTTGCGCTTCGCGGTCTCCAGCGTGGTCAGCATGCGCGGATGGTTCGTGCCCGGGTTCTGGCCGACGACCAGGATGAGGTCGGCCTTCTCCACGTCGTCGAGCGTCACGCTGCCCTTGCCGACCCCGATCGTCTCGGTGAGCGCCTCCCCGGACGATTCGTGGCACATGTTCGAGCAGTCCGGCAGGTTGTTGGTGCCGAAGGCCCGGACGAACAGCTGGTAGACGAACGCGGCCTCATTGCTGGTCCGGCCCGAGGTGTAGAACACCGCCTCGTCCGGGGTCGCGAGCGCGCCGAGCCGGTCGGCCATCACCCCGAAGGCGTCGTCCCAGCTCACCGGGACGTAGGTCGAGGAACCGGCCGCCTTGTACATCGGTGCGGTGAGCCGGCCCTGCTTCCCGAGCCAGTGGTCGGTGCGACCCGCGAGGTCCTCGACCGGATGGGCGGCGAAGAACTCCGGCGTGATCCGCCGCAGCGTGGCCTCCTCGGCCACCGCCTTGGCACCGTTCTCGCAGAACTCGGCGGCCTTGCGCCGGGCCGGTTCGTGTTCCGGCCACGCGCAGCCCGGGCAGTCGAAACCGTGTTCCTGGTTGAGCATCCGCAGGGAGGACGCCCCGCGCCGGACGCCCATCTCGGCCGCGACCTGCCGGACCGCGTGCCCGACCCCGGGGAGGCCGGCGGCCCACGTCGCGGGGGGACCGACCGTGAGCTCCGGCTCGACGGCGTCGCGCTCGCCCCCGCCGTCCGATGTGGTCATCGGGTCAGACCGTCACGCGGTGGTCACCGGCGTAGATGTTCATCGACGGGCCGCGCAGGAAGCCGACCAGCGTCATCCCCACCTCGGTGGCCAGGTCGACGGCCAGCAGCGACGGCGCCGAGACCGCGGCCAGCACCGGGATCCCGGCCATCAGCGCCTTCTGGGCCAGCTCGAACGACGCCCGGCCGGACACGAAGAGCACGGTGCCGGTCAGCGGCAACCGACCGTCGCGGGCCGCCCAGCCCACCACCTTGTCGACCGCGTTGTGCCGCCCGACGTCCTCCCGGACGACCAGCAGCTCACCGTCGGCCGCGCGGACCAGCGCGGCGGCGTGCAGACCGCCGGTGCTGGCGAACAGCTTCTGGGCGGCCCGCACCCGGTCGGGCAGGCTGGCCAGCAGCGCGGAATCGATGCGCACCGGATCCGCGGCGACGTCGTGGTCGGTCCGGGTCCGGACCGCCTCGATACTCGCCTTCCCGCACAGGCCGCAGGAGCTGGTCGTGGAGAAGGCCCGGGCCAGCGAGGGCTCCGGCTCCGGGACGCCGGCCGCGAGCACCACATCCAGCACGTTGTAGGTCGGCGTTCCGTCGTCCGCGCGGGCACCGTCGACGTCGGCGCAGTACCGCATGGCCGCCACGTCGGCGCCGGTGACGATGACGCCCTCGGAGATCAGGAAGCCGACCGCGAGGTCCATGTCGTGGCCCGGAGTGCGCATCGTGACGGCCAGCGGCCGGCCACTGATCCGGATCTCCAGCGGTTCCTCGCCGACCAGGGTGTCCGGCCGGCGGACCGGTTCCGTCCCCACCGTCACCCTGGTCACCGGTCGCCGCGCAGTCGCCCTTCCCACCGGTTCAGCGTGCCCTGCCCACCCGGGCAAAGGCCAGCGCCGGAGTGAGTTGAATCACTTGTATGGTGCACGCATCTTAAAGATTGTATGGTGCATGCATTGGCTACGTCAGGTTGGCCTCCGCCGAGCTCACGAAGGGAGCTGCCGTGCCCCCCGCCGCTTCATCCGACCCGGCCGAGCTCCGCCCCACCGACCCCACCGACCCCACCGGGTCCGGCGACGCTCCCGTCCGGACCGACCTGAACCGCATCAACCAGGCGATGGTCCGGGTCTGGCGGGGGACGAAGCAGCGGATGGCCGGACGCACCTCCCGCTTCGAGGGAGCCGGGTTCATCCTGCTGGGCTGCCTGGAACTGGCCGAGCCGGCCCGGCTGTCCGACCTCGCGACGATGCTGCGTCTGGACGCCTCGACGGTGAGCCGGCAGGTCCGGGCCCTGGAGGAATCCGGCCTGATCCACCGCGAGCCCGACCCGGCCGACCGGCGCGCGACGCGCCTGCTGCTCAGCGAGCCCGGCCGCGCGGAGTTGACGCTCCTGCACCGCGAGCGCAACTCCGTTCTCGCGGCGGCCACCAGCTCGTGGACCGAAGCCGAACGCGACACCCTGACGACGCTGCTGGAGCGACTCGCGGCCGACCTCGAGGCGCCGGCAACCGGCCGCGCGGGTCCCCCGACCCCACCCGCCGGGCGTGCGGTCCGCTCCACCCCGGGCGGCGCCACCGGCGCCGGCCAACCCACCATTGCGCGCCGGTCGACCCCCGGTCCCGACGCTGACGCATCCCTGATCCACGCTGTCCGAGAGGTCTCCCACCCATGACCACCCTCGCCGAAACACCCACCACGCTCGCCGGAACGCCAACCACCCCGGCCGCGCGGTCGATCGCGCGACCGCAGTACAGCCACCGGCAGATCCTCGTGATCATGTCCGGCCTGATGCTCGGTATGCTGTTGGCCGCGCTCGACCAGACCATCGTGTCCACCGCGCTCACCCGGATCAGCGTGGACTTCCACCGCACCGACCTCTACAGCTGGGTCGTGACGTCCTACCTGCTGACCTCGACGGCCTCCACGCCCCTGTACGGGAAGATCAGCGACCTGTACGGCCGCAAGACGATCTTCCAGGTCGCGATCGTCATCTTCCTGATCGGTTCCGCCCTGTGCGGGCTGAGCCAGAGCATGTTCCAGCTGATCATCTTCCGCGGCATCCAGGGACTGGGGGCCGGCGGCCTGCTCTCGCTGGCCCTGGCCATCGTCGGGGACGTCATCCCGCCCCGGCAACGGGGCCGCTACCAGGGCTACTTCGGCGCCGTCTTCGCCATGTCGAGCGTGCTCGGCCCGCTGGTCGGCGGCATTCTGGTCGACAACGCGTCCTGGCGCTGGGTCTTCTACGTCAACATCCCGATCGGGATCATCGCGCTGGTCGTGATCAACCGCGTCCTGCGGATCAGCTACGAACGCGTCCACGCCAAGATCGACGTGGCCGGGGCCCTGCTGATGGTCGGCGGTGTCTCGTTGGTCCTGATCGCCGTGCAGAACGTCGGCCAACAGGGCCGCATCACCCCGACCACCCTGTTCCTGGGCATCCTGGGCGTCCTGCTGTTCCTGGCCTTCCTCGGCTGGGAGACCCGGGCGTCCGAGCCGCTGCTCCCGCTCCGGCTGTTCCGTAACCCGATCTTCCGGATCTCCAGCGCGCTCTGCTTCATCAGCGGCATCGTGATCTTCGGCGGGGTGATCTTCCTGCCGCAGTACATGCAGACGGTCCGGGGGGTCGACCCGACCATGTCGGGCCTGCGGCTGACGCCGATGCTGGGCGGCGTGCTGATCGCCTCGATCACCACCGGCCGGCTGGTCTCCCGGTTCGGGCGCTACCGCGGCTTCGTCATCAGCGGCACGTTCGTCCTGGCCGTCGGCGTCCTGCTGCTGTCCACCCTCAAGGTCGACACCGGCTGGTGGGTGCTGTCGGGGACGATCTTCATCCTCGGAACCGGCCTCGGCCTGTTCATGCAGACCACGGTGCTCGCCACCCAGAACTCGGTGGACCCCCGCGACATGGGCACCGCCACCTCCGCCGTCACGTTCTTCCGGACGCTCGGCGGCGCGATCGGCGCCTCGGTGCTGGGCGCCATCCTGATCGCCTACGAGCGGGGCCACACGGGGAGCTCGATCGCGAAGTACGGGCCCACGCTCGGGTCCAAGGAAGCGTTCACCCACGGCATCACCCAGGCCTACCTGTGGCTGATCCCGGTCGCGATCATCGGCTTCGCGGTGTCGTTCCGGCTGCGGGAGATGAAGCTGCGCGGCGACGGCGGCCCGTCAGCGACCGTCGGTGGTCCCGGCCACGACGGGACCGACCACGATGGGACCGACGCCGACGGGAGCGATCCCGCCGGGTACCGGCCGGCGGTGTTCAGCC
>JAMFSN010000240.1 GCA_026225295.1 Frankia alni
CTGTGATCTGGAACTGGTCACACCGCCCACACAGGAGCCTGACCATGCACGATCAGGACGACGACGGTCCCGCCGGCCGGCTCCGTGCCGAGCTCCGGTCACGTCGGCGCGCGGCAGGTCTGAGTCAAGGGGAACTCGCCGACCGGATCCGGTACTCGCGCGAGTACCTCAACAAGGTCGAGTCGGGGGCGAAGTTCCCGCCCGAGACGCTCATCGCCGCCGTCGACCGGGAATTGTCCGCCGACGGGGTGCTGACCGGGCTGCGGGACCGGGCGTGGAAAGCGCGCCGAGCGCACAGGCACGACCTGCCGCCACCGCCGGACGAGAGGGACGAGAGGGACGAGGGGGACGAGGCGAACCGTCGGGAGGCCCTGAAGCTCGGCGGTCTCGCCCTCGCCGCGGCCACCGCGGCTGACGTTTCGCGCCGGATCGCGTCCGCCGGCGCCGACCCTCACCCGCTCGCGGTCGACGAGCTGGAAGTCGCTGTGGCGGCCCTCGCGGAGCGGTACCCGACGGCGCCCCACGCCACGTTGACGGCCGAGGCGTCGCGGTTGTGGCACGGCGCAGAGGTGGCTCTCGACCGGCGCCTGTCGCTGCGGGTTCGCGCCCGAGTCGTCCGCGCGGCCGGGACCGCCGCCTACTACGTCGGCCGGTTGGCGTTCAACCTCAGCGAGGACGCGGTGGCGATGCCGTTCGCGGCGTTGGCCGCCCAGCACGCCGACGACATCGGCCACCCCACACTGATCGCATCCGTCGCCGCCCTACGATCGTCGGTCGCCTACTGGCAGGGCCGGTATCCGGCCGCCCTGGACTACCTCGCCGACGTCGAACGCAGCGCGCCAGCGCATCTGACCGCCAGGATCGCGACCTATGAGGCGCGGGCCCATGCCGCCATGGGCAACATGAGCGCCGCACTGGAGGCCAGCAACCGCATGCTCGCGACGGCCGGCGAGTTCCCGATCCAGATGGGCTCCACGTCCGTAGGGCCCGCCGTGGCGGCACTGTCCCGCGCGCAGGAAGAGATCACGTTCGGGAACGCCCGGGAGGCTGAACGGTGGGCGCGGCGCTCAGTCGACGCCTTCCAGCCCGGCGCGGCCGAGTACACGCTCGAGGAACGCCTCGGCGCGGTACTGACGCTGTCGCGGGCCGTGATGCTCGGGGATCGACCCGACGTTGAGCAGGCAGCGGAGAACGGCCGGCTCGTCCTGCGTGAGTTGGCCGATCATCCGACCCGGACCGTCGCCGTCAAGGTCCAGAAGTTGTGGGCACTGTTCGACGCCGACCACCGGCGGGTTCCCTCCGTCGCCGCGTTCGGGTCGGACCTTGCCAGCACCCCCCTGGCGCTGCCCGCCGGGACGTCCGCATGACCGAACTCGACATCCCGACCGTCACCACCCGACGGCTCATCCTGCGAGGTACCGAGCAGGGTGACTTCGAGGCGTACACCGCGATGGACGCAGACCCGGCGTTCACCCGTTTCATCGGCGGTCCGAAGACCAACCCGGCCCTCGCCTGGCGGGGCATGGCCCTACAGATCGGCACCTGGGCGTTGCGGGGCCTCGGCCTGTGGACGGCCGTGGAGCGGGCCACCGGCGAGGTCGTCGGCCGGACCGGGTTGTGGTGGGAGCCAGGCTGGCCCGGAATCGAGGCGGTGTGGTTCATCATCCCGTCCCGGTGGGGCCGCGGCTATGCGCCCGAAGCCGCACGGGCGGCGCTGCGGTTCGCGTTCGAGAATCACGACGCGGACCGGGTGGTGTCGGTGATCCGCCCCGACAACATCCAGTCGATCCGCGTCGCCGAGAAGATCGGCGAGTCCTTCGACCACACCGAGCACCTGCACGGAGCGGACAAGTCCGTCTACGCCATAACCCGCGACAGCTGGACGGCAACGCAGGGCCGCCTAGCTACCTGACCCCACGCACGACGTCGAGGGCCTGGGCCCACTGCCCGTTCGTCAGTCGGCGGCCCCGACGAGAGGATTCAGACCGGCAGCGGCAACGCCACCACTGCGCGAACAGCCTCGGCCGGATCGTCGGCCTCCGCCTGCTGCGCCGCCGGCACGTTGCCAGGCGTCCACGAGTCCCAGTCGATACCGGTCGACAGGGCCGGTGACGCGGCCTTGTCGAGCTTCGCCTTGCTCCGCTTCTTCGTCTTGTTCTGGGTCTAAGCCCCTTGCTCGCCCTGCTTATCGGGCCGGCACCGGGGAGGCGTCGCGGGCTAGTCGCCACCGGGCACGGGCGCTGGAGACGGTGACCCGGTCGACGTGCTGGCGTTGGAGGTCGAGGTGGGACCGCAGGTCGGTGCGGGTCGCATGGCGGATTCTGACCCGCTGGCCGCCGCCCAGTTTCCAGACTTCGTCGAGCGTCGATTCGTGGCCGGTCAGGAGGTCGACCTGGGCGGTTCCGCGACGGGAGTCCGTCAACTACCGCTGATCCCACCAGCGGCGACCCGCCGCCGGACGGGGGTGCCGGACCGACCGCGGCCGACGGCCCGCGCCCGGCATTCCGCGCCGGACCAGCGGTCAGTCACCAGCCGGGCCGGGCCATGCCCCGGGTCACCCGCACGGTCCGGGTCTCGACGACCTCGAAAACCTCGACGAGGGACAGCTCGGTCGTCGGCTCCGTGGACAGGTCGATCGGAGCCCGGTCGAGGGGGGCCCGGTCGATCGGGGCGAGCGCCGTCGGGCCCGGCACCCAGTCCGACTGCCAGTCGACCGTGCTGTCCAACGTCACCTCGGCCGGCACGGCGCTGAGGTGACGTCGGCGCGCGGATCCGCGCCCGGCGGCGACCCGCTGCAGCTGCACCTGCCAGTCGGTCCGCACCCGCTCGGCCTCGGCCGCGCGCCGGGCCGGAGGCATCTGGCCGTACGGATCAACCTCGCGCAGCCACCAGTCCATGGGCGGCGTCGCCTCGTTCTGCTCCACCTGTTCCAGGTTCAAGTGCCCAGACTCCCCTGGCCTGTCCGGCCCGCATGGCTGCTGCAACATGATGTGATCATCCTTTCGGCAGGATCACGGCCCCGCGTCACTCACGCGGTTGCTAGCTATTTATAGCCAGTGGGGAAGGACCCCCGCACACCGGATCCGACAAAGTCACAAATGTGAGGGCCGAAGGGTCAGGATCGACAAAGACCATGCACTGGCGCTTGCTTCTCGCATATGCACCCGCCTGCTGCACGTTCATCCGCAGGTGCGAACGCCCGAACCGGCCTAGTCCGAACGGGCTAGGACCGGACCCGAGCCGGGCCGCTGACGCTCGGAACCGGGCCCGCGCGGCGCCGGGGATCCGAGCCGGATCGCCCGGGCCGCCGCCCGCCGGCCGGTCCTCCCGGTGCTGGTGACGGGGTCGGGACCGGGTCGGGCAGGCATCCCGACCGCCTCGTGGCGGCCGGCCGCCGAGCCCGGTGAGCCGATGCCCGGCTCGCGGGCGGGCGTTGGGACTGGCCAGTCGGGCGGCCCCGGCGCCGGGATCAGGGGCCGGCCCGCAACTAAAGGCTCGATCACGCCCCGGCCGGGAATGCGGGAATGGTCAGCACAACGCGGCCCGGCGAAACCGGCTGGCCGACCCGCAAGGGAAAGAGTCACCGGCTCAAATAGGCGAGTCGTGGGCACCGGGCGCCCACCGACCATTAACAGCCCGACGCCTCATAGTCGCCCCCACCGGTGGGCAGGACGCCTCATGGCCGCCCCCCACGGGTGGGTCGGCGCGGCGCCGGATCAGGCTCAGGGCCGGGATTTCGGGCGAACGCCGAATCAGGCCGGCCGGGGGCCGACCGCAGGAGGGGCAAGCGGCCCGCGGTCGCCCGGGTCGGTCGGCCCCGAGATTCGCGGCGCCTCAGGGGGATCCGAGCCGGAGCCGGCGCGGCGGGGCCCCCACCCGGCGAAAACAGTTACGAACCGACTACCAGGAGACGCCGGGAGCGTCGCGGACGGATCCGCTGCCGGCCGGAAATTGGAAGCGCCCCGCCCGATGGGGGGTTTCGGGCGGGGCGCTGGCACCGCGGAACTGTGGGGGGTGTTCCGGGGTGCAGATGGGGTTACAGACAAGAGAGTACGTCGCCTCTTGACGTCTACGGAAGGCGGGGGGAGCACCGGTGCTCCCCCTACCGCTCCAACGTCCCGAGAGAAGCGTCCTCTAAGGCCTTGACCTGGCTATTTCATCCAGGCGCTCCAGGCGCGCGATGCGCTGGTCGATCGGCGGGTGCGTACTGAACAAGCGCCCGACCCCAGCCCCACTGAATGGGTTGGCGATCATCAGCGAGGACACCGGACCGAGTTGGGACGTCTGCGGCAGCGGCGCGGCCACCGCTCCCGACTCCAACTTGCGCAGCGCGCTGGCCAGTCCCAGCGGGTCCTTGGTCAGCTTGGCGCCCGACTCGTCCGCCTGGTACTCGCGGGCCCGGCCGATCGCGAGTTGGATCAACGACGCGGCGATCGGGCCCAGCACGATCAACAGCAGGATCTCGAAGATGCCCGGACCGTCGTCGTCGTTGCGGCCGAACCCGAAGATCGCGGCGAACTGGGCGAAGTTGGCCAGGTAGACGATCACCGAAGCGAGGGCCCCGGCCACCGACGCTATGAGGATGTCCCGGTTGTAGACGTGACTGAGCTCATGGCCGAGGACGCCCCGCAGTTCGCGGTCGGTCATCATCCCCATGATCCCCTCGGTGCAGCACACCGCCGCGTTACCGGGGTTGCGACCCGTCGCGAACGCGTTGGGGGCGGCGGTGGGGCTCAGGTAAAGCCGGGGCATCGGCATCCGGGCCTTCGTGGCCAGGTCACCGACGATCGCGTACAGGCGGGGCTGTTCGATCTGACTGACCGGATACGCCCGCATGGCCTTGAGCGCGAGCCGGTCGGAGAAGAAGTACGAGTAGCCGTTGATGGCCAGAGCCAGGAACAGGGCGATGATCAGGCCGCTGCGCCCGAAGATGGAACCGACGGCCAGGATCGCGGCCGACAGAACTCCGAGCAGTACGGCGGTCTTCAGCCCGTTGAGGTGGCGGTGCATGGCGGGGAGATCCACGTCCTTTCGGGAAGCCGTTCTGTCACCAGAACGCTCAGCGTGCGTCCCGACGTTCCCGCCCGCCGCCGCGCACCCCGACTGCCGGGGACGGGGCTACGCCTGTCCGGGAGGGATACGCCGCAAGCAGCGCCACCACCCCGGCTACCGGACCGCGCGCCACGACCCCCTCCATCACCAGGTAGTCGGCGGTCAAAAGCCCCAGCGCCCGGTACACGTCGAGCACCGCGCCGGGTAGGCCGGGCGGCTCCGGCCCGTCGCCCCGGGCCGCCGGCCCGCCGACCAGCGTCGCCGGCCGATCGTCCGGTGCCGGTGGAGCCTGGAGGGCGGCCATCGCCCGCAGGTGCCCCCGGACGGTCTCGACGTCACCCCGCCGCACCGGCCCGGTCATCGCGCCGACCCCGGCCGCCAGCGCCCCGGCCACCTGGGCGTGGACGAGGGGGCCGAGCGCCGCGGCGGGATCACTCACCCCGGCCCGGCCCAGGAGATCGACTCCGGCGGCGACCAGCGTCGCCGCATAGTTGCCGGCCATGACCAGCGCCGCATGGTAAAGCTCCCGACCGGTGTCCGGCACGGCCACCGGCCGACCGCCCACCGCCCGGACGATGCGCTCGGCCACCGCCGCCGCCGCCTCGTCGGCCGTGACCCCGAACGAGGCGCCCCGCAGGCGCTCCCGATCGTCGTCGTGGCCCGGCAAGGTCATGATCGGGTGCAGGGCGAGCCGGGCCGCGCCGCCGGCCGACACCGGCGCCAGCACCGCCAGTCCGTACCGGCCGGCCAGGTGCGCGACCACGAGCCCCGGCCGGGCGCCGCCCTCGGTGACGAACGCCGCGACGACCCCGGCCAGCGCGTCGTCCGGCACGGCCAGCAGCACGACATCGGCCCCGTCGGCGACGCCGGCCACGGACTCGACCCGGGCCGCCGGGAACAGCCGGGCGGCGCGCTGCGCGGCGGCCGTCGACCGGACGTGGACCGCGGCGATCTCATGTCCGGTGGCCGCCAGCCCGGCCCCGATCGCCGCGCCGGCCCGCCCGACGCCCACCAGGCCGACCGTCAGCGTGGGTCGGTCGACCGCGAGGCCGGCGGAGCCGGGATCGGCGGGGGCATTCATAGCGCGCTCCCCTCGGCCGGACGCGGGGCGGACGGATCGCCGCGGGTCCGGATCGCCCACGACCGGGTCGGCTACGCAGCGCATCCTTCCCGAGGGTGGACGGCCCCGCAAACGCGGAACCCGCACCAACCGGCCACCCCCGGGCCGGGATCGCAACATGTCGCCTTCATCACGTCGACATCCGGACGCCCCTGCTCCATAGCCCACCCAAAACGTGTAGCCGGTAGGCTGGCCCTGTACCTGAGGAGGTCACGGAGCGTGTCGGAGCAGGTTAGGGAGAAGGAAACCCGCCAGGTCGACCGGGTGGTCATCCGGTTCGCCGGAGACTCGGGCGACGGTATGCAACTTACCGGCGAGCGGTTCACGAGCGAAACAGCGTCGTTCGGCAACGACCTGTCGACGCTGCCAGACTTTCCGGCCGAGATCCGCGCTCCAGCGGGTACCCCGGCCGGCGTTTCCGGCTTCCAACTGCACTATGCCAACCACGACATTCTGACGCCGGGTGACGCCCCGAATGTCCTGGTCGCGATGAACCCGGCCGCGCTCAAGGCCAACCTCAAGGACCTGCCCCGGGGCGCCGATCTGGTGGTCAACACCGACGCGTTCACCGGCGGCAACCTGAAGAAGGCCGGTTACGCGACCGACCCGCTCAGTGACGGCACCGTCGACGACTTCCACGTCCACCGGGTTCCGCTCACCTCGATGACCATCAAGGCGGTCAACGCGGCGGAAGGCACGGACGGGCTGAACAAGAAGGAGTCCGAGCGCGCGAAGAACATGTTCGCGCTCGGGCTGATGAGCTGGCTGTACCACCGCCCCACCGAGGGCACTGTCACGTTTATCAATCGGAAGTTCGGCAAGCTGCCGGCGGTGGCCGCCGCCAACATCGCGGCATTCCGGGCCGGCTACAACTACGGCGAAACGACCGAATCATTTTCGGTCACCTATGAAGTGGCGCCGGCCCGGATGGCGCCCGGCACCTACCGAAACATTTCCGGAAACGTCGCGCTGTCCTACGGGTTGGTGGCGGCGGCCGAGCTGACCGGTCTGCCGCTGTTCCTGGGTTCCTACCCGATCACGCCGGCCTCGGACATCCTGCACGAGTTGTCCAAGCACAAGAACTTCAACGTCCGGACGTTCCAGGCCGAGGACGAGATCGCGGGGGTCGGGTCCGCGCTCGGCGCGGCGTTCGGGGGGGCACTGGGTGTCACCACCACGTCCGGCCCCGGGGTCGCGCTCAAGACCGAGACGCTCGGGCTCGCGGTGAGCCTGGAGTTGCCGCTGCTGCTGGTCGACATCCAGCGCGGTGGCCCGTCGACCGGCCTGCCGACCAAGACCGAGCAGTCGGACCTGTCGATGGCCGTCCTGGGCCGCAACGGCGAGGCGCCGCTACCGGTTGTCGCGGCCCGCTCGCCTTCGGACTGCTTCCACGCGGCGATCGAGGCGGCCCGGCTCGCGACGAAGTACCGGACGCCGGTCATCCTGCTGTCCGACGGCTACCTGGCCAACGGCTCCGAGCCGTGGCTGCTCCCGAGCCGGGAGAGCCTGCCGGACATCAAGGTCACGTTCGCCACCGAGCACAACCACACGGCGGCCGACGGCAGCACCGAGTTCTGGCCCTACCTGCGCGACCCGGAGACGCTGGCCCGGCCGTGGGCGGTACCGGGCACGCCGGGGCTGGAGCACCGCATCGGCGGCCTGGAGAAGGCCGACGGGCAGGGCACCATCTCCTACGACCCGGCCAACCACGACAAGATGGTCCGGCTGCGCCGCGCGAAGATCGACGGAATCGCCAGCGACATCGAGCCGCTGGAGATCGAAGACCCCTCCGGCGAGGCGAAGGTCCTGGTGCTGGGGTGGGGTTCGACCTACGGGCCGATCGCGGCCGGGTGCCGGCGGGTCCGGGCCCGGGGCATGAAGGTCGCCCAGGCCCACCTTCGGCACCTCAACCCGTTCCCGGCCAACACCGGCGACGTCCTGCGCGCCTACGACCGGGTTCTGATCCCCGAAATGAACCTCGGCCAGCTGCTCACCCTGATCCGCGCGCGGTACCTCGTCGACGCGATCGGCTACAACCAGGTCCGCGGCCTGCCGTTCAAGGCCGCTGAGCTGGAGGGCGTCTTGGAGGACGTGATCAACCAATGACAGTCACCACGAACGTCGATGGAATCTCCAACCGGCTGCTCGATCTGGTACCGGCCGCGGGGTCGCCCCAGACCCGGAAGGACTTCACCTCCGACCAGGAGGTGCGGTGGTGCCCCGGCTGCGGTGACTACGCCATCCTGGCCACCGTCCAGGGCTTCCTGCCGGAGCTCGGGCTGGCCCGCGAGAACGTGGTGTTCATCTCGGGGATCGGCTGCTCGTCGCGGTTCCCGTACTACGTCGACACCTACGGCATGCACTCCATCCACGGGCGGGCGCCGGCCATCGCGACCGGCCTGGCGGTGTCCCGGCCGGACCTGTCGGTCTGGGTCGTGACCGGCGACGGCGACGCGCTGTCGATCGGTGGCAACCACCTCCTGCACGCGTTGCGCCGGAACGTGAACGTCAAGATCCTGCTGTTCAACAACCAGATCTACGGCCTGACCAAGGGCCAGTACTCACCGACGTCCGAGCAGGGGAAGATCACCAAGTCGACCCCGATGGGTTCGCTCGACCGGCCGTACAACCCGGTCTCACTGGCTCTGGGCGCCGAGGCGACGTTCGTGGCCCGGTCGGTCGACTCGGACCGCGCGCACCTGACCTCGGTGCTGCGGGCCGCCGCCAAGCACCCCGGTACGGCGCTCGTCGAGATCTTCCAGAACTGCAACATCTTCAACGACGGCGCGTTCGACCAGCTCAAGGACCGCACGACGCGCGAGGACCACACGCTGCGGCTCAACCACGGTGAGCCACTGGTGTTCGGGGTCGACAGCGACCGGGCGATCATCCGGGCGGCCGACGGCAGCCTGGCCGTGGGCGCGGCCACCGACCCGGCCGTCGTCGTGCACGACGCCCGGGCGACCGACCCGACGCACGCGTTCGCGTTGTCCCGCCTGACCGGCGACAGTGCCGACGTGACGCCGATCGGCGTGTTCCGCGACGTCGACGTCCCGGCCTACGACGAACTGGTCAACAACCAGGTCACCGAGGCCACCGACCGGTTCGGGGACGGCGACCTGATGGCCCTGCTGAACTCCGGTGACACCTGGTCGGTGGACTGACCGGCCAGGGCCCTCCACCGCACCACGAACGGGACGCCGGCGAGCACCTTCGCCGGCGTCCCGTTCGTCGTGCGGCCGGAGCCACCGGCACCGGCGGACGCCGGGCGGGCCCCGGAGGGGATCCGCCGCCGGGATTGTCGCGATCGTTCGGTATCTTGATAGCGGGGAAATCGTCCCGTCTTGGGGCCCGGGGGGGCAACGAAACGCGATCGACCCGGAGGCATCTGGTGCAGCACCGAGCAGCGACCGGAGCACGGCCGCCCGCGAACCCGCGGTCGGCTCGGCGCCCGATCCACGTCCACCCCCGTCATCTGGGCACTCGGCGTGGGTAGTCACTCCGCCGGCCGGCGCCGCGGCGCGGACGGTCGGTCCACTGCCCGGCCCGCTGGTCCGGTCGAACCGGGAGCCAGCGGCCGCCACCGGCGGGACACCCCCGACGACGCTCCCCGCCCCGATCAGACGGGCCCCATTCGTCGCGGCTCCACCACCGGGCCGTTGCCCATCGGGGTGCCGCGCGGCCCCCGGGGAACCCGCCCGCCGCTCGCCCCGCCGGGCGGCGACCTCGCCCCCGCCGACGACGCCAACTACAGCCCGTACAGCGGCTGGAGCACGCCGCTGGGCACCGATCTGGCCGGCGGCCTGGCGACGCCGGTTCCCCCGCCCGGTTTCGTGGACACGATCACCGGGCCGCTCTCGCGCAGCAAGGCGCTCGGCGCCTCGGCGAGCTCGCCCCGCCGGGCCGCCAAGGCGCAGAGCGCCAAGGGCCAGGACGCCAAGAACCCGAGTGCCGCGAGTCAGAGCACCAGGAGCCAGAGCACGAAGGGTCGGCCGGCCCGGCCCGCCGCCGCGTCGGGCCTGCCGACCCGGGGCACTTCGACCCGGGGCACCTCCAGCCGGGGCACTTCCAGCCGGGCGGCAACGGCCCGGGGCAGCGCGGCCCACGGCAACCCGGCCCGCGGCCGCCTGACCGGGATCGAGCCGACCGAGCCGACCGGCCCGCCCCGCGCGGCCCAGCCGTTCAGTCCGCCCCGCGCGGCCCAGCCGTTCGGCGCGGGCGCAGGCCCCCTCGGCCGGCCTGCCCCCGCGCCGCGGCCGCCGTTCGAGCCACCGCCGGCCGCCCCCGCGCCGGTCGCTCTCCCGAGGCCGGCCCGGCCGCCGCTCCCCGCGGTGCCGCCGCCCGCTCCGCGGCGCGGCACCTTCCAGGCCGCCATCGACCCGGAGCCGACCGGTCCGCTGAACCTCACCGCCGCCTTCCGGGGCGGCTCGCCGACCGCGGCCCCCCGACCGGCCGCCGACCGCACCGCCCGGGGCGCCTTCGGTCCCGACCCGACCGCGACCGCCACGGCCGACGCCGCCCAGCACGGCGCCGGCCCGCGGTACGGTTCACCCCGCTCCGGCGCGGAGGAGACCTCCCGGCGGGGGGCCGCCCGACCGCACCCGACGTCGCGCCCGACCACCGGCACCCGGCTGCCGTCCGGCCGCCGGCCCCGCCCGGCCGGCGCCCGGACACCGGTCAACGCGTCGACGACCCGCAAGCGGCTGGTAGCCGGCACCATGTCCGTAGCCGGGATCTCGGCGCTGTTCGCCGGGGTGGCCGCGGCCAACCTCGGCGGCGGCAACGCCACCACCCCGGACGCCTCCGCGCAGCTCCCCTTCGGCTCCGCCGGCGGGGAACCGACCTTTACCGGGGCGAGCACCCCGGCGTCAGGAGTCGGCGTCCCCGGCGCCACCGCGGCCCCGATCGCCCCCAGCAACGGGACGGCGGGCGCCGCAGGCTCGGGTTACTCCGGCTCGGGTCTGACCACCGGGTCCGGAGCGATGGACCCGGTGCCGGCCGCGACCGGGGCGGAAACCCCGGGCCGGGTCCTGACGACCCAGCCGGCCGCCGAGCCGACCACCGCGGCGACGGTCATCGCCGTCCCGACGTTGCCGTTGGTGCCGCGGCCGACGCTGACCCCGACCGCCACGCCGACCCACGGCCACACCCATACGCCGCAGCCGACCCCGTCACCGAGCGGGTCACCGACGCCGACCCCGGATCCGACGACGCCCCTGGGTGTGACACCGACGACCGACCCGACCTCCGACAGCCCGTCCCCGAGCCCCAGCGACTCCCAGCTGCCACCCGGCTTCGGATAGGCCTGGCCCCCCGGTCCGGCCCGCTGGGCAGCACCCCGCGGGCCGGGCCACCGCACCGCGGCTGGTGCGGCGGTCAGCTGGTGCGGTCGACCACGAAGTCGGCCAGGGATTCCAGCGCGGTGCGGGCCGGTCCGGCCGGCAACGGAGCCAGGCATTCGCGGGCCCGGCGGGACCAGGAGGCGAGGTCGCCCCGGGCCTGTCCCATCGCCGGATGGGCCCGCAGGATGGCCAGCGCGTCGGCCAGCGCCGCGTCGTCCTCGAGGCCAGCGTCGATGAGCGCCCGCAGTCGCCCCGCTTCGGCGTCCCCGGACTGCAGCGCGTACAGCACCGGCAGGGTCGGGATGCCCTCCCGAAGGTCGGTGCCGGGGGTCTTGCCGGAATCCACGTGCTCGGACGCGACGTCGATCAGGTCGTCCGACAGCTGGAAGGCGACGCCGTACAGCTCACCGAAGGTGGCCAGGACGTCGACGGTGACCGGGTCGGCCCCGGCCAGCATGGCGCCGAGCCGGGCCGAGGTCGCGATCAGGGACGCCGTCTTCTCCTTCACGACCCGCAGGTAGTGGGCGACCGGGTCCTCGTCCGGCGCCGGCCCGACCGTCTCGCGGATCTGGCCCTCGCACAGCACCGCGATCGTGCGGGCCAGGATCCGGGTCGCCTCCGAGCCGAGGTCGGCGGTGATCTCGGAGGCCCGGGCGAACAGGAAGTCGCCGGTCAGGATGGCGACCGTGTTGTCCCAGCGGGCGTTGGCCGACTCCGAGCCGCGCCGCAGCGGGGCCTCGTCCATGACGTCGTCGTGGTACAGCGTCGAGAGGTGGGTCAGCTCGATGGCCACCGCGGCCGGGACCACGCCGGGCGCCCCGCCATCCGCGAACTGAGCGGCGAGCAGCACCACCAGGGGCCGGAACCGCTTGCCGCCCGCGTCCACCAGGTGCCGCGACGCCTCGGTGACGAACCCGAAGTCGCTCCGCACCGCTGAGCGCAGCAGCGTCTCGACCGAATCCAGCCCGGAGCGAACAGCGAACTCCAGGTCAGGGTCGGCCCTGATCCCTATGACATCCAGCCCCGGGATTCTCATACCACCGTCAGCGTACGAATCCGGAAGCCGCCGCGTGGTTGGCGAGGTCCAGCAGCGGTTGGGGGGCGACACCCAGTAGCAGCGTCATGACGGTTCCGATGCCGACGGTCGCGTAGGTGAGCGTCGAGCCGGTGACGACCACCGGCCGCTCCCCGGTCGGCTCCGAGAAGAACATCAGGACGATGACCCGGACGTAGAAGAACGCGGCGATCGCGCTGGTCAGCACCGCGACGACCACCAGGGGAACCGCGTTACCGGCGATGCCGGCCTCGAAGACCGAGAATTTCCCGATGAACCCGGCGGTCAGCGGGATGCCGGCCATCGACAGCAGCAGGAACGCGAACGACCCGGCCAGCAACGGCTTCTGCTTGCCGAGACCCTGCCACCGGGCCAGGTCGGAGGCCTCCCCGTCGCCGGTCCGCACGAGCGTCACCACCGCCAGGGCGGCGATGGTCGTGAACCCGTAGGCGACCAGATAGAACATGGTTCCACTGAGGCCTTCGGTGTTGGCGGCCGCCACCCCGACCAGGATGAACCCGGCGTGGGCGACCGCCGAGTAGCCGATCAGGCGCTTGACATCGCGCTGGGTGATCGCGATGACCGCCCCGACGACCATCGTGAGGATGGCCACCGCCCACATGATCGGGCGCCAGTCCCAGCGCAGTCCGCCGAAGGCGACGTAGAACACCCGTAGCAGCGCGCCGAACGCCGCCACCTTGGTGCCGGCGGCCATGAACGCGGTCACCGGGGTCGGCGCGCCCTGGTAGACGTCCGGGGTCCAGGAGTGGAACGGCGCGGCGCCGATCTTGAACAGCAGACCGACGGCCAGCAGGGCCATCCCGAGATAGAGGTAGGTGTCGTGGCGACCGACCGTGTTGGCCGCGTCGGCGATCCGGCCCAGCTCCACACTGCCCGCGAACCCGTAGATGAGCGCCAGCCCGTACAGGAAGAAGGCCGACGAGAACGCGCCCAGCAGGAAGTACTTGACCGCCGCTTCCTGGGAGAGGAGCCGCCGACGGCGGGCCAGCCCGGCCAGCAGGTACAGCGGCAGCGACAGGATCTCCAGCGCGATGAACATGACCAGCAGCGTGTTCGAGGCGACGAACAGCATCATCCCGGCCACCGAGAACGCCATCAGCGGGTAGGCCTCGGTCTGCATGCCGCGGGCGTTGCGCAGAGCCCGGGCCCCGCTGGCCCCCGGCACCACCGACGCGTCGGCGACCAGCGTGCCGCCGGCCGAGTCGAGCTTGCGCTCGGCGACCAGCAGCACCGACAGCGCCGCGAAGACCAGGATGGTGCCGCTCATGAACAGGGTCGGACCGTCGATCGCCACCGCGCCGGCCGCCAGTACCCCGCGGTGGGCGTGCAGCAGGCACACCGCGACGAACGCGGCGATGAACCCGCCCCCGGTCAGCAGCGGCTGGACGAGCTGCCGGGCCCGCTCGGGCAGGAACGCCTCCACGAGGACCCCGGCCATGGCCACCCCGAACACGATCAGCACCGGGGACAGCTGGAGGTACTGGATCGAGGGGGTGTCGATGGTCGTGGCGGCCGCCGCGACGACCGGGCCGGCGCCCGAACCGGCGGCGGAGATGACGACGCTCACTTGTGAACTCCCTGGGGCGCGGCGGCCGGCGACGTGGGCGCCGGGTCGCTGTGCCCGATGTCGGCGAACGTGGAGGTGACCGCCGGTCGGATCATGTCGATCATCGGCTTGGGGTAGATGCCGAGCGCGATGATGAGCGCCACGACCGGCGCCACCACGACCTTCTCCCGTACGGAGAGGTCACCGACCCCGGCCCGGATCCCCTCGGCCAACGGCCCGGTCATCGTCCGCTGGTAGAGGTAGAGGATGTAGATCGCGGCCAGCACGATGCCGGCCGTGGCCACGATGGCCAGCGCCCGGTAGCGCGTGAACGTGCCGACCAGGACCAGGAACTCGCTCGGGAAGCTGTTCAGGCCGGGCAGCGACAGCGACGACAGTCCGGCGATCAGGAACACCCCGGCCAGGACCGGCGTCACCTTGGCCATTCCACCGTAGGCGCTGATGTCCCGACTCTCGCGCCGGGACACCATGAAGCCGACCACGATGAACAGCAGCCCCGTCGACAGCCCGTGGTTGATCATGTAAAGCACCGCGCCCGTGCCGGCCTGGGAGGTCAGCGCGAAGGTGCCCAGCGCGATGAAGCCGAAGTGGGCCAGCGAGGTGTAGGCGACCAGCCGCTTCATGTCCCGCTGGCCGATGGCCAGCAGGGCGCCGTAGAAGATCCCGACCACCGCCATGGCCAGCACCAGCGGCGCGAACCAGGTGGTGGCCTTGGGGAACAGCGGGATGCAGTACCGGATCAGGCCGAAGGTGCCGACCTTGTCCAGCACGCCGACCAGCAGCACCGCGCCCCCGGTGGGCGACTGGGCGCCCGCGTCGGGCAGCCAGGTGTGGAACGGCCACAGCGGCGCCTTGATGGCGAAGGCCAGGAAGAAGCCGGCGAACAACAGCTTCTGCACCCCGGGGGTGATGTTGAGCTGGCGCAGCTGGGCGAAGTCGAACGTGCCGTGCCGCAGATTCTGGGCCGACACGACGTACAGCCCGATCACCGCGGCCAGCATGACCAGGCCGCCGACCAGGTTGTAGATGAGGAACTTGACCGCCGTATAGGAACGCTGGGCCTGCTCGCCGGTCGGGCCGTAGCTGCCGATCAGGAAGTAGACCGGGATCAGCATCGCCTCGAAGAAGACGTAGAACAGGAACACGTCGGTGGCCGCGAAGGTACCGATCATGAACGTTTCCAGCGACAGGATCAGCGCGAAGAAGACCGGCACGTTGCGGTCCGCCTCGTCGGCCTCGTGCCAGGACGACAGCACCACGACCGGCACCAGCACGACCGACAGCAGGATCAGCGCGAGCGCGATCCCGTCGACGCCGACCGAGTAGGAGATCCCGAATGCCTTGATCCAGTTGTAGTGCTGGGAGAACTGGAAACCTGGGCGGGAGTCGTGGAACGAGACCGCCATCAGGACGGCCAGCACCAGTTCGGCGACGGCCACGGTCAGGGCCAGCCGCTTGGCCAGCTCGGCCCGGGCCCGGGGCAGCAGGCCGACGACCAGGGAACCGACGGTCGGGACGATCAGCAGGATCGTCAACCAGGGAACGGTGCTCACGTCAGCTCGCCTTCACCAGCAACAGCGCGCCGACCAGCAGAACCGATCCGGTCAGCATCGACAACGCATACGTTCGGACGAATCCGGTCTGGGCCCGGCGCATCCGGCCCGACAGCCCGCCGACCCCGGCGGCGATCCCGCGGACCACCCCGTCGATCCCGACCGCCTCCGACCAGACCAGGAACCGGGTCAGGTACTGCCCGGGGCGCATCAGCACCGCCTCGTTGAAGGCGTTGAGGAACAGGTCATGGCGGGCGGCCACCGTGACCGGGCTGACCTCGGAGTCGGCCGGCGCGACGGCGGCCACCGGCCGCAGCTGGTAGCGCAGGTAGGCACCGGCGAACCCGCCGGCCGCGACGACCAGGGTCAGGACCGTCAGCACCGCCGGGTTGATGGTGTGCGCGCCGACCTCGGCGCTCCTGCCGATCGACGGGGTCAGCCAGTGCTGGAGCGAACCGCCCAGCACCAGCAGCCCGCCGGCGAAGACCGAACCGAAGGCCAGCACGATCATCGGCGCGGTCATGACGGTCGGCGACTCGTGCGGGTGCTTGGCGTCCGGGCCGGAATCCGACCAGCGCCGCTCACCGTGGAAGGTCAGCAGGAAGATCCGGCTCATGTAGAACGCGGTGAGCCCGGCGCCGAGCAGCGCGACGCAGCCCAGGATCCAGCCCGACGTCCCGCCCTTGTCGAACGCCGCCTCGATGATCTTGTCCTTGGTGAAGAAGCCCGACAGGCCCGGGAAGCCGATGATGGCCAGGTACCCGAGGCCGAACGTCACCCAGGTGACCGGCATGAACCGCCACAGGCCGCCGAAGCGCCGGGCGTCCTGTTCGTCGTCCATCCCGTGGATCACCGAACCGGCCCCGAGGAACAGCCCGGCCTTGAAGAAGCCGTGGGCCAGCAGGTGCAGGATGCCGAGCGCGTAGCCGGCCGGGCCGAGCCCGACGGCCAGGAACATGTAACCGATCTGGCTGACGGTCGAGTACGCGAGGACCTTCTTGATGTCGTCGTACGCGCAGCCGATCACGCACCCGAGCAGGATGGTGATCGCCGCGACGATCAGGACCACCGTGCGGGCCGCCTGGGAACCGGTGAAGATCGGGTTCGACCGGGCGATGAGGTACACCCCGGCGGTCACCATCGTCGCGGCGTGGATCAGGGCCGAGATCGGGGTCGGGCCCTCCATCGCGTCCGGCAGCCAGGTCTGCAGCGGGAACTGGCCGGACTTGCTGGCCGCCCCGAGCAGCAGCGTCAGCGCGATCGCGGTGAGGGTGCCGTACCCGATCGCGTGCTGGGCCACCGCGTTGAACACGCCGGTGAACGACGTCGTCCCGACCGTCGCGAACATCAGCATGATCGCGATCAGGAAGCCGACATCCCCGACCCGGTTGACGTAGAACGCCTTGTTGGCCGCCGTGGCCGCCGCCGGCTTGTACTCCCAGAACTTGATGAGCAGGTAGGACGACAGCCCGACCATTTCCCAGCCCACGAAGGTGACCAGGAAGTCGTTGGCCAGCACCAGCAGCAGCATCGAGGCCAGGAACAGGTTCATGTACGCGAAGAACCGGCGGCGGCCCGGGTCGTGCGCCATGTACCCGATCGAGTAAATGTGGATCAGCGTGCCGACCCCGGTGATGAGCAGGACGAACACGCTCGAGAGCGGGTCGAACAGCAGCCCGACGTTCACCTTGAGCCCGTTCACCGGAAGCCAGGTGAACAGGTTCGAGGAGACCTCGCGGCCGCTGCTGCTCCTGCCGTGCAGGGTGAAGAAGAGCACGAGCCCGAAGACAAAGCTGGCCGCGGCGGCCAACGTCCCGATCAGGTGCCCGGTCCGGTCGGTCCGCCGGCCCCCGAGCAGCAGCACGGCGGCGCCGGCCAACGGCAGGGCCAGCAGGAGCCAGGTCGCGTTGAACGCGCCGGTCGCACCGACAACGCTCGTCGCACCTTCCGCGCCCACGCCCGCTAGTGCGTGAACAGACGACACTGTTCCCTCGCGATCAGTACTTGAGCAGGTTTACGTCGTCGACCGATGCCGACCTGCGGGTCCGGAAGATGGTGAGGATGATCGCCAGTCCGACGACCACCTCGGCTGCGGCGACCACCATCACGAAGAACGCGATGACCTGGCCGTCCAGGGTTCCCTGGATACGCGAAAACGTCACCAGGGTCAGATTGGCCGCGTTGAGCATGAGCTCGACGCACATGAAGACCACGATCGCGTTGCGCCGCACCAGGACGCCGACCGCGCCGATGCTGAACAGGATCGCGGCCAGCACCAGGTAGTTCGACGGGTTCATCGGGAACCTCCCGAACCCGCGCCGACCGGGGCGGAGTCGCCCGCGGGCGCGCCGCCCTCGGGGTCGTCGGGCCCGGGGGTCTCGCCGGCCCCGTTGGTTCCGTTGACCGGCACCGCCGGCTCCTCCTCGGACTGGCCCCCGTACTCGGGGGCGATGCTGGTGAGCGCGGGCCGGCCGTCCGGCAGCAGGGCCGGGGTGTCGACCGCGTCGGCCCGGGCCCGCACGCCCGGTCCGGGCCGCGGGGTGAGCGGGCCGGAGGAGGCGAACCGGCGCTTGAGCATTTCGCGCTGGGTGACCTTCGGACCGGTCCGCTCCTGGTGGCCCAGCACCATCGCCCCGATCGCGGCGATGATCAGCAGCGCCGACACGATCTCGAACGGGAAGACGTACGTGGTGAACAGGAGTTTCGCGATGGCCTGGACGTTGCCGCCGTTGTTGGCGGCGGACAGTCCGGCCGCCTGCGTCCCGGAGATCACGTGGATGATCGGCAACGCGATCAGGCCGGCGAAGCCGGTCCCGAGCACGATCGCCGCCGGCCGCTGGCCGCGCAGGGTCTCGACCAGGGAGTCCGATGAGTCGACCCCGACCAGCATCAGCACGAACAGGAACAACACCATGATCGCGCCGGCGTAGACGATGATCTGCACGAAGCCCAGGAACGGCGCGCTCTGCAGCATGTAGAAGATCGCCAGGCAGAACAGGTCGGCGATGAGCAGCAGGGCGCCGTGCACCGCGTTGCGGGCCAGCACCATGCCGAACGCGGCCAGCACCGCGATCGGGGCCAGGATCCAGAAGACGACCTGCTCGCCCGATCCGGTCCGGGTGATCTCGGTGGCGGCGGTGATGGCCGGGTTCATCGGGGCCGCTCCTCGCCGGTCACGGACGGCGCGCCGTCCGTGCCGCCGGCCGCCGGGGCGAGCGGCGAATCCGGGCCGCCGCCGGCCGTGACGGCGTCGGTGGTCCCGGCGACCGTCCGCTCGTCGCGGGCCATCGTCGCGCCGTCCCGCACGTAGTACGCGGTCTCGTCGTCGCCGAGGCGCAGCGGATGGGGCGGCGCTTCCATCCCCTCCGCCATCGGCGCGAGGAGCTGCTCCTTGGTGAAGATCAGGTCGGTACGGCTGTCGTCGGCCAACTCGTAGTCGTTGGTCATCGTCAGCGCCCGGGTCGGGCACGCCTCGATGCACAGCCCGCACAGGATGCAGCGCAGGTAGTTGATCTGGTAGACGCGGCCGTACCGCTCGCCCGGGGAGTAACGCTCCTCCTCGGTGTTGTCCGCGCCCTCGACGTAGATCGCGTCGGCCGGGCAGGCCCAGGCGCACAGCTCACAGCCGACGCACTTCTCCAGCCCGTCCGGGTGCCGGTTGAGCTGGTGCCGGCCGTGGAACCGCTCGGCCGTGTGGACCTTCTCCTCCGGGTACTGCTGGGTCGTCGGCTTCTCGAACATCGTGCCGAACGTGACGCCGAAGCCCTTGACGGGATCAAGGATTCCCATGATCAGTTCTCCTGACGCGGGTTGGTGCCCGCGGTGACGGCGGGCCGCTCCCCCGCGCCGTCCGCGTGCGGCGGCCAGGGGATGCGGTCCAGGCTCGGGGCGTTCGCGATCTTTTCTTCCTCCGCGGCCTCGGCAGCCTCGTAGCGCTTCTTGTGGCCCGGGTCGACGAGCGCCACGATCAGCAGCACGCCGATGATCACGCCGAACGACCACCACCACGGGCTGCGGTCCGTCGCGAACAGGTCGTAGGCCCGCACGGTGGCCATGAACAGCACCCAGACCAGCCCGACCGGGATGAGGACCTTCCAGCCGAAGCTCATGAACTGGTCGTAGCGCAGCCGGGGCAGGGTTCCGCGCAGCCACACGAAGAAGAACAGGAACGCCAGCAGCTTCAGCACGAACCAGATGATCGGGAACCAGCCGGTGTCGAAGTGCGAGAAGAACGGGATGGGCGGCGGCTGCCAGCCCCCGAGGAACATCGTGGTGGCGACCGCCGAGACGGTGACCATGTTGATGTACTCGGCCAGGAAGAAGAACGCGAACTTGATCGAGCTGTACTCGGTGTGGAAGCCACCGACCAGCTCGCCTTCGGCCTCGGGGAGGTCGAACGGGGTCCGGTTGGTCTCGCCGACCATCGCGATGCAGTAGATGACGAACGAGGGCACCAGGGCGATGTACCACCAGCCGTGCTGGCGCTCGACGATGCCCGACGTCGACAACGTGCCCGAGTAGATGAAGACGGAGATGAACGACAGGCTCCTCGCCACCTCGTAGGAGATCAGCTGGGCGGCCGAGCGCAGCGCGCCCAGCAGCGGGTAGGTCGAGCCGCTCGACCAACCCGACAGCACGATCCCGTAGACCCCCAGCGAGGTCACCGCCAGCACGTACAGGATGCCGACCGGCAGGTCGGCGAGCTGCAGCGTCGTGTGGTGACCGAAGATCGACACTTCCGGGCCGAACGGGATGACCGCGAAGGCCAGGAACGCCGGCACCGCCGAGATGATCGGGGCCAGGATGAACACCGGCTTGTCGGCCAGCACCGGGATGATGTCTTCCTTCAACATCAGCTTCACGCCGTCGGCCAGGCTCTGCAGCCAGCCCTTGGGCCCGACCCGGTTGGGACCGACCCGCTGCTGCATCTTCGCGACGACCTTGCGCTCGAAGACGATCGCGAACAGCGTCATCAGCAGCAGGAAGGCGAAGACCGCGACGGCCTTGATGAGGGTCAGCCAGAACGGGTCCCGGCCGAACCCGGTCAGGTCCGGGTCGGCCGGCGCGGTCGCGGCCAGCACCGTCGCCGCGGTGGGGCCGATCACGCCACACCCCCGGTCGCGCCGCTGATCACCAGCTGGGACTCGGCCTGGTCACCCGCGTCGGCGGGGTCAGCCCCGGCGGCGATCCCGACCAGCGCGCCGGCCCCGGCGACCAGGTCGGCCCGCACGTGCGAGCCCGGTGAGTGGGTGGGTACCCAGACGACCCGGTCGGGCAGGTCGGCCAGCCCGAGCGGCAACGTGATCGTGCCGCGGTCGGTGGTCACCGCGACCGGCTGACCGACCTTGACGCCGATCTCGGCCGCGGTGGCCGGCGACAGCAGCGCCACCGGCGCCCGGGCCGTGCCGGCCAGGAACGGCTCGCCGTCCGAGAGCCGGCCATCGTCGACGAGCTGATGCCAGGTGGCCAGGACGGCCTGGCCGGCAGCCGGCTCGGGAACGTCCGCGGCGTCGTCGTACGGGACGGCCGGCGCGGCCGCGCGGCCGACCCCTTCGCCGGACCGCCCGAGCTCAGCGAGCTCGCGGGCCGCGGAGCCGGTGTCCGGCAGGGCCAGCTCGACGCCCATCTCGGCGGCCAGCATGTGCAGGATCCGCAGGTCGGGAAGGGCCGGCGTGTCGAGGGCCCGCTGGAACGGCCGCAGCCGGCCTTCCCAGTCGACGAACGAACCGGCCTTTTCCGCGACCGGGGCGACCGGCAGTACGACGTCGGCGACGTCGGTGACCGACGAGTGGCGCACTTCCAGCGAGACCACGAACGGCAGCCGGGCCAGGGCAGCCCGGGCCGCTTCCGGGTCCGGCAGGTCACCCAGGTCGACCCCGGCCACCAGGACCCCGTCGATGCGGCCGGCCGCCGCCGCCTCGATGATCGCGGCGGTGTCGCGCCCGGCCCGGGACGGCGGCTCGGTGCCCCAGACGGCGCCGACCTCGGCGCGGGCGGCGGCGTCGGCGACCGGGCGGCCCCCGGGCAGCAGCGAGGGCAGGGCGCCGGCGGCCAGCGCCCCGCGCTCCCCGGCCCGCCGGGGCACCCAGGCCAGCCGGGCGCCGGTCGCGTCGGCCAGCCGCAGCGCGGCCGAGAGCGCACCGGGCGACTCGGCCAGCCGCTCACCGACCAGGATCACCGCGCCCGGCTCGCGCAGCTCGGCGGCGGCCACGCCGTGTTCACCGGCGGCGGCCAGCCCGTCGAGCACCCCGGCTTCGGCCCCGGGCACCGTGCGCAGCAGCGTCCCGAGCGTCTTGACCAGGCCCGCGGTGGTGAACGGGGCGACGCTGAACACCTTGACCTTGTTCTTCGTCGCGCCCTTGCGCAGCCGCAGGAAGACGATCGGCGACTCCTACTCCGGCTCGAGGCCGGCGAGCAGCACGGTCGGCGCGGTCTCCAGGTCGGCGTAGGTGACGCCGATCCCGGTGCCGGCCACCGCGTGGGCGAGGAACGCCTCTTCCTCGGCCGAGTGGGTCCGGGCCCGCGCGTCGATGTCGTTGGTCCGCAGGGCCAGCCGGGCGAACTTGCCGTAGGCGTAGGCGTCCTCGCGGGTCAGCCGGCCCCCGGCCAGCACGCCGACGCCCCGCCGGTCGCGGCACTCGGTCAGCCCGCGGGCCGCCCAGGCCAGCGCGTCGGTCCAGGACGCTTCGACGAGTTCACCGGTCGCGTCGTCGCGGATCAACGGGCGGGTGATGCGGTCCCGACCGGTCGCGTAGGAGAACGCGAACCGGCCCTTGTCGCAGTTCCACTCCTCGTTGACCGCCGGGTCGTTGCCGGCCAGCCGCCGGGTCACCTTGCCGCGCCGGTGGTCGGTGCGCAGCGAGCAGCCGCTCGCGCAGTGCTCGCAGGCGGTCGGCGTGGAGACCAGGTCGAACGGGCGGGCGTGGAACCGGTACGCGGCGCTGGTCAGCGCGCCGACCGGGCAGATCTGGACGGTGTTGCCCGAGAAGTAGGACGAGAACGGCTGGTCGGCCGACACCGCCACCTGCTCGGCCGCGCCCCGTTCGAAGAGCTCGATGAACGGGTCGCCGGCGATCTGCTCGGAGAACCGGGTGCAGCGGGCGCACAGGACGCACCGTTCCCGGTCGAGCAGGACCTCGGTCGAGATCGCGATCGGCTTCGGGTAGGTGCGCTTCTGCTCGCGGAACCGGGAGGTCGACGCGCCATTGGCCATCGACTGGTTCTGCAGCGGGCACTCCCCGCCCTTGTCGCAGATCGGGCAGTCCAGCGGGTGGTTGAGCAGCAGGAACTCCAGCGTCCCGGCCTGGGCCTTGCGGGCCACCGGGGAGGTCAGCTGGGTCCCGACCACCATGCCGTCGGCGACCGTCGTCGTGCAGGAGGCGACCGGCTTGCGCTGGCCCTCGACGTCGACGATGCACTGCCGGCAGGCGCCGATCGGGTCGAGCAGCGGATGGTCGCAGAAGCGCGGGATCTCGACGCCGACCAGCTCGGCGGCCCGGATGATCAACGTGCCCTTGGGCACCGTGACCGGGAGCCCGTCGACCGTCAACGTGACGGTGTCGACGGGTGCGGGCGGCGCGGCGGGCTCGGCGGCGGGCGTCCCACCGGCGGGCAAGGTTGGCGATGTCACGTCAGTGGGCTCCGGCGAGGACGGTGGAGCGGGTGTCCGCGAACGGGCAGCCACCCTCGGTGTAGTGGGCGACGAACTCGTCCTTGAAGAACTTGATCCCCGACACGATCGGGCTGACCGCGCCGTCGGCCAGCGCGCAGAACGCCCGGCCGAAGATGTTGTCGCAGGCGTCCAGCAACGTGTCGATGTCCTGCTGGTCGCCGACCCCGTTCTCCAGGCGCTTGAGGATCGACACCAGCCAGGTGGTGCCCTCCCGGCACGGGGTGCACTTGCCGCACGACTCGTGGGCGTAGAACTGGGCGAGCCGCAGCGCCGTCCGGACCATGCACGTGGTGTCGTCCATGATCATCAGCGCGGCCGTACCGAGCAGCGAACCGGCCTCGACCATGCCCTCGAAGTCAAGCGGCGCGTCCAGATGCTCGGCGGTCAGCATCGGGGTCGACGAGCCACCCGGGGTCCAGGCCTTCAGCGCCCGGCCCTCCCGCACGCCGCCGGCCATGTCCAGCAGCTCGCGCAGGGTGGTGCCCATCGGCACCTCGTACTGCCCGGGCCGGGTGACGTGCCCGGACAGGCTGAAGATCTTGGGTCCGGGCGAACGCTCCCGGCCCAGCGAGCGGAACTCCTCGACGCCCCCGCTGATGATGAACGGGACGCTGGCGATCGTCTCGACGTTGTTGACCACCGTCGGCGACGCGTACAACCCGTGGGTGGCCGGGAACGGCGGGCGCAGCCGGGGCTGGCCCCGGCGGCCTTCCAGCGAGTCCAGCAGCGCTGTCTCCTCGCCGCAGATGTAGGCCCCGGCCCCGCTGTGGATGACCAGGTCGAGGTCGAAGCCGCTGTCGAGGATATTGGTGCCGAGGTACCCGGCCGCGTAGGCCTCGGCGACCGCCGCGCGCAGCCGGCGGGCCGCGTGGACCAGTTCGCCGCGCACGTAGACGTAGGCGTTGGTGGCCCGGACGGCGTACGAGGCGATGATGATGCCCTCGACCAGCGAGTGCGGGTCGATCATCATCAGCGGGGCGTCCTTGCAGGTCCCCGGCTCGCCCTCGTCGGCGTTGATGACCAGGTAGTGCGGCTTGCCGTCGCCCTGGGGGATGAAGCCCCACTTCATGCCGGTCGGGAACCCGGCGCCGCCGCGGCCCCGCAGGCCGGAGTCCTTGACGATCTTGATGATGTCATCGGGCGCCAGGTCGAACGCCTGCCGCAGGGCCTGGTAGCCGTCGGCCTGCTCGTAGGCCTCGAGCGTGTGGACGTTGGCGGTGTTCCAGCGCCGGGTCAGTACCGGGGTGACGGGCATTGCTCAACTACCCCCATCAGAGGACGCCGACGTGGTTGCCGGCGCGGGCGGTTCGTCCGCGACCGAGGCCTGGCGGGAGTCCCGCTCGGCGATCAGGAGACCGGCCAGGGACGGGACCCCGGCGGCCGGCCCGGCGACGGCGTCGGCCCGGGCCGGCGGCAGCCCGGCCAGTTCCCGGGAGATCTCCGCGAACGTGCACAGCGGCGCGCCCCGGGTCGGGGCCGGGCGTTCGCCGTTCCCGAGCGCGTCGACGAGGCCGCGCGCCGAGGCCGGGTCGACGTGGTCGTAAAACTCGTAGTTGACCGTCATGACCGGCGCGTAGTCGCAGGCGGCCAGGCACTCGGCGTGCTCGAAGGTGATCGTGCCGTCGGCGGTCGCCTCGTCGTGGCCGACCCCGAGATGCCTGGAGAGGTCGTCGAAGATCTCCTGGCCGCCCAGCAGCGTGCACGACAGGTTCGTGCACACCGAGACCAGCCAGTCGCCGACCGGCCGACGCTTGTACATCGTGTAGAAGGTCGCCACCGCGCCGACCTCTGCGGTGGTCAGCCCGAGCTGCTCGGCGCAGAACTTCACGCCCTCGGGCGTCACGCAGCCCTCGACCGACTGGACGAGGTGCAGCATCGGCAGCAGCGCCGAGCGCGAACGTCCCGCGGGGTAGCGCTCGATGATCGAGCGGGCCTCCGTGACCGTCTCGTCAGGGAAAGTCACCGGTCCACTCCTCCCAGCACCGGGTCGACCGACGCGACGGCGACGATGACGTCCGCCACCTGGCCGCCCTCGGTCATCGCCGGTACCGCCTGCAGGTTGACGAAGCTGGGGTCCCGCAC
>JAMFSN010000004.1 GCA_026225295.1 Frankia alni
CGCGGGACGGTTTCTGTTCACCGCCGCGCCCGAGGCGCGGCCCAGCCTCGAGCAGCGGCTCGTCGCCACCGCGCTCGCCGACCAGGTCGGCGCCGCGTTCCACGAGCACGGACCCCACGCCGCCTGAGAACCCCACCCGGTAGATGGCAAGGCTCAAACTCCTGGGCCGGCGGCACCACCCGCTCCACAGCTGGACGTCCTGGCCACGATGCTGACCGCGCGGTCGACACCATCAACTGGGCTGGTGAAAGCCGTTGTCCATGCCACTGATGGTGGTCGGTTCGCTGGGGTGTTCGCGGGCCGGGCGGGGCCGGCCGCGCCCGGGGCTGGCCGCGAGTACCGCGGCCAGGGCGGTGGTGATGGGGACGGACGCGACGAGACCGATGCCGGCCACGGCAGTACGGACAACCTCCTCGGCGACAAGTTCACCGGTGAAGGTGTCGTAGCTGGACCGACCGGCCAGGGTGAACAGCAGGAGGGACGGAAGCGCGGCGCCGGCATACGCGAACACGACCGTGTAGACAGCGGAGGCGATGTGGTCACGTCCGATCCGCATGCCCGCCCGGTAGAGCCGCGGCGGTTTCGCCTTCGGGGAGGCGGCCGCGAGTTCCCACACCGACGATGCCTGGGTGACGGTGACGTCGTTGAGGACGCCGAGGGATCCGATGATCAGCCCGGCGGCTAACAGGCCGGTCAAGCTCACCTGGCCGGCGGCGGTCTTGAGGGCGGTGTCGTCGTCGGACCCCAGGCCGGTCAGGTGGGTGACGGCGATCGTGCCGCCGGCCAGCAGCCCGGTGAGCGCCAGGCTCGCCAGCGTCCCCACGAGCGCGGTCGAGGTACGTACGGACAGCCCGTGCCCGAGGTAGAGCAGGACGAACAACAACGCCGCGGATCCGGCGAGCGCCACCCCGAGCGGTGACCGTCCCTCCAACAACGCCGGCAGCACGAAGAACCGCAGGGTCGCCACCGTGAGAGCCAGCCCGGCGAGCGCCGCGAGACCACGCCAACGGGCAACGGCGACGACGACCGCCCCGAACACGAACGCGAGCAGGGCGAGCGGAAGTCCGCGTTGGAAGTCCGCGACGTAGTAGCTGGGCTTACCCTCCAGGTCCGGGGCGCTGCCGAGTCGGACCTGGTCACCGGCCCGGACGGTCAGCAGGGCAGAGTCGATCGACTGCTCCAGGTGGGAGTCGGTCCCCGCGTTCGGCCCGCCCGTCAGGTGGACATCCAACTCCAGACACGCGATCGACGCCGGACCCGTCGTCGGTAGCGCGGCGGGCGGGACCCCCGCTGAGCCGTTCTCGCCGCACGGGCCGCGCCGCGCCGCCCGAACGGTCGCGCTGACGAATGACACCGGACGGTTGTCCGGACCCAGCAGACTCGCCGGAACCGGCGGGTGCTGGGAGGCCGGCCACAACGCGAACACGCCGCCAACGACCGCCAGAAAGATCGGCGCCAGCACCGCCGCGAGCACAAGGCGCTGGGTACGCGTCCCCGGTACCGACGGCCCATGGGAATGACCGTGGGAATGACCGGAAGACCGGCCACCGCGGCCACCCCGGGACGCGTGCGACCGCCCCCCGCCCGCACGCTCCGCAACCGGACGGGCGGGTCGAGGCCGAGGTCGATCGGCACCGGGCCGACCGACACCTCGCTCACTCACAACCCCGCAGTCTGGTCCACACCCCACCTGCCCAGACGACAGGGCTGGGGCACGGCGGAATCCAGCTGGTGGCGCGGGCGACCCACCCGACCCGGGTGACACCACCGCGCGGGCGCGGTAGACCGA